>JBKJKD010000325.1:0-27426 GCA_046597635.1 Ferruginibacter sp. | reverse complement strand
GGGTGAGCCGCACCATCAGGTCAATGTCTTTTAACACACCGGCACCTGCACCCTTGCTTACCACCTTTTTTACGGGGCAGCCAAAATTAATATCTACAAGGTCGGGGTTTACGGTTTCGCAGATGCGGGCACTCATTGCCATGGCATCTTCATCGCCACCAAATATTTGTATGCCAAAGGGGCGTTCCTCTTCGCTAAAGTCGAGTTTTGCCCGGCTTTTCATGGCATCTCTGATCAGTCCTTCGCTGCTAATGAATTCGCTGTACATGAGGTCGGCACCGTTTGTTTTACAAACTGCACGAAACGGCGGGTCGCTCACATCTTCCATGGGAGCTAGCAAGATGGGGAATTCCGGTAATTGTATGTTGCCAATTTTGGGCATATCTAGTTGTATATTGCGGTCGCAAATTTACAACTTATAGGCTTAGCATATGCAATACAAATCAATTAAGGGTTTTACAGGGTGGGGACAGGTGGGTATTCTCTTCGTTTTTCTAGGGTTGGGGTTCATTTTAGCGGGTGGTTTGCAGCTACTTATAGGTATGCAACTCATTCCCGCCGGCACTTCAGCGGCCAACATGGGAGATGCCATGCTTAAGGCATTGATGGACCCTAAAAATGTAGCCATGGCCAGGTTGAGCCAGGTTTTGGGAACTCTTTTTTTGTTGTTTATCCCCGCTGTTTTGTATTCGCTGGTGGTAAATGGTAAAAATAAATTCTGGCTCGGCTTCAATCCATGGTTTAATGGCTGGCAGATTGTAGTTGGCTTTTTTATCATTCTAGTAGCTAATTTGCTGGCCTCGCCACTTGCCGATCTAACTAAATCTGTGGTGGCAAACTTTCCCAACTTAAATACCTACGCCAAAAATCTGGAAGATTTGTACAATGAGCAGGTACTGGCACTGAGCAATTTGAAGAGCTGGCCTGAGTTCATCATGGCAGTGTTTATCATGGCCTTTTTTCCTGCCATGTTCGAAGAACTATTTTTTAGGGGGGCAGTGCAAAACTTGCTGGAGAAATGGTGGAAGAAACCACTGGCCGCCATCATCGTGACCTCACTATTCTTTAGCTTGATTCATTTTTCTGTTTACTTATTCCTCAGCCGGGCAGTGCTGGGTTTTGCATTGGGTTACATGTTTTACCAAACCAAAAATATTTGGGTAAACATTGTAGCACATTTTCTAAACAATGCCATAGCTGTTTCGCAATTGTTTTACCTGAGCACCCGCAGTGAGAAACTTGCGGTAGATAAACTGGATCCTGAAGTGCCATGGTGGCTTGGTCTCGTTTCTATAGCGGTACTCTTCTTCTTGTTTAAGTTAATGCAAAGAGTATCCGAACCCTTGCAAGTTAAAATAGCTGCCAGAGAACAGGTGTTGATAGCCAAGGCAGATCCTTTTCATTCCTTTGCCTCAAACGTAAACGAGTAGGCATGGCTTTAGATAAAAAGACTTTTAGAACCCGTACGCTTACCGCCATCGTTTTTGCAGCGGTGATGTTGCTAGGTTTGTTCACCAATGTGTGGGCTTTTCTCCTGCTTTTTTTTATCATTATGATCGGGTGCATGGTGGAGTATGTAAAATTAATTTTTAAATTCCGCCCCATGTTATTTCCATTGGGGGTTTTATACACAGTTATGCCATTGCTAATGGTCATTGACCTTGGCGTAGATGGAACCCTTTTTGCCAGCGGCGATCGGGGCAATGCACTTGTAAGCGATGTGTTTACTCCATTGCTGCCTTGCGCAATTATATTTTCTATCTGGATAAATGATACAATGGCTTACCTGGTAGGGTCGATGATTGGAAAAACCCCTTTCAGTAAAATTTCACCCAAAAAAACCTGGGAAGGTACAGGTGGCGGCGCCATTTTATGTGTGGTGCTTATCGCCGTGTTGGGAGCAACGATCCCCATTGCTAAAACAGTACCGTTAAAACATTGGATAGCTATTGCGGCCATTTGTGCAATATTTGGCACCTTGGGAGATTTGCTGGAAAGCAAATTGAAACGCCTGGCAAAGGTGAAAGACAGCGGGAACTTTATGCCTGGTCACGGTGGGTTCTTGGATAGGTTTGACTCTTTGCTGCTGGCTGCACCTGCGGTATGGGCATATGTAAAATTATTTATGTAAGAACGGTAAATGGGTTTCACAGCTTTTAAAAGTTTAAAAGGCTTGAGCCAATACCAGGGAACCCAATACTCTCAACCCTCTGAAACGTCTTGAACTTCTTGAACCTTTAAACCGCTTATTTCTTACATTTGCGTTTCAAATTTACCAAATGACTATTCACAGAGAAGGCACCAAATCTATAGCAATTGCCACCATGTTGTTCTGCATTTTAAATGTGGCAATGTTCTGGTTTTTCGGGAGTTCGCTGTTGTGGCTGTGCATTATTTTCCTGGTTATCAGCTTGGCCTTCCTGCTGTTTATCGTTTCGTTTTTTAGAATACCTGCCCGCAAGCACACACTCAATGAAGGTCAAATCATTTGCCCTGCCGATGGTAAAGTGGTGGTTATTGAAGAAATAACCGACACAGAATATTTTAAAGATAAAAGATTACAGGTGTCAGTTTTTATGAGCCCGGCCAACGTGCATGTAAACAGGAATCCTATTAGTGGCGAAGTAGTGTATTCTCAATACCACAAAGGCAAGTACCTGGTAGCCTGGAACCCCAAATCATCTACAGAAAATGAACGCCACAGTGTGGTGGTTCGCAAAGGTAATCTGGAAATATTGGTGAAGCAAATTGCAGGTGCAGTGGCCAAAAGGATTGTAAACTACCTTGAAGTAGGCCAAAAAGTAGAACAGTGCAACGAGATGGGTTTTATAAAATTTGGTAGCCGGGTAGATCTATTGCTACCTGTGGGTACCA
Source organism: Ferruginibacter sp. (assembly GCA_046597635.1). Taxonomy (GTDB): domain Bacteria; phylum Bacteroidota; class Bacteroidia; order Chitinophagales; family Chitinophagaceae; genus Ferruginibacter. Next base: position 24,552 of record JBKJKD010000325.1, on the reverse strand, counting down.
AGCTGAATGTTACCCTCAATGAAGTGGTAAAGGGTGGTATCACCGTCATTGGAACTTTGTAAGGCTCCTATATTAGACCTGCATTGCCGGGTATTTATTTAACAAAGCGGGCATTGGTAGTTTATAATATTAGCTTTAGATTTACGTTTATTCTTCAAACAAAAAATAAGTTATTATGAAAAAAATGTTTCTATTGGCAACAGCCGCTTTGATGGTAACGGGTGTAACTTTTGCCAACAACGAAGGAAAAGGCAAAAAGAAAAAATGTGCCAAAGGAAAAACCTGCTGTTCTAAAGACGCCAGTGCTGATAAAAAAGCTTGTCATAAAGAAAGTGCAGACAAAACGGTTAAAATGTAATGCTAGCCTAAAATTTATTGAGCCTCCGCAAAACGGGGGCTTTTTTATGCCATAATCTGAAAGGGTCAAAAAGTCTTTGCCAGTTCTACAATCTCTTTGAGGGCATTTCCTTTAAAAAGTACCTTCCCCTCCAATCTTATTTTTTCCTGCTTGCGTGTGCCTTCCATTTCTACCAACAATATGTTTTTAACGTATGCCTCCAAAAAAGGAAGATTCAATTGCGCCGTTGTTTTTGCTACATCTAATTTTAGGGTTAAGAAATTGTCTGAGGGTGTAAGCGCCTGTTGAAAATTGTTGCCACCTGTAGTAAAATCTAGCATGGCGTCCTGCTGCCGCAACTTTACCTTGTACAAAGGAAAAACTTCGCTGTTTAATTCCAGGTTTGTTGAAATGATTTGCTGCCTTTGCAAGTATTGCAAAAGGCCTGGCGATGCTTTTACGGATAATTGTATAGATGGCACTTGCACATCGGTAACAGTGATCTTTGCAACTTTTTCAAAATTATCATCGTACTCATAGGTGCTGATGCTGTCTTTTTGTAGGATGCCAGGCCCGAGCTGCACGTCAAGATAGTCTTGAAGATATCCGAGAATACTGTCGGTTGCTAAACTGTATTGTTTAATATTATATTCTTTTTTAAACAGCGAAGGATCCAACTGCCCATTGAACGAAATGTAAGAATGGGGTTCTGCTGTAAAGCTCCTTTGTTGAAAAGTTGCCGGGAATTTAATGCCATCAATATTTTCTATAGCAGCATGCAACAACAATTGATTGTCGTTAAAATCCAAAGAAACGATATTGTTTCCATTAATGGCTACAAGTGGCAGTTGCTGATCTTTTAGCCGGTTAGCCAGTATCGGATGTTGCACAGTAAGATCCTTGCCGGCCAGTATTTCTTTCAAATAGGGCTGCACGTTTTCTTTGGCAGGCGACCAGGAAAAGCTTATATAATCTGCGTTGCATGCCACATTCAAAGTACCCGCTTCATTGCTTCCAACATAAATTCCATCTCTTTTTACGAACAGGATCTTCCATTTTTTTTGGGCAAACAATAAAAAATCCTGTTGATTAAAAACCGGTAGGGTACAAAATAAAGTGGTGGGCTTTAGGGAAGCCAGGTTGTAAATAAAAAAATTGCCGGGCAGCCAGATGCCGGTGTTGAGTGAGGGTGCTTTTTCTGTTGTATCCCGTTTGGCTATTTTCTTTATGAAATTGATGCCGTAATTACGAACGAACATTTTTAGGAAATCATCTGCGTTTACCTTTATGATGGTTTGTGCCTCCGCATGCACGGGCACTTTGTACGAACTGTACTGCCGGTAACGAAGTATCCCGAAAAAAGAAAGCAGCAACAATAAAATAATTGCTGCTGCTATGGCTAATTTTTTACGCATATAAAACGGTTATTTCAGCATCCCATCAAAAAGGCTAAAGAAATAAGTTACCGCATTGCTGTTGCCGGCCGGTACGTCCATCCACAGATCGGCGCTGTACATATTATTCTTTAATGCATTTGCCTGTAACCTCACTTCGCCCATTTTATTGAAAGTATTGATCATTTCCGCAAGGCTTTCTGTTGCACCCAGGTCTGTTTGGGCTATTTTGCCTGAGATATTTTTGGGATTGATGTACATGCTAAAAGGATGGCTGCTTAAGGTTTTTTTTTCTTTTTTAGAAATGCTGGCTCTAAATGTTCCTGTACTTATTTGTTCTATGTTGCTGATAGAATTCGTTAAAAAGAAAATGCCATCTTTATTCATAAAGAACAACCTTACCGGGCTTTTAGGAATTTCAATTTCATAAAATGCACCACTTGGCTTTACTACTTCTTTTTTGATACCGTATTTTACCAATTTCCTGGTAAGGTTATTTTCTTCTGATGACATCATCATCAAAAAGCGGGGTAGGGTTTCCGTCCGGGTTGTATCTTTTGGGGTAGCTTTAAAATTTTCGTCGTAAGTATAATCTGTATAGTTCACCTGCTGTTGGTATACGCCATCAAAAACAACCATCGCATCTCCTTTAATCATATTGGCAATGGCTTCTTCGTCTATCAGCAACGAAATGAATTCTGCAGCAAGGGATGCTTCGTCCCGCCCTACGCCCACGCCCATACTTCCATAAGTGCGTTCAAGTAATTGGGGTATTTGCTCCAGGTAGGCTTTGGTATCCAGCGCCCAACTCATGTAACCCAGCATACTATCGGTATCAATATATTTAAAGAAACGTTTGTTCAGTTTACGACTCAGTATCTTCTCTTGCATGGCTGCCATGGCTGGGCTCAGTTCCATTTGAGTATGCATCGTTAATCTGCGATTGTCCAGCAGCAAACTGGCAGCAAAACTTTCGTAGCCGGACTCCTCATTCATTTTGAAAGCCACATCAAGCGGGTTGGTTTTGTATAACAGATAGCCCGGTACCATGCTGGTATAAAAATCCATCGGCTTATCTACCCAGATGGAAGCAGCAGCAGTAGCGTCATAATTTTTTAGGTAGCGGCTATTGTTCAACACAGACGTTGTGGGAGTGGTATAAAAAAACTCATTAACAGCTCCTGCGGCTGAAATGGCCATTAGCCTTTTTTTAATTTTTAAGTCGTTGTAATAGTCAAAATCATTTTCGTCTGCCGCTTCGTAAACAATAGAAACGGTGTCTTCCATCTCATCCATTTCTTCCTGCAGCGTGTTCACCAAAACAGAATCCTCAGCTGCGGTTGCAGAATCCACTTTTTGTAAATCTTCTACCGTCATTTCCGAAGAATCTACGGCATTTATAGTTACTTCTTCATCATAAATGCGAGGTACGTTGTAAGTCAAGCCATGCCTTTGTGCAATGGTCACATCTTTAAAGTAGGCATCTTTCATAAGTGCCTTCACATAAATCATCTGCACATCGTTCCACATAAAATAACCCGTGCTATCATTGTCCACATGTTTCCTTACATTGCCCGCCAGCCTCACTATTTCTTTGTTAGCAAAAAACTGGTCTGTTTTACCAGCATCGGTCAATGTAGCCAGCACGGTATTCAAATGCATGCTGTCGTTTTCTGTATGAAAGTAATATAGCGTGCTGCCAAGGTCTATGCCCAGGTCTTGCACAGAATTGTATTGTAGCGTTGTATCGCTGCCCCTCATTTCTTTTATTTTTTTACCCAGGCTCGTTTTGTCCCATTCTGCCATGGGCATCATGCCGTTTATTTTACCCAGGTTAATGCTGCCAACCACATTGGCAGTGGAGGGAATTTTAAGTGCAGGGTTTTGAGCAATGATGCCATTGGCAACCAGCAGGAGCAATGCAAAGCAAAAATACTTTTTCATAAAGCGTGTTAGAGTTAGTGGTGGTACTATTGGTACTGGTAAATTATTATTTAGCAAGTTGAATATTGTTTGAAATATTGGCCGAGCCAAAAATAAGAGCTAGCGCCGTTGTTTTAATCATAATAGCTTTACCAGAGGGTGAAACTTTTGCAATTTTATTGCTGCTGGAAGCAATGGCTTTATCAAACCTAAAGATGCTGGTGAAGCCAGCAGTCTTGAACAACTCCCTGTCTTTGGGTTTTAATTTATCATATTCTTTTTTCATGGCAGGGGAGTACTGGTAAATTCTTTTCACCTGGCCCAGCACTTTTTCAAAAGCATAACTGTTTACCGGCGCTTTGCTTTTTTCTTTTTCTAACAATTTTTTGGTAAGGCCGTTGATGTCTGACAGGTCTTTAAAACTAAAATTTACTGTAGCAATGTAATTTTTAAGATCCAGCGTTTTCTTTACATTGCTCACACCCTTAGACTTTTTAAGGTAATCAACCGTTTCACTCATGAATTCCTGAATATCTTTTTCGCTTGGAATCTTATAGCCATTCAGGCTATCCATCAGCATGATAGAAGCCAATTTAGATTTGCTCTGGCTAAAATTTACCGTCAGTTGCATTTCTCCGCTACCATCATTCTTAAGCGTTATTTCTTCAACTACCTGAAAGCAGGAACTTAGCAATAATATGCTGGCAAAAACCGCAATCGTTTGTCTTATGAAAACAGTCGGCATAGAGCAGATAATTTGTAGGATGCTTTTGTAAACTTTAGTATGTTTAAAATATATTTTCCAGTTCTTGCAAATGCGTAATAATATAAGTTGGATCAATATGACATTCTGCGTCGATGTGATTTACAAAAATGGTATCCATCCCGGCATTGATGCCGCCTTGTATATCTGCATCCAGGTTGTCGCCAATCATGATACTTTGCGAAACCGTGGCACCCGCTTTGGCCATGGCGTATTCAAAAATTTCTTTTTTCGGTTTCAGGCTATTGCTCCCCTCGGAGGTAATCACATGCGTAAAGTATTTATCCATTCCGCTGTTCTGCAGTTTGCTCCACTGTGTTTTTTCAAACCCATTGGTAATAAGGTGTAGGTCGTATTTTTTCTCCGTTAAATAATCCAGTATCTCAAATGTGTGTGGAAAAACCAATGTTTGAATGGGCAGTACTTCCAGGAACTCTGCACTCATTTCCTTTGCCAGGGGCTCATCTGCAATTTTAAAATCGAGCATGGTGCGCCACATACGTTTCCATTTAAGGTCTTCAGAGCTTATCAATCCTTTGTGGTAGCGTTCCCACAACTCATGGTTGTGAAATAGGTATTTTTGATAAAAATCATCAAACTCAGCACTTACCCGGGTTTGAAGGTCAAACTTACCATAAATAACGTTTAAGGCTACTTTAGCATTGCTGTCAAAATCCCAGAGGGTATGGTCCAAGTCAAAGAAAAGATGTTGGTATTTGTTCATAACTGCTGTTTCTGCAAATATCTTTATGCAATAAATTTTATTAAAATTGCAAATTACATTAACTCTTTTTAAATATGGAAAATGAAACTGTGGGTGGTAAAATGGTGGTAGTTACGGGTGCCAGCAAAGGAATAGGTAAAGCCATTGCCCAACAATTTGCTGCAGAAGGCGACACGTTACTCCTATGTGCCCGCAATGCGCAAACGTTACAAAGTTGTGTAGCAGAAATGCAGGAACAATACCCCAAGGCCAGCATACATAGTTTTGTAGCAGATTTATCTGATAAATTACAGGTGCAGTCTTTTGCTGCCTGGTGCCTGCAGCAGGGCCGGCCGGCTATACTGGTAAACAATGCCGGAACTTATTTGCCAGGCAATATTAAGGATGAAGGAGAGGGAAACCTGGAACACATGATGAACACCAATTTGTACAGTGCATATTACCTCACCCGCTTATTGCTGCCCCCGATGCTGCAAAACGGTAGCGGCCACATTTTCAACATTTGCTCCATTGCAGCGTTACATGCTTATGATGGTGGCGGCAGTTACAGCATTAGCAAATTTGCCCTCGATGGTTTTAGCCAGAACCTGCGGCATGAATTAAAACAAACCGGTATAAAAGTCACGGCTGTTTTTCCGGGCGCAGTGCTCACGGACAGTTGGGGCGGTTTTGATAACAGTACCAATCGCATTATGGAGGCCACTGACGTAGCCCAAATGATACTTGCCGCTACCAAACTTTCGCCGCAGGCTGTAGTAGAAGAAATTGTGCTGCGTCCCCAACTCGGCGATCTTTAATTAACAGTTCCTTTGGTGGTTTTTGGCTTCGTTAACAAGGAAGAGCGGGCTCTATTTTTTACTTTTGTGTGTATTATTAAATGGGGTATGATTAGATTTTTACAAACACTATTAGTTTGCTCGGTATTAATGACGGCAGTGTTGCCCACCCATGCCCAGCCCAAATTTTCGGCTGTACTGAGCCCCGCTGAAATTTCAAAAGATGAGTATACCACCTTGAGGTTACTTATAGAAAATGCAACAGATATTGCCCGGCTTTCACCACCTAACTTAAAAGATTTTATTGTAGTAAGTGGGCCCAACCAAGAGAGTGGAATGAACAATGTAAACGGCAACGTTACCCAATATGTAGCCGTAAGTTATATACTCCAACCCCGGCGCACCGGTAGTTTCGTTTTGCCTGCTTTGAAAGCAACATTGGATGGAAAGAATTATTCATCAGCCCCGCTAAAATTAAAAGTGAAGAATAGCAGTGGAGGTGCATCCTCGCCGGCTGCGCCGTATGCTTCTTTAAGCCCTTTTGCACAGCCGGAACGCCAACCAGATTTTACAGATTTTATTTTGAAACCCAATGAGCGTGTGCCGGATAAGGTAAATAAAAATATGCAGTTAAAACTGGAAACCAGCAAGGCCAGTTGCTATGTAGGGGAACCTATTGTGGCTACTTACAATTTATATTCAAGGCTCAGGAGCGAGAGCCGGCTTACTAAAAATCCTGCATTTAATGGATTTTCTGTAATAGACCTGCAACAGGCCGATGCCACCGGCTATGCCCGGGGAAAGTTAAACGGAAGAGACTACAATATCTATACTATTAGAAAAGCCCAACTGTATCCGTTGCAAGATGGTACCATAGAGTTGGAAACTGCTACCCTGGAAAATAATGTGTTGTTTTTAAAAAGCGATGCCAGCGAAATAAATGGAAATATTGATGGTTTTGTAAATGGCATTGGCCTGGACCCCGCTGCGACGGTTTCGCAAGTGGTGAGCCTGAACAGCCAACCCGTGACCATATTGGTGAAGCCCTTGCCTTTGGCTGGTAAGCCAGCATCTTTCAATGGTGCTGTGGGGAAGTTTGAAATTGCTGCCTCGCTGGAAAAAAATAATCTTACTACTTCGGAAACCGGAAGGCTTAGGATTGTGGTAAGCGGGCGGGGCAATCTTCAGTTGGTTACATCGCCTGAAGTAAACTGGCCCAAAGGACTCGAGGTATTTGATGTGAATGTGGTAGATGAATTGGAACAAACAACGGTGCCTGTTAGCGGTCGAAAAATATTTGAAATACCATTTACCGTTTCAAAGGAAGGCAGCTATACTTTACCTTCCGTTACTTTTAGCTATTTTGATCCTGCCATCGCCTCTTACCAAACCAGTGTTTCAGATCCAATCTCAATCAGGGTAGTAAAAGGTACCCCTAATCCTGCTATCTATGCAGATGCTTCGGGGCAGGAGCCAACTTTTTCTCTGGCAACTACCTTGTTTAAAAACAGAACATGGCTGGTTTGTATCATTGCCATGCTGATAGCCCTCGGCGTATTTTTCTGGATGAGGTTGGATGCCAAGAAGCAAACAACTTCTACCTCTGCTGTTAGCTTGCATGAAACGACCCAAAAAGAAAATTTGTTTGCGGAAGAAACCGTTTCCCTGATTGCTAACAATCCTTTGGCCATGGCGCAAAACTGCCTGCAGAGTGAGGAGTGTGTAGACTTTTATGCTTTGCTAAATCATGATCTTAAGCATTACTTGGCAAATAAGTTTGGCCTGAATTTGCAGGATTTGAATGCTAAAAAGATATCGTCGGTTATGGACAAGGCTGGTGTAGACAATGAGATTGCATTGCAGACCCAGGAACTTTTGCAGGATATTGAGTGGCAATTGTACACACCCTTTGAGAGAAATGATGAGATGGAAAAATTATACAACCGTTCGCAAGACCTGGTAAAATCTATCCAAACCAGCCACCTGCATGTTAGCCGGTAAACTTGTAGCCTACGCCTCTTACAGAATGGAAGTAAACAGGGTTGCGACTGTCTTCTTCAAAATATTTTCTGAAACTTAAAATGAAATTATCGATGGTGCGTGTAGTGGGGTACACATTGTAACCCCAAACTGCCTGCAATATTTTTTCCCTCGTTACTACCTCGTTTTTATTTTCGATAAGCAGTTTAAGCAACATGCCTTCCCGCTTGGACAACATAATTTGTTCGTCTTTTTTATTTGTACCAATGAGCCCACGAAAATCAATTTTATTTTTTCCAAACTCATAGATGTCCGGCAGGTTTTTTTTAATGGCCATTTGCTCACTCTTGCGAATGAGTTTAGTTACTCTTAAAAGTAACTCTTCCAGGTTGAAAGGTTTGGTGAGATAATCGTCTGCGCCTTTTTTAAGGCCTAATACTCTATCAGCACTGCTGTTTTTAGCACTTAAAATTAAAATGGGTACTTCGTTGTTGCTTAGGCGTATGGTTTCGCAAACGCTGATGCCATCCAGCTCAGGCAACATTACATCTAATATAATAAGGTCAAAATGCTCCTGTTGAAAAAATCGAAGTGCTTGCTCCCCGTCATAACTGCTGGTTATCTCATAACCTTCAAGCTCCAGGTTTAGTTTTAAAGCTTCCTGTAAATTCTCCTCATCTTCTACCAATAAAATTGAATAAACCTTTTCTGCCATAGTGTAATTTTAAACTACTACTGCCAACTGGATGGTAAAGGTACTCCCGGCCGGAGTATTGTCCTGTGCGAAAATATTTCCGCCATGATTTTTGATAATTTTTTTGGTAATGTACAGTCCAAGGCCAGTACCCTTTGCTCGTTTGGTTGCTTCATTACCAAGGCGGTAAAACTTTTGAAATACTTTTTTCTTTTCATCATCGGCAATACCGGGTCCGTCGTCTTTTACCTGTATTTCTGCCACAGTATCGTTCAGCTCCAGGGCCACCTCTACAGCTGTTTCCCGTGCAGAATATTTTACAGCATTTTCCAGGAGGTTATTAAAAGCTATTTGGAGTAACATTTTATCGCCTGTAATTATGATATCGTCCTCTATTTTTTTAAAAAAATTTCTTTGCGGATAGCGGAGCGAAAAATCATCGGCACAGTTGCTTAGCAGCTTACCCAGATTTATTTCTTCCCTAACAAAACGATAGCCACCAGCTTCAATTTGCGAAGAGATGAGCATGTTGTTACAAAGTGTGTCGAGGCGGGTTGTTTCGTGCAGGGTATTGTGCAGGAGGCGCTGTTGCTGCTGGTCATCCAGTTTCCTTTTTTGCATGGTCTCCAGGTTTAGCTTTGCAATGGCAATTGGAGTTTTGAGTTCGTGCGTTATGGCCATCATAAAATGCTGCTGCTCCTGGCTGATTTTAAATTGCCGTTTTACAGCCCTATAAAAAAATATGGCACCCGTCAATATCACTAGTAAAAACGTAGCGCCCTCCCCGGCATATTGCAACTGTTTTCTATCAGATTCACTTTGTATGATTGCTGCCTTGGCAGGGAAACTCTGCATTTTTAATTGGCTCATCAACTCACTTTGTTTGTTTAGCGTGATGAACCAAAAAATAAGAGCCGCTACCACATAGGCCAGTAAGATCCAGTAGATGAAGAATACGCTAAATATTTTTTTTGACTTGGGAAGCATGGGTGGTGAATGGTGAATGGTGTGAATGGTGAATGGTCAAAAGTCAAAGGTGAAAAGTCAATGGTCAATACAATAATTAGAGTACTTACGAAGATCTCAAAAATGCTTCGGCTCGATCAAACCTTAAACGTCAAACCTTAAACGGCATATCTAGAGCCCTAACCTTGAACATTGAACCTTGAACCTTGAACCTTTGAAACTCCCAATTAATTCCTCTTATCCAATCCCCAAGAGAGTTTGTTGCGCAAGGTTTGTAAAAAATTATTCTCATTTAAGCGAATTAGGTTGATGCCAAAATCTTCTTTCTTCACAGCCAACTGAATTTCTTTTGATACCAGTTCCCTTCGGCTATCCATGCTGCATATAAAATTATCAGTCCGTCCTTCTATCTCGAAAGAAACCACATTGTTATCCGGTACAATGATGGGTCTTATATTCAGGTTATGTGGCGACACGGGGGTAATCACAAAACTTGCACTGTCCGGAAAAACTACCGGACCATTACAACTAAGCGAATACCCCGTAGAGCCGGTGGGCGTAGCTACGATTAAACCATCGGCCCAAAAAGTGTTCAGAAATTCTCCGTTCAGGTAAGTGTGTATTTTGATCATCGGCGAGGTATCGCTCTTATGCAGCGTAAATTCATTGAGGGCATAAGGCACATCGCCAAACAATTGCTGGTTCGCATCCAGGTGAAGGAGGGTTCTTTTGTCTAATACATATTTTCTTTCTACGAGTGCCTCCACGGCTGAGTTTATTTCATCTCTGCCAATGTTTGCCAAAAAGCCAAGCCTGCCGTAATTGATTCCTAAAACCGGGATGCCGGTATCTCGCACAAGCGTTACCGTATCTAGCATGGTCCCATCTCCGCCCAGGCTTATGAGGCAGTCTATACTGCTGTCCATATCTGTGCTGCTGTTAAAAGTAGAGTATTTGCCTTCCAGGTCTACGGCTGAATAAAATTGATTAAAAAAATCCTGGTAAAAAACGGGTTCCGCTCCATGTTTAAGCAATACGCTTATCAGCAATTCTATATCTTCCAGTTGATTGTTTTCAATGCCCCGGCTGTAAATAGCTATTCTCATGTAATTCTATAAAGGGTTTTTTAAAAACCGCCTTTAGCATGCAAAAATAAACCCTTTTCGCCTAATTGATTGAAACTGTATTCTACTCTGAGGTTGAAATCATAAAGGGTTAAGATATCTAAACCAAACCCACCGGTGTAAAGAAAGCGGTTGCCCAGCATGGTATCAAATTGTTTTTGAATGTAGCTAAACCCACCGTTTACAAAGGTTTTTGCAAAAATCGTAACCGGTATAGAAGTGGCTAATTTGTTTTTAAAGGGTATCGGAATGTTGAAGGAAACGAGTTTTCGTTTCAGCGTATATTTTGCCAACCCCATCAACAAACCATCAATCACATACTTTTCCAGTCCCTGCAGGTAAAGATCTCCATAGCCCATCGCAGACTGGTTGATGTATGCTTCGGTAGCAGGTGCTTTTATTTTTACATGAGTTTGCAGCACGCTAAACCAACTTTTTGTATGGGTAAAAAATCGACTGTAATCTGCATCTGCACTAAGCATATTGATGCCACCGCTAAGGCCCAATCCTCTTTTGGCTACAGTGAGGGTTAACAATTTGCCCGTGAGTGGGTAATTAATATTATTGGTGTTTATATATTGGTAAGTATAGGCGAGGTCTGTATAGCCCACGGAGTTTTTACCATTGTCAAAATAGCGTTGATTGTAGCGCTGGGTGATGCTGTCATCTACCTTGCTCTGTGTGTATCCGATGCTAAAGACATGCCTGCGATAAAATCCTTTACGCATGATATAGGCTGCAGCAGCAGTAAAATTATTTCGTATGAATTTTTCCCCGGTTAAACGCAATGGTATATTGCCCTGGCTTGTTTTATAAGTGACCTCCCGGTTTTGTGTATAGCCGGCAGATACCGAGAAGCCTTCGGTGAGATTGCTGTTACTATACGGAGTGCTGTAATTGAAAGAAAAGTTTCTCGTATAACCATTCAACACAGTTATTTTTAACTGATCTCTCCGACCGCTTAAATTGTAGTGGGCAAATTTGGCACCGTATACAACCCTCTCCAGGTCTGCATTGTAGGTTTTTATCCATTCATTAATGTTTCTATCTATCAGTTGAAACTGTGGTGTGGGGTAGATGTACCACTTTTCTTTTAGGCTGATGTGAACCTCCACTTCGGTAGCAGAAATAAAATGCGGCTCCAGGTTAACTTCTGTAAAAAGTTTGGTGTTATAAATGAGTTCCTGGGAAAGCTGTAGCTTCTCCTGGATGGAAGATGCCAGCACAGAATCGCCTTTTTTAAAACGCATTTCCCGTTCTATAATATAGGCTTTGGTTTTTTTATTACCCTTAATGTAAATGGCAGATACAAAAATTTTGGCAGTAGAGTCTGCTAAAATTTTACCGTTAAGCCCTTTATAAAAATCGGGTATTTCTTGTTGTGCTATGCAAGTATCTGCCCAGCAACAAAAAAGAAATAGCAAGAGTTTGGCGAGAGGCATGAGCAGGTAAATATCTTTAATCGTTCGGCCGTTTTAAAAAACAGGTTTATGCAACTGAACCTAAAGACGCACTAAATATCTAGATAGTTCATCAGGTGGCGGTAGTTACTGTGTATTTCGTTTTCAAATTTTTCGTTTCCAAAAAAGTAAATCACATCGTAATCATATCTCTCAAAAGTAGATACCACCGCAGATATTTCTCTTTTGTTTAAATGCAATGTCACAGTAAGCAAGCCGGTAATGGGGTCCGCATTAGAATTTAGATGCAAGATGGTGCAGTCATTGCTCTCTACAATACGGCTTATTTCGGAAAGTGCAAATTGCGATCGTTCCATTTCTAACACAATGATGCCACCAATTTCGTTGGCACCAGCAAAGTTACCGAGGGTCTTCAACAAATCTGGCATGGAGATTACGCCCATCAGGTCTCCTTCCTCATTCACTACCGGAATAATGTTGGTGTCTGATTGTATGGCAGCATTTACCGCATTTAAAAAATGCATATTATCCTTTACGGAAGTAAGTATAAAATGTTCCTGCAATACCTCAATGGGCAGGCGTTCATCTTCTGCGTCTAACAGGTCTTCTTCGCTTAGCAACCCCAGGTACTTATCATCGGCAGCCACGGGTAAATGCGTAACCCTAAAGTCGGCTACCAATTGCAAAGCCTTGGCGATACTGTCTTGCAGTTGTAGGCGGGGTAAATTATTGTTGAGAAGGTCTACTGTTAACATGTAACGGAATTTTGGTATTTCACAATGCTGCAATTTGGTAAAAAGCCTCATTGGTTTGTAAGGAGACCAAATAATTGTCTAAACCGTTGCAGCAGGAGATTTTAATTTTGCAAGAAACCCTTCGAGGATGCGGTTAAACTCAACCGGTACTTCCATCATGGGTGCATGGCCACATTTATCAATCAGATGCAACTCGCTGTTTGGAATTAGGTTGTTGAACTCTTTGCCTACAAATGGTGGCGTAATGGTATCATTGTTTCCCCAAATAAGACAGGTAGGCTGAAGGATATGTTTTAATTCTTCTCCTAAGTTGTTGCGAATAGCACTTTTAGCCAGGGCAATAATTTTGATAACTTTCAAACGGTTATTCGTAATCTCAAAGACCTCGTTTACCAGCTCATCGGTAGCCATGGCCGGGTCGTAAAAAGTAAGTGCCGTTTTATTCCTGATGTATTCTTTGTCGCCTCTTTTGGGATAAGTATCACCCATTCCATTTTCAAAAAGCCCGGAACTGCCGGTAAGAATGAGCGATTTGATATTGTCAGGATTTTTTAAAATAACCACCAGTGCAACATGCCCGCCGAGCGAATTGCCCATGAGGTGTATTTGCTGGTATTGACGGTGCTCTATAAATTTGTGTACATATTTTTGCAACCCGCTTACTGAAGTGTGCAGCAGGTCCATATCCAGCAAGGGTAAAATAGGCACTACCACTTTATAATTCTTTCTGAAGTGTTCTATGAGATCTCTAAAATTACTAAGTGCGCCAAACAAACCATGTAATAACATCAGTGTTTCACCCTCGCCCTCTTCAATAAATTTGAATTTGCCGTCTTGTTTAATTTCGTAGCTCATTAGTAGGTGTCTAGTGAATCGTTTGCAATCAATTGCTAAAATAACGATTTATGTTAAAAATCAGGCAATGAGTCAAAGATATCAATCCTATGCTTTATTTGATTATTTATTTAAGGGTTCAGGCGATGGTTACTTGAATTTAATAAAGGTTACCCGCAGGCATCATCAACGATGTATCGCAAAAGCGGTCTGGTTTTTTATTTGTCAGGTGCTGTTTGTGAAGGCAGTTGGCCAAAAAAATCCTGTAGTTGCGTAAACATATTTTTAAATACGGGGATCACCGTGCCGAGCCCATTGATAACAGCAGGGCCTATTGGTTTCAGGTAAGGGTAGGCGATGGACGCAGCCACGGCCTCGTCAGAAAGAAAATGGAGTTGCACGGCGTAGAACAAGAAAATGCTCAATAACATGCTGTACAAAATGACAAATAAAATAACGCCAGCTAACCGGTTGGCCCAACCTAGCATGATCATTTCGACGGATTTTTGTAAAAGTCTTGCGCCTAAATTTACCAGCAATACTACTGCAAGGAATACTAAAAGGAACGAAACAAAAGGCAGCCATTTGCCAGAAGCGTTAAAGCTGCCCGACAATTTTTCCGCAGCATAAGCAGATAATTTTAATGCAGCAGCCAGCCCGGCTATAAATCCAATAATGGAAAATAACGCCACGATCAATCCTTTGCTGTAACCCTTAAAGCAGGCCAGCAACAAAAGCAACACAAAAAATATATCGATGAGCATAGGCTTACTTAGGCGAGCATTTCTTTTACTATCGCACTAATGGTTTTGCCATCTGCCTTGCCAGCAAGTTGTTTGGAGGCAACGCCCATTACCTTGCCAAGATCGGCTGCAGAGGCTGCCCCAGTTTGGGTTATAATAGCCGCCAGCGCTGTTCTGATTTCTTCGCTCGTCATTTGCTTTGGAAGAAATTTTTCTATAACGGCCATTTCCTCTTCTTCTTTTTGTGCCAGGTCTGTGCGGCCCTGTTGGGTAAATATCTCAAAAGAATCTTTACGCTGCTTCATCATTTTTTGCAAAAACTTTTGTTCGGTTGCCTCATCAATTATACCATTGGCACCCGGGTCCGTCTTTGCTTTTATGATCTCGGCCTTGATAGCCCGCAAACTCCGCAGCACTGCTTCGTTCTTTGCTTTCATGGCTTCTTTCATTTCTGTCATTACTTGTACTTCTAAAGACATGGTATTATTTTTATCGTTGAATGAATTATTTTTTACGCAGCTGAATGTCGCATTTGCTGCTGGCCTATTGTTGTTCCTTTGCCTGTATTTCTTTAAATTTTTCGAAGAAATCTTTGGCGAAAACTTTCAACTCATCGCTCAGTCCTTGCTGGTTAGTAGATCTTTTAAAAGAATCGGCCATGCCCATCAGCATTTGGTAATAAAAATCGCCCATTTCATCTACCATCATATCTTTTGTCCAAAGATCTATTCTCAGCGCCGTTTTATCAGCACCATCCCAAAATGCAATGCACATGGCTTTGGCTTTTTGTGCCATGTCTGCGCTGCTGTCCGTAGCCTGCCAGTTTATTTGTTCAGGAATTTTATTGGGGTCCAGGAGAACATCAATTTTTATCGTCGATTGCCGCATGAGATTTTATTTTTGAGCAGCAAAGGTAAAACGATTGCTGTTTAATCTTTACTGCATTGTAAAATACTTTGCCAGAGCAACTGACTGCTATGCTGCCAGCTGTAGGGTGCAGCAATGCTTTTTCCCTTGCTAATCTGCACGTTTCTGTGGTTCTCATCCTTGTAAAGTACCATAAGTTTCTCGGCCAATGTTTTTTCGTCTAATTCTGTATAAGTGGCTGCGTCGTCGTATAATTGTCGGGCAACTTTGCTTTCTAAGGTTACCAATGGTATTTCACATCGCATACATTGCAGTCCCCAATCATTCTCCATTGGAGGGCTGGAAATTTGTATGCCGGCGTAGGCTGCGGCTACAATATTTGCCTCCGCTTGTTGTGTGATGCCGGTCAGCCATTGCACCTCCTTGCGATATTTATATAAATGAAAGTCAGGGATGGGATTATCCCTCCCTTTGTTAATAAGTACAAGTTGAAGGGAAGATTTTAGTCTCTTTTTAAAAATAGAAAAGGCTTTCAAAACAGTTATCAACTGCAGGCGATTCACAGCGTTACATTCGCAAACAAAAAAATGAGATCCCTCTGTATACTTCTCGAGCAAATCAGCTTTTTGTTGTTCATCTATTGGCTCGTAATATTCTGAAATGCCATGATAGATGTTAGTTATTTTATCTTTTAAAACAGGATACTGGGAGATGAGTTCTACTGCTAACATGGAGTTGATGGTACATACTTGTGCAGCTTTACCAGCAAATGCAGGGAAATATTTTTTGAGGTAACGGACGCTGACAGTCTTCGTGCCGGATGTTGTGGAGGTTGTAAAATCTTGCTTCACCAGCATTAATTGCGGCACTGTGGTTCGCAGGCTGCATGTATTATTTTCAGTGATAAATAAGCTGGCCTTGTATTTTTTTAACTGGCCTGGTAAAGTATAATTGAGCCAATAATGCAGGAGCAAACTATTTTTTAAGGATCGTTTTAGGAATATAGTTTTGCAGTTGGCAGGTAGCGGGACGGATACTTCATCCGCTTCGCAGAAAAGTATAAATTGCACAGATCGCTGTTCCTCTGCGATAGTTGCCAGGTATTTTAAAAGAAAGGAAGTGGAGCCTTTGGTTTGCTGAATATGCGCCGCAATAATCATTTGGCAAAAATAAATAACTATGCCAGCAGCTGGTATTTTATTTAAGCACTTTAAGTTTAACGGTTTCTATGCGGGTGCCACTTACACTCAATACGTCAAACTCGTAGTTGCCTACAATAATGCGTTCTTTCTGTTGGGGTATGGCTTCGTTGTTTTGAATAATAAAACCCGAGAGTGTTTCGGCGTCTTCGTTGTTGGGGAATTCGAGGTCGTACTTTTCGGTGATAAAGTCCAACTCTAGCCGGCCACTAAAAAGATATTCTGTGGTTGACAATTGTTTGTTCACCAATTCATCCACATCATCGTATTCATCCTTTATTTCGCCAAAGATTTCTTCCAGGAGATCTTCCATAGTTACAATGCCGGCCGTGCCGCCAAACTCATCTATTACCCAGGCAATTGTTTTGCGTTCTTTGGCAAATTTATCCATCAGGCTTGTTACACTCATGCTTTCGGGCACGGTGGGTATAGGCAACAAAATGTCTTTTACCGACCCGGGATTTTTAAACAGATCTAGTTGATGGATGTAGCCGGTAATATTATCTATATCATTATCGTATACAACCAGTTTGCTTAGCCGGGTTTCTATAAAGCTGTTTTTAACTTCTTCCAGAGTACTATTTTGAGGAATACTCACAATTTCTTTGCGGGGTACCAGGCACTCTCTTAATTTGATATCCCTGATAGACAAAGCATTTTCAAAAAGTTCTTTGTTGATCTCGGAGTTTTCATCTTCGTTAAAGCTTTTAGATTGCTGGATGAAATGCTCGAGATCAATTTTACTAAACATCTCTTTCTTTTCAGACAATTTTACATTAAAAATATACCGCAGCATCCATTCGGAAAAAGCAATGAACATGCTGGATAAGCCTGCAAAAAGCCATGAAAAAAACCGGGCGAAATAACTGATGATACCACTCTTTAAAATAGAATTGTTCCTCGCCTGGAAAACTGCTTTGATAAAAACGATGAGAAAAATAATGATGGCTGCAGACAGGAGCGTTTCTACAAATAGGCGGATATAATCCACATAGTTTTCTGCCGACTGTGGCAAATTATTTTTGATGATGTCCCAAATAGGCGTCAGCATTTCACCCACCAGCAAACCATAAACTACCAATACAATATTGATGGCCACCAGTATGGTTCCAATAAATTTTGTAGGATGGTCAGAAAAATTTCCCCAGGTTTTGCCGCTGTAGGTTCCTTGTTTTTTGCTTAGTTCTATCGAAAGTTTATTGGCCGATATAAACGCAATCTCTATTCCGGCAAAAAAGCAGATGAGTAGTATAGAAATAAAAAATATGATGAGTAAAGCCGTATACATACTATAAAAATAGGTAAATAAGATCAATCGTTCTTGTGACCCTCCTGCAAGGGCTGCTCAATAAATCTTTGAACCAGTTTTTCGGCGGCTTCGCATGCCTGTTTCAGGTCGTCGTTAATGATGATCTTATCGAAATGTGTTTTAAAAGATATTTCGTAGGCCGCTTTGTTCACCCGGGAGGCCAATGATTGCTGCGTTTCTGTTCCCCGTCCTTCCAGTCTTTTCTTGAGCTCATCTACAGAAGGTGGTTCAATAAAAATACTGAGGGTATTTATGGGGTATTGTTTTTGGACATGAATAGCCCCTTTTACATCAATATCCAGCACCGGAATTTGGTTGTTACTCCAGATGCGCTCCAGTTCCGATTTTAAAGTACCATAATATTTGCCTTCGTACACCATTTCCCATTCAGCAAATTCTTTGTTCTTAATTTTTTGCTGAAACTCTGCATCGCTCATAAAATAATAATCAGCCCCATTTACTTCGTTGCTGCGTGCGCTGCGGGTAGCTGCCGATATAGAGAAAGCCAACGTGCTGAAACGCTGCATGAGGTGGCGTGTAATGGAAGTTTTGCCGGCGCCTGAAGGTGCGGTAATAATTAATATTTTCTGGTAGAAAAAACTCATGTGCAAAGAAAAGAAAAGTAAAAGGAATAACCCAAAACAATACATCCTGAGGCCCATGCAGGGAATGGCCTCATCAGCAAAAAGAAGTTACAGTTTTATCCATCAATTCTTTTAATGTCGGCGCCGAGGCTCCGAAGCCGGTCGTCTATGTATTGGTAGCCACGATCTATCTGTTCAATGTTTTGTATTATGCTTTTGCCCTGGGCGCTGAGGGCCGCAATGAGCAACGCTACACCCGCTCTTATATCTGGGCTTGTCATGGTAATGCCTCTAAGTTGCGTTTCCCTTTCTAGCCCTATCACCACAGCCCTGTGAGGATCACACAAGATTATTTGAGCACCCATTTCTATCAGTTTATCTACAAAAAATAGGCGGCTTTCAAACATTTTTTGGTGAATGAGCACGCTGCCCCGGGCCTGTATGGCAGTAACCAGCACTATGCTTAAAAGATCTGGCGTAAAACCGGGCCATGGGTGGTCGTAAATACTGAGTACACCACCATCCATGTATTTTTGAATATCATAATATTCTTGCGCAGGCACGTGAATGTCGTCGCCTTGTATATTGAGTTCAATACCAAGTTGCCGAAACTTATCTGGAATAACGCCTAAAGAGGCTACGCCGGCGTTTTTTATGGTGATGCTGCTCCTCGTCATGGCTGCCAGCCCAATAAAACTGCCTACTTCAATCATATCTGCCAGCATGGTGTGTTCAGTGCCTTTCAACTCTTGCACACCATTTATTACAAGCATATTGCTGCCGATGCCCTCTATCTGTGCACCCATACGATTTAGCATTTTACAGAGTTGCTGCAAGTAAGGTTCGCAGGCAGCGTTGTAAATGGTGGTAGTGCCCGTAGCCATTACCGAGGCCATTAAAATATTGGCAGTACCTGTTACGCTGGGTTCATCCAATAAAATAAAACATCCTTTTAGTTCGCTTGCATTGAGAGAGAAAAAGTTACTGTCGCTGTTGTAATGGTAACTTGCTCCAAGTTTTTCAAAACCCATAATGTGCGTATCCAGCCGCCGCCGGCCAATTTTGTCTCCCCCGGGTTTTGGTAAATAGGCTTTTTTGAATCTGGAAAGCAAAGGGCCGGTGAGCATAACTGATCCTCTTAGCCTGGAACTCTTTTTAAAATAATCGTCGCTTTGCAGGTAGTCAACATTTACATTATCGGCCTTAAAACTGCAACTGTGACGGTTGATGCGGTTAATGCTCACATTCATTTCGCCCAGCAGTTCTATTAAAAGATTTACATCAATTATATCCGGAATATTGTGAATGGTGATTTCTTCCGAACTGAGTAAGACAGCGCTTATAATTTGTAAGGCTTCGTTTTTTGCGCCCTGCGGGGTGATCTCGCCATGCAATTGGTTGCCACCTGTTACTTCAAAAATACTCATGGTGTTAATTTGTTCAATTGGTCAAGGGAAAAAATAAAAAGTAAAAATTCAAAAGTCCATGAGTGCTCTTTTTATCATACTAATTAAAAAACCCTGATGTCTTTTGTACAGCAGGGTCCTTCTTAAATCATAAATCACACATCATAAATCTGACATCTCCTAGTATCTTTTTTTGAAATTTCTGTTGTTATTATTTGGCCGGTTATCACTTGGGCCGCCTTGGCGGTTGCCTGTATCCCTGTTGCCAGTGCCGGGTTGATTGCGGCTGCGGTTGTCACGACTACCGCCAGTTTGGTTGCTGCGGTTGTCTCTTCCTGCATCACGACTTCCAAAATTTTTGCGGTATTGGTTGCGGCCGGTAGAAGGATATTCATTCTCCGGGCGGTTATCTGTACGATGTTTTACAAACGGGCGGTTGTTAAATTCCAGTTCACCCTTTGTCATGTTGTTGAGTTCTTGCTGAATGGTATCATCGTGCACCAGCTCTTTGTGCCAATTGCTATAAGTCAATTTCATGTAATAAGCAATCGCATTGGCAAAGCCTTGTCTTTTTTCCGGGTTTTCTTCCTTCAAAGCTTTTTCCATTACCACTTCAATGTTTTTGCCAAGGTGGTTGTAGCGGGGATGGCTTTTGGGATATTTAAGACGCTCTGGTTTTGCACGCAAGGTTTCTCTTGTTGGTATTGGGTAAGGGCTATCTACATCCAACTTAAAATCGCTTATGAGGAAAAGATGATCCCATAATTTATGACGGAAATCTTCTACGTTTTTAAGATGCGGGTTTAAAGTGCCCATCAGTTCTATCACCACATAGGCGCTTTGTTGGCGCTGGGCTCTGTCCTCTATTATCAATAAGTTTTCTATCATTTTTTGAATATGTCTGCCATATTCTTTCATAATCAGGAAGCTTCTTGTGGTATTGTATTCCATGTTCTCTACGTTCGTCATATAAGCAAATGTAAGTGGTAAAGCGCATCCAAACAAGTAACGCTAAATATTGATATGTAAGTATGTGACTGGTAAAAGACCAGCATGTACTAATAGCTATTGCTGGTGCCGTAAGAGGTAATGTTTGCTAAACAGATAGGCGAGGCTGCAGCCAACGCTGTCTGCCACGAAATCCCAAATATCGAAACTGCGGCCAGGGATAAAATATTTTTGAATAAATTCTGTAGCCAGCCCCCATGCCGCTACAGCAATGGCAATGCGAAAAAAGTAGCGAAGCTTCAATGATTCAGCAAGGGAACTTACAACTAGTGGCCTGATAAAAAAGATGACCATCAGTCCAAATATTGCTGCATGCACCCATTTGTCAAAATACAAAAGTTCCAGCAGGCTGTTTCCGGGTATGTCCTTCCCCGGCAGAAAGGTCAATACCATCACAACAAAAAACCAGGCGATGCCTGGTAAAAATTTATGGATAGAAAATTCGTTCATGTTGTTTAAGAAACCAATGCTTCATAAGCCGGAGCATCTAACAAACCTTCAATATCAGCAGGATTGTCAATGGTTACTTTTACCATCCAGCCTTCGCCATACGGATCGCTGTTCACCAGTTCAGGATTTGCTTCAAGAGCCGGATTCACTTCCAAAATGGTTCCTGCAGCAGGTAAAAAAAGGTCACTCACTGTTTTCACGGCTTCCACAGTACCAAACACATCTTCTGCAGCAAGTGCTTTGCCTGTTGTATTAATGTCCACATACACAATATCGCCGAGCTCATGTTGTGCAAAATCGGTGATGCCGATGGTCGCTACATTGCCCTCTAAAGAAATCCATTCGTGGTCTTTGGTGTATTTTAAATTAGCAGGAAAACTCATCGTAGATTATTTTTTAAGAATAAATTTATAGTCGCAAGGTATAATTTTTTTAGAAAAACAATTGGTATGGAAAATAATTAAACCTCATTCTTCAAATTATTGGAGAGTCGTTTTTATTGCATGATCTCCATTCTAATCCTTACGTCTGCATAAGGGCGATTGTTTCCGTCCCTTGCAGCGCCGGTTATTTTGCCTATCACTTCAAGGCCAGATTCTACTTCTCCAAACACGGTATAGTTTCGATCCAGCTGCGCAGTGCCACCTATTGTTTTATAAATGGTTCTTTGTTCTTCTGTATATTTTCCTCCATTTTGCCGCTCCAGCATGGTTAATTGTTCATCGGTAAAAGTCTTCCCATCTACAATATAAAACTGGCAGGCACTGCTGGCTTTTTGGGCATTGCCATCCCTTGCGGCAGCCAAAGCACCTTTTTTATGAAAGAGGGTAGGGTTGAATTCTGCAGGTATTCGGGCCATTTGGTCGCCGCCATTTCCCAATCTTGTGCCTGGGGCTGCATACTTGCTTGTGGGGTCCCCACCTTGCATCATAAATTGGGGAATAACCCGATGAAACATCAGACTGTCGTAAAAACCTTGCTTTACAAGCTTCACAAAATTATCCCGGTGTAGCGGCGTTGAGTCAGATAATTTGATGATCATAGAACCAGAATCTGTATAAACGCATATACGAACAGGGCCCGGCTTGGCCATCAGTTTAGTAGCTTTTGAATGAGCTGGCTTGGCGGTAGTTTTATTGTTTTGGGCTTGTACACCAACGCCTGCGAACACAATCGTTAGCAACGTCAATGATCGGTACAAAGAAATTTTAAGGAACATATAGATGATGGTTGGTTTTAAAATTCAAAAGTATAGTCTGTTTCAAAACTAATTGAACGAACATACATATGGAGTTAAAATCTGGCAATTTGCAATGGGTTCTCAAAAATTGAGGTCATTAAAATAAAGCAACACATGATCTTTTAAAAAGTTTTCCTGTTCAAATGTCTCCAGTTCGGGCAACGCCTTCAACTGGGTAAAATGTGGCCAACCTTCGTCATCTAACCCATCCAGTTTATAATAATTGCTGGCAGATAAGATGGTGCAAATGGCAATATGCATCAGGTCTTGTTTTTGTTCTTTGCTAAATTCCTGCGGCCCCTGGCCAAGTTCCTGCACACCAATAAGTAGCAGCACGCCATTCATATCGGGCTTTATGCTAAATTTTTCTTTGAGTTTGATGCGCAGTTTGAGCCAGCGTACCTGCAAATCTTCTTCGGCGTGTAACATGCTGCAAATGTATGAAAGGACTTTTAACTAATCCCGGCAGCGGCTTTAGGCCCTGTTGGCGGTATGTGAGCAATATCGACCAATCGCTGTCGGGGTTTGTAACCGCCGATAGGGTTTTTATCCTTCCGACCTTATCTTTGCGGCAATCTCAAAAAATAAATACACTCCTACAAATGTTACAGATCAATTATATAAGGCAGCATACAAAACTGGTAAAGCAAAAACTGGCGGTGAAGAATTTTGGAAAAATGGGCCTGGTAGATGAACTGCTGCAATTGGATGAAGCGCTTCGCAAACAAAAAACCGTTACAGAAACTTTGCAGGCAACCATGAATGCATCCAGCAAAGAAATTGGAATGCTGATGGGTAAAGGGGAGAAAGATGCAGCCGATCAAAAGAAACTGGAAGTAGCCCAATGGAAGGAAGATCTGGCTGCGGCAAAAATGTCGCTAGATAATTTGGAGACATCTTTTAATGACATGATTGTGTTGTTGCCCAACTTGCCGCATGAATCTGTACCGGCAGGCAAGACGCCGGAAGATAATGAAGTAGTGAACAAAGGAGGAACGATACCCGAATTGCACGAGGGTGCCAAGCCGCATTGGGAGCTGATTAAGGAATATGACATCATAGATTTTGAAACGGGCGCAAGAATCACTGGTAGCGGTTTTCCATTGTACAAAGGTGCGGGTGCAAAATTGCAGCGTTCACTGGTACAATACTTTCTTGACTACAACACTTCTGCGGGATACACAGAGTATTCTCCACCGTTGATGGTAAACGAAACCTCCGCCTACGGCACGGGGCAGTTGCCCGATAAAGAAGGACAAATGTATCATATGCCTGCAGATGGATTTTACATGATACCTACATCTGAAGTTCCCTTAACCAATATTTACAACAACGAAATTGTTAAGGAAGAAAGTCTGCCCATAAAGATGACAGCTTTTACGCCCTGCTTTCGTAGAGAAGCTGGAAGCTTTGGTGCAGATGTGCGTGGCTTAAACCGTTTACACCAATTTGATAAAGTAGAGATCGTACAACTGGTACATCCGTCTAAAAGTTATGAGGTGCTGGAAGAAATGGTGAACCATGTGGAGCGCCTCCTGCAGTTTTTAGAACTGCCTTACCGCATACTGCGTTTGTGCGGTGGCGATATGAGCTTTACCTCTGCACTCACTTACGACTTTGAAGTGTATAGCGCTGCGCAACAAAAATGGCTGGAAGTAAGCTCTGTGAGCAACTTCGAAACCTTTCAGACCAATCGGATGAAAATACGTTACAAAGATGGTGAAGGCAAAACGCAGTTGGTACATTCTTTAAATGGATCCTCCCTGGCCCTTCCACGTATTGTGGCTGCTCTGTTGGAAAACAACCAAAAGCCAGATGGCATTCATTTACCCAGAGCCCTGCACAGTTATTTCGGTGCTACCAAAATTGAAAAATAGATTTTTTGTCCCGCAGATTTTCGCAGATAAAACTCGTGCGGTATTCAATCTTGAAGGTCTGCGTCGAAAAAATCTTCTAAAATCTGCGGTATTCAATCTTCTAAAATCTGCGGGAAAACGCCCAAGAAATCTGCGGAAAAAATTTCTAATTAATTTTCGCCCGCTTCTTCAACTCCGC
>JBKJKD010000263.1:0-4847 GCA_046597635.1 Ferruginibacter sp. | reverse complement strand
TCCAAAACTGCTAAGTTGTAAAGATATGAGTGGCCTGGAGCAGGAGTTGCTCAAGATAGCCGGTAAAGAAAGGAAAGAAATTCGTGGTTTTGAAACCATCGCTTTCCAGGCGTCGGTATTTGATAGTGTACCGTATGCAACCCAGGCTAAAAGTCTTTTAAACAGCGTTGACAGCATTAACAACAACAAAGTTTTGTTTGACAAAATGGTGCGGGTGTATCTCTCCCAGGAAATAGAAAAAATTGAAGCGATGTTTAAAGAGGAAGAATTTGGTATGAAGGATGGTCTGGAACAATTGCTGGATAAGAGAAATATAAATTGGGTAGAACAGCTAAAGACTATTTTGCCAAAGACCAATATTTTTATGGCTGTGGGAGCAGCACATTTAGTGGGCGAAAAAGGAGTAATTGAATTGCTAAAAAAAGAAGGATACACTTTAAGGCCGATCTTGAATAGATAACGTTTGATGAGCTACAAGTATAAACCCTTCCTGGCTAATACCGACTAAAGCTGTTGCAACCAAACCCATGCTGTCAAATTTTCCCCTTTGACCTTTCACCTTTGACCATTCACCATTCACCTTTTCCCCTCACTTTATCACCACCTCTTTAATCGTTTTCTCTCCGAGAGCTTCATTCACCCGCTGCATGATAGTATCTTTCTGGTAAAGCAATTCATTTCTCAAGGGTGCTACGGCCGTGGTAATAAAAAGGGTAGTGCCAATAATCTGGATTTTATCGGTATACTTAGCCACCGTTTTTCCCATCATAGATTCCCACACTTCTTCTACCTGGATAGCTTGTATGTAGGTTTTAAATTTGCTGTTTTTCAAAAACTGCTGCATGGCATCCTGTAAAGAAATTTCTCCCATGGGGTAAAGGTAGAATTTTAAAGATGGTTAGGTGGAGAAAATAGAACCCGGGATTTCCGAAATTACAAACGACTCCGAAACTATAACTCAATAATCTGTGGTTCCACCTGCAGGCCGGCGAGTGCCTGCTCTAACCTTCCTCTGTGAGTGTCTGTAATAAACACCTGGCCATTGTTTTGTACACAAACCCGGTATAGGAGGTTCCGCATCCGGCTTTCATCTAATTTTTCGAAAACATCATCCAATAGCAAGAGTGGGGCAAAGCCTTTGCTGGTTTTGATGATTTCAAACTCTGCAAGTTTAACCGCAAAAAGTAAACTCTTGCGCTGCCCTTGCGAGGCTATACTTTTGAATGGCTGGCCATTTAGTTCAAACGATAAATCGTCTTTATGTGGGCCTGCATTAGTTCGTTGCAGGTAGCCATCTTTTTCCCTATTTTTAATAAGCAGATCCTCTAAACTATGTTGAAGCAGCTTGCTTTCGTAACCTATGCGCACCACTTCATCATTCTCTGCAATTTGTTGGTAAAAATTCTGCACCAGGGGCACGAGTTGCGCAGTGAAGGCTTTCCTCTTTTGAAAAACATAGTTGCCGGGAGCAGCGAGCTGCTGGTCTAATACCTGTAGCAAGGGTTCATCCACATTTCCTTTTTCTGCAAATTGTTTGAGCAGGCTGTTGCGTTGCAGCAATACTCTGTTATAAATCATCAATTGTTGCAGGTATTGTGGATCCAACTGGCATAAAATAGTATCTATCAATTTTCTTCTGCCTTCGCTGCCACCGGTGATAATCTCTATATCGTCCGGAGCAATCATCACCGTGGGTAATAGACCGATGTGTTGCGAGAGTTTTTCGTACGGCACTTCATTGAGGTAAAATTCTTTTTTTACTCCAAGACGGTTAATGCAAACTACTTTTTGAGGAATAGAACTGTGTTCAAATTGGGCTTCTAAGCGGAACCCCTCCTGGTTAAACCGAATGTTCAATTGGTCAGAAGCCGTAAAATAGCTTTTTGTAAAACAGCAATAGTAGATCGCATCCAGCAGGTTGGTTTTGCCTTTGCCATTAAGACCACATATTCCTACCACCCTCGAGGAAAAATCAAATGATGTAAATTCATAATTCTTAAAAAGTGTAAGAGATATTTTGGACAGTTGCAACATGAGGGGGCAAGTTAAAACCTTTAAGAGGTTTAATGGTTTCAAGGGTTTAAAAAGTTTATAAACAGGGAGAAAGTTTAAAAAGCCAGTGACGCAGGCTGTTCTGTAAATAGAGTGGCAGGAGTAAGTTTTATACTGTATTGGTTGGTTCATGTCCTCATTTGTAAGCTGCTAATTAGTACTGCTCTCAAAAAAACTATAAAACCTGTTGAACCTGTGGAACTTTTGAAACCCTTTTAAAGCTTTGGAACGTTTTTCTACCTTTCTCCCTTATATTTGCAACCTAAAATTTAAAAGGCATTGGCAACAAAATTTTCGAAAGAAACCTACCTGTACTGGTATGAATTAATGCTGTTATTGCGCCGTTTTGAAGAAAAAACCGGCCAGTTGTATGGCATGCAAAAAATACGTGGATTCTGTCACTTATACATTGGCCAGGAAGCAATTGCTGCCGGTTGCATGACAGCTACTAACCCCGATGATAAATTTATTACCGCCTACCGTGACCATGCCTTGGGCATTGCCAAGGGTATAACGCCCAACGCTTGTATGGCCGAACTGTACGGCAAAGCTACGGGTTGCAGCAAGGGTAAGGGTGGTAGTATGCACTTCTTTGGTTTGAAAGAAAACTTTTTTGGTGGCCACGGAATTGTAGGTGCACAGATAGGTACAGGTGCCGGACTCGCTTTTGCTGAAAGGTACAATGGCACGCAAAACGTAGTGCTTTGTTTCTTTGGTGACGGTGCTGCCCGCCAGGGTATGCTGCACGAAACATTTAACATGGCCATGCTATGGGACCTGCCGGTAGTATTTATTTGTGAAAATAACCATTACGCTATGGGTACTTCGGTTTCCCGCACCAGTAAAACATTGGACATTTATAAACTGGCAGATGCTTATGAAATGCCAAGTGACAGTGTTGACGGAATGAGTCCCGAAGAAGTGCACAACGCTGTGCTTAGAGCGGTGAACCGTGCAAGAGAGAAGGGTGGTCCAACATTATTGGAAATTAAAACTTACCGTTACAAGGGTCATAGTATGAGTGATCCTCAGAAATATCGTACCAAAGAGGAACTGGAGGCATACAAAGAAAAAGATCCTATCGAACACGTATTGAATGTTTTGAAAACAACTTACAGCGTGTCTGAAGCCGATATCGAAGTTATTGTAGACAGGGTAAAAGCACAAGTAGAAGATTCTGTAAAATTTGCAGAAGAAAGTCCATGGCCTTCCGATGATGAATTGTTGAAAGACGTGTATGTGCAGGAAGACTATCCTTTCATTGTAGATTAATTAATAACATTACCAAAACAAGTTATTGGATAAGTTTTCCAACAACATACTCTAAACACTGCCAGCAAAAAATAGCCAACAACCGGCAGTACATTAATCAAAAAATATGTTAGAAAAAAACGTGATCGAGCCCACCGCTAAACCTGTTGCAACTGTAGAACCGCTGGATAGGGCTAAAGGTTTTTGGGAAAACTACAGCAAGCAAATCGTATACATAGGAAGCGCAATCATCATTTTAATTGCAGCCTGGTACAGCTACAAAAACTTTGTAGTAGCACCCAAGGAAACCAAAGCAAGTGAACTTATTTTTCCTGCGGAAAACTTATTTGCAAAAATGGCGTCTGGTAATTTCAGCAAAGACTCTGTGAACATTGCTTTGAACGGTGGCGATTTAAATGGTAAAAAAGTTACTGGTCTTTTAAAGATTGCGAGTCAGTATGGAGGAACGGCTGCTGGCAACCGTGCGAACTATATGATTGGTGCCAGCTACCTGCACATTGGGGAGTTTGCCAAAGCACTCACGTACCTTAAAGATTTTGATGGCAATGGCGCCTCACAGGTGCAAAGCAAAGCTTACCTTTTAATGGGCCATGCTTATGCCGAACAGAAAAAAACTGCTGAAGCGTTGACCAATTATAAAAAAGCTGCCAGCGTAAATAGTAAAGATGAATTTTTTGCTGCAGATGCTTTGTTGATTGCTGCGGCTTATGCCGAATCAATCGGTGATACCAAAGAGGCTATAAGTCTTTATAAAGAAGTAACAGAAAAGTACCCATCTAACATGGCCGTGCAAAACGGAGAAGTAGAAAAAAATCTTGCGAGGTTAGGCGAATTTGAATAACTGGTAAAAATAGTATAGTATGGCTTTTAGCTCCACACAAATAACCAGCACTACAGGCATCCAATTAAAAAAGGATGCCTGTGTTGTTGTAGTAACTACCGAATGGAATGCACACGTGATTGATATTCTGGAAGAGGGTTGTTTAAAAGTGTTGCGAGCGCATGGTGTTGCCATCAAACAAATAAAAGTGCCGGGTGCATTTGAAATTACGTTTGCCATCAACGCTTACTGGGAAAAAACAAAGTACCATGTGTGCAAGGCAGACGCCTTTATAGCGCTTGGCTGCGTTATAAAAGGAGATACTCCCCATTTTGAATATGTCTGTACAGCCATTACACAGGGTATTGCCCAGCTCAATCTAACATTACCAGTGCCGAGTATTTTTGGGGTGCTTACCGTAAATAACCAGCAACAAGCCGACGAAAGAACAGGAGGCGTTCATGGTCATAAAGGTGAGGAGGCTGCAGCTACTGCACTGAAGATGATCGCAATTTCGCAATCTTTTGACGCCCACCAGCTTCTTAGGAAGCATCATTTCTCTGGTTATATTCTCTATAAAAGCTTTATTATGAAAGTACAATTATTCGTTCCTTGCTTTGTAGATCAATTGTATCCCACCACTGCATTTAACATGGTGAAAGTGCTGGAGAAAGCTGGCTGCGAAGTAGTGTACAATGCCAAC
>JBKJKD010000167.1:0-10715 GCA_046597635.1 Ferruginibacter sp. | reverse complement strand
CGGATTATATAAAGTTAAAGGAACAGGCTGCACTGGCACAGCAAGTGTATTTGTGCCCAATACTTTTGTTTCTAATGTAAATATAACCGCAGATAACAATACCATTTTTTGTGTGGGAAATCCTATTAATGTGAACCTGATTGCAACGGTCATGTCAAATATTACCTGCACTTACAGCTATCAATGGTACATGGGATTAACGCCGGTAGGCAGCAACAGCCCTTCACTAAACGTAACTGCAGTGGGCTCTTATTATGTGATTATCTCCTGCGGCAATTGTAAAGACACTTCCAATACGATCAATATTATTACTTCTCCATGCAACGGGCCTTGTTTTAATGAAACAAAAGTTTTTAACGAAGATCTTGCCGGGCCATCAGACTTTATTACAGATGATTATGCACCCCTTGCTTATGGCATAGTAATTAACGCACCAAGCAATCCATGCAATAATGTAATCTTTAATGCTACTTATACATTTACTGCACCCAACTCACCCAATGCCGGTGTGTTCTGGAATTTTGGAGATGGATCACCTGTAATAACAACTCCATTTGGAGGCATGACCGGAACGGTTTTCACACCGCCTCACAGCTATACTTTACCCGGCATTTATATTGTAACGGCTTCCATGTTATCCAACTGTCCGCCACCTCCTACACCGCATATTTGTCCTTTGCTGGATACGATCCGCTACATTGTTCCGGTGGCTGCCAATTTTGGTTACAATATTAATTGCGGCCAGGTTAGTTTGTCGGATCTGTCAAGCACATTACCAAGTTTGGGATGCAGCATCCTTTCACATGCATGGACTTATTCCGGTCCGGCAGGAGCCAGTTTTAATAACATAGCTGCGGCCAACCCGGTATTTACCGCCATCGTTTCGGGCACCTATAACATTACCCTAACCGTTACATCATCCTGCAGCGGATGCACGGCATCTGTAACTTATCCTGTAACCATTAATATTCCAACAGCATCCTTTACGCCACCCACTCCCATTTGTGCAGGCACGGCTGCTCCTTTTACAACTGCAGGTGCTGCAACCAATACCTACAATTGGAATTTTGGTGATGGCTATCAATCCAATTTGCAAACAACCACGCATACGTTTGCTGCAGCAGGAACAAGCCAGGTAATTTTAACGGTAGCAAACCCGCTGGGTTGTGTGGCTAAGGATACTCAAAACGTAACTATCTTACCTAAGTTAACAGTAACGATACCTACAGATAAATATATTTGCCCAGGCAGTAGTTTTACTTTAACTACAACACCTGCCAGTTTCGGAACCTATCAATGGTATCTAAATGGCAACCCCATTACCGGTGCAACAAACCCAACCCATAATACAAACCTGGTGGGCGAGTATTATGTGATCGTTAGCAATGGCACAGGCTGTATC
This sequence comes from Ferruginibacter sp., assembly GCA_046597635.1. Taxonomy (GTDB): domain Bacteria; phylum Bacteroidota; class Bacteroidia; order Chitinophagales; family Chitinophagaceae; genus Ferruginibacter. Next base: position 9,313 of record JBKJKD010000167.1, on the reverse strand, counting down.
GCACAGTCAAACAAAATGCATATTTGGCACCATCCATTACCCATTGCAGATATTAAAGGACAAACGATTCAATGCATCAGCGGTACCGGTAGTATTTATTTATACAACAGCGTAAACGATCCAAATTATTCCTATTCCTGGACGGTAACTCCTGCTGCTACATTTGCCCCAAACAATACACAATTTGATGCCAATGTTACGGTAAATGCAACGGGCACTTACCAGTTTATTTTAACCGTTACAGATATTACAACAGGCTGTATTGCAAAAGATACTTTCTGTGTATATGTTTATAATAACCCAACAGTAACGATTGCGCCTACCGGCTATTTATGCGAAGGGATCAGTCATACTTACACTGCAACTGCATTGCCTGCAAATCCCAATTATATTTATCAATGGAGTAATGGAGCCAGCGGGCAAACGATGACAACCGGACAGGCGGGTAATTATTTTGTAACGGTGGTAGATCCTGTAAGCGGATGTTTTGCCAACAGCAACATGGTTACTATTAAAAAGCGGCCTTATGTTGAATTGTTCCCCATTGGTTGTGATACTTTATGTGATACGGTAAAACTAATTCCACCACTGCCGTTGGGTCCGGGACAAACGTATAATACACTTTATAATATCCAGTGGTTTGTAGATGGCGTGTATCACTCTACAGCACCGGTTTTAAACCTGGCTGTTTTATCATTAGGCCAACATCAAATTTATATTGTAGTCAATTTTATTGGTGATACCTGCGCCAGCAAATCCGGCAAATACGATGTGTTTATCAAACATTGTGGCGATTGTGATTGCAAGGAAAGTCATTGGGGAGAAATTACTTTAAATCCTGGCGAGAATCCTCCCAAAGACAATAATCCCAAAGTGAATAATGTTGTTGTGGTTACCAATCCAATTAAATTGTTTTGTAAAAAAGCTCAAACACTTGATTGTTTTAAAACCTATACGCTTAATGCATCCTACATCTGTAAAGATTCAAGTTGTGCAGGAAAAGTTACCTATTCATTACAACCGCCCACTGGCCCGGCCATAACCGGAAATGCACCATTCACTTTTACAACCAATCAAACCGGCACCTACACTCTTACCATGTACGGATGGTGTGGCAATAAAATTTGTGATAGCTGTGTGATAGACCTGGTTGTGAATTGTAAAACCTGCGATTGTAAAGGAAGTAAATGGGGCGAAAAAACGTACACAATTGATAATGTAAATAAGAAAATAATTTGTGATAAGAATAAATCCATTGAAGTAAAATGTAAAACACCCATCACTTTAAATGGCAATTATATCTGTGCAGATGCGAGTTGTAACGGAGCTGTTACCTACACATTAGTGCAGCCATCAGGAACAACGAGCGGCAATTTGCCTTTAACGTTTACGCCTGCTCAAACGGGCACTTACACCGTAACCATGTATGGCTGGTGTGGCAATAAAATATGTGATAGTTGTGTGATTAAATTTACAACCAACTGCGATTCTTTGCCCTGCTGCCCTTATGAAATAAAAGCAGACACGAGTGCTGTAACTTATAATTATACACAGATTCCTAATGCAACATTGCTAACAGAAAATTTCAGCATCAGCGGATTGAGCACGGCCAATATTACCGAAGTAAGAGCCAATGTAATCAGCTATACCATCACCGATAATTTTGGCAAAGAATGTTTGAAATGTGTGAACCTTCCTTTTACCTGGGCCAGTACTGCATCAGCAACTAACATTGGTTCGGTGCCTCCAAAAATAACCATGTATGGCGGCACAACTGTTCCATCATTTAATGGAGGTGGCAGCGGTGCTTACCAAAACCCAAGGGAAATAGTCTGGAACAATGGAACAAGTATTCCTATACCCAACAATACCAATATCGGTATCAATTTTATTGTGCCTCCGGTACCCGCCATAGATTGTTGCGAATTAAAAGGTAGGATCTGTGTGAAGTTTACATTCCGTGACAATGATTGTAAAGAATGTGAAGTGATTAAATGTTTTGACTTTGTAATTAAAAAGAAATAACCTTTTATGAATAAAATAAAAATTATTTTATCTGGACTTCTTTTACTGAATACTGCGGCTTATGCACAAACAAAAAAGCCGGATTTTTCTGTAAGCGGCACCATGGGTGTTACGTATGAAGGTTATGGTTTAGACAGAAATCCTTCTGGCTGGACGGGTTACACGCCACGCCGGCCATGGAACCAGGTACGTTTTAATTTTATGCCCAATTTTAAATTCGGTAAAAATTTATCGATACCATTTAATATCAGCATGGCTGCATTGCCCACCAACTTTGCCGGGCCATACAGTGGTTTTATTCCCGGCGGACCTAAACAGGATTTTAAACAATGGATCACTAATCCTGTAAATAATATTGCAGTAAACCCAAAATATAAATGGGCCGAGTTGCAACTGGGTACTCAGTATTTAAAATACAGCGAACTAAGCACAGGAGATATTGGAATTTTTGGAGCAGGGGTTGACCTGAGACCTAAATCTTACCGTATTAAATTTTTCACGGGTGTATCGCAGGCAGGCATCAATTATTTTTCGGGACCTCCTGCTATAACAGGCGCCTATAAACGCCACAACTGGATGTTTCAAATAGGAAAAGAAAAAGAAGGTAAATATGAACTGGCGTTGAATTTTGCAAAGGGAAAAGATTTTATCAATTCTGCTGCCCCCCCGCCATTAACCATTAAACCTCAGGAAGGTGCTATTGTAAGCTTGTTATCCAACCTGTATTTTAATAAAGGCTGGTATGTAAAAATGGAAGGCGCACAATCTGTGTTCACCAAAGATGTAACTACACCCACTACTTTATTAATAAAATCATTTGATCCTTTTATCAAGGCCCATACATCTACCGTAAGAGATTATGCAGCCACTGCGGCTATTGGTAAAAAAGGTAAAAACTTTGACCTGGGCATCAGCAGTAAATATTTTGGTGCAGGTTTTCAAACGGCAGGTTATCCTTATTTGCAACCCGATAGATTTGATTATTTGCTAAACACAAAATGGAATACCTGGAAAAATAAAATGAATATTGTAGCAAGCCTTGGCCAGCGGGTAAACAATATCAGCAGTACAACATTAAAAGCCAATCAATTTATTGGAAACTTAAACTGGTTTACACAGTTTAATGATCAGTGGAGCTTGAACGTGAACTATAATAATTTCGGTTTTCAATCTGCCAGCGGACTCAATCCTTACGGAATAAAAAATGTGAGTAATGATTTTGGATTTAGTCCTACCTATACCTGGTCTAATACCAAAATGAGCAATATGCTCAGCTTTAGTTACAATTACAGTAAATACGATGAGCGGGATGTATTAACAGGATTAACAACGGGCAACAATACCCACACGGCCTTGCTCACCTACGTCCCTTCCTATTTTAAAAAAGACCTTACCCCTGATTTTAGTGTCATGTATTTTAATAATGATGTACCACTTGCAAAAACTACCCTCGTAACTTTAAGCAGTGGCTTGGCTATGCCCATCGCAAAAAAGAAAATTCAGTTAAGGGGGCAATTGCAATACAACCTGGTAAAACTGAATGCTTATAAAAATGATAATAATTTAATAGCATCCCTTAACGCTGATTGGAAAATAAGCAAACAGTTTAGCTGGAATACTTTTTTGTCTAGCAACTACTTTAAATATGGAAACTCCATTATTCCTAATGGTGCCAATTATTTGGAAAGTATATGCCGTACCGGCTTCCAATACAAATTTGATACAAAGAAAAAGCAATGATTATGAAAAACTGGGTAGCAGTTATAGTTTTATTGATAACATCGCAGTGTGTGCCGGCACAGGTAAATATTAATATTAACCTGGCAGGCAGGCCGCCGGCAAACTTATCTGAGTGGGCCAATCGCAAAGAGGTGCTCACTTTTGTAATGAGCGGCAGCCAAAGTGATCGCTTGATGGTAAAAATAAAAACAGAAGTAAAAACCCTGGACGGAACCGTTATAGGTGCTGTAAATTTAAACACTGCCAAAACTTATGCTCCGCTTCCGGGAGCATCGATTGTGTTAGGCGCTTTGGATGTGTTGCCTTTAGAACAAATGATTTTTACCGGTAAGTACCAGTCTGCCCTGGCAAAAACCGGAAAGCTGCCTGCCGATAATTATGTGCTTTGTGTTCAGTTGGTGAGGCTTCCGGATTATGGCCCCGCATCCAATTTGGTTTGCAAAAATTTTTACCTGGCAGCCTACCAATTACCCACTTTAATGCTGCCTGCCAATGAACAGGAATTAAATGCAAATATTGCACAGACGGCTATTACCTTCAGATGGACCCCGGTTGTACCCAATGCTGCCACACCGGTCACTTACAGGTTACAGGTTTTTGAGGTACTCCAAAATCAACACGATGTGCAGGCGCTAAGGAGCAATCAACCCCTGCTGGATAAAAATATTGTGGGCACTACCCAGTTCATCTGGACGCCACAACTTAGTATGATGCCGGCTAACACAGCAGAAAATTCAGACGCAGACAGTACACAAAAAGATTCTGAGGGGAATAAAAAATTAACGGCTAAAAAATTCATCTGGACCATACAAACTCTTGATAATTCAGGTATGCCGTTAAACCAAACAGATGGAAACGGCGAGAGCAGATCGGAGCCAATTGTATTTTATGTAAAGTTTCCCCATGCCTCTTTGAAAAAAGAATAGTAAGGCCAACCATTATTTAAATTTTCAATACAATAAAAAAGAGTTGCTATAAAGGCAGCTCTTTCTATTTTTACAGTATGATGTACAAGGCTTATGTAAGTAAAGAGCAGGCATTGCAAAAAGCGAAGCATTTTTGTGCATACCAGGAGCGCAGCCATAGCGAAGTAAAAGAAAAACTGTATGACTTTAGTTTATGTAAAAATGATGTGGAAGAATTATTGTCTTTATTAATAGAAGAAAATTATTTAAATGAAGAGCGTTTTGCCATTGCCTTTGCCGGAGGAAAGTTTAGGGTAAAGCAATGGGGCAAAGTAAAAATAAAATATGAGCTGCAGCAAAAAAGAGTGAGTGCTTATTGTATTACAAAGGCATTGGCAGAAATTGATGCCGAAGATTATTATCAGTGTTTGTTAAAGCTGGCAAAAGCAAAGTTGGCCCTGCTGGACAAGGAGAAAAATGTATATGTGAGAAAAAGTAAACTTTACAGCTACCTGCTACAAAAAGGTTATGAGAGCAGTTTGATAAATGAAGTACTGGGGGATATTTGATTTTTGATTTGTGATACTTGATGGCTGATTTCGGATATGCTATGTTCCTCTAATTTGTGATTTTTGATTTGTGCGAAGCGGAATATTCTTTTATTCAATAAACCAGATTCAGGAACTTTACGTTTTTGACTAATCAACTAATCAACTAATCAACTAATCAACTAATTAAACCAAACACCATAAAACCTCATGTCAGAAGACTTACAAATAATTAAAGGCGAAAAAGTAGAGCAATACCAAACACTGTTACCACAAATAAAAGCCTTGATAGAAGGCGAACCAGATCTCATTGCCAATCTTGCGAACATAGCAGCAGCTTTAAAAGAACAATTCGGCTGGCTGTGGATTGGGTTTTATTTAGTTAAAGATGATGAGTTGGTTTTAGGTCCTTTCCAGGGGCCGGTAGCTTGCACAAGAATTAAAAAAGGCAGGGGTGTATGCGGTACCAGTTGGGCAGAAGCCAAAACCCTGATAGTGCCAGACGTAGAAAAATTCCCTGGTCATATTGCTTGCAGCAGTTTATCCCGTTCAGAAATTGTGGTGCCCATCATTCGTAATAATGAAGTGGTTGCGGTGTTGGATGCAGATAGCGAAGCACTGGATTTGTATGATGAAACGGATCAAGAATTTTTAGAGGAAGTGGTTTCGTGGCTGGAGATCTGAAAAGTGAAAGGTCAAAGGTCAAAGGTGAAATCTTTGAAGTTTATTATTTGCACAAACACTTTCTCTAAATATACACTTGCAAAAAAATTACAAGCCAACGAGCTTTCACCTTTCACCTTTCACCTTTGTGCTATTTCCCATCTTTCCATCCCCACAAATACCTGCAGGCATAGGTTCGGTAAGGACTCCATTTGGAAGAGATTTTCAGCATCTGTTGTTTCATTGCTTTTTTATCGGTTGCATCTATTTTATACAATTTGCAAATAGACTGTTGAATGCCGAGATCATCTACTGCAAATACATCTTCCCTGCCAAGAGTAAACATCAGGATCATTTCTGCAGTCCACCGTCCTACACCTTTTATTTGTGTTAGAAATTGAATCAGTTCTTCATTGTCCATTTTGTGCAGGCGTGCATCGGTGAGTTTGTTTTCTATAAAGAAATTACAAACATTCAACACATAATTTGTTTTGGCATTGCTTAAACCAATACTACGCAATTGATCAAATGGCATGGCTACAATATCTTTTGGCCCGGGATTTTTTTTAGAGAAGAGTGCCAGGAATCTTGCATAAATAATGTCGGCCACTTTTGTGCTTAACTGCTGGCTGATGATGGATGCGCAGATATGCAGGTGCACATGGTTTCTTTTCTCCAGCAAAAATTTTTCCTGCTGCAGAATAATTTTGTGTAATTTTTTGTCTTTATTTAAATGTAATAAATGTGGCACAGGGTTTATTTTTTATGATTCTTCTTCGCCAAAATTATTATAAACTCTATGAATTCCCTCTTTCATTAAATCAACTTTAAAATTCAGTATCATGCCATGTTTTAGGTTTAATAAGCCAAGTTGTGTTTTTAGTTGTTTAAAATAAACTGCAGGCAAAGGGGAAACAGATTTTAACTCCAAAACAAGTTTGTTTTCAACAAGAAGATCTAATTTATAAGCATTTTCAATTTGTAGATCTTCGTATTGTATTGGCAAAAACAACTGTCGATGAACTTTAATATCCAGTTTATTGAGTTCGTAATAGAGTATCTCTTCATAAACTCTTTCAAAACATCCCGGGCCAATACGGGAATGGATTTTTACACACAAATCAACGACAATTCCGGTGAGTTTGTTTATTTCCATTTTGAAATGATTAATAAATGAAAGTAGGGAATAGTTATTTAATTTAATAATATATGCAAGAAGAGCTAAAAGGCCTGAAAATAATTGGGGCAGTAAAAAGGATTTGTATTTTCTCTTTGCACTTCTTTTCTATTTGTTCTCCTGGCTGAAGTATAAGCTAAGGGCACAAAACTTAAAGTAATTATTTTTAGGAAGATTGATCTAGAATATAGGCTAAGAGAACAAAGAGTAAAGGAGAAAAAAAGATTTTTGATTTCTCTTTGCACTCCTTTACTCTTTGTTCTCTTAGCTAAAATTTACCTCAAAAATAAAACAGAAAAATTAACTTTCCGCCCATGTTTTAAAATCAGCAATTTTTTCCCGGCTAATCGTACTGTCTTCCGGAGTTTGAACGCCCTTGAGCAGAAGCTTAAGACGGTTATTGGCAACAGGTTTTACCTGTTCTATTACATCTGCATGCACGATTATTTTTCTATTGATGCGGAAGAAATACTGAGGGTCGAGTAGCAGCTCGAGTTTTTCGAGTGTAATGTTTAATATAAATCTATTGCCTTCCCTGTCTACCAGGTACACAATTTTATTGTCTGCAAAAAAATAGGCCACTTCGCTGGCTTGTACAAAGAAGAGCCGTTGACCCACTTTTGCTAAAAACCGATTTTTGTAACGGGTAGTAAAGTTATCTTTTACCTGCTCCAACATTACTGAATAATCGGCAGGCGCAAAACTGGCCGACAAATTTTTATATTTATTTATGGCTGCAGCCAAAGCTTCGGAGGTTACTGGCTTTAAAATATAATCTACACTAAATAACTGAAAGGCATCAATGGCATAATTTTCATAGGCAGTAGTAAATATAATGGGTTTTTTTGTGGTGGCTTTTTTAAAAATATCAAAACAATGCCCATCACTTAAATGGATGTCCATCAAAAATAAGTCGGGGTGTGTTTTTTTGTTTAGCCAGCTCACGGTTTCTTCCACGCTTTCCAGGCAGGCCACAATATTTATAGAAGGATCGTATTCTTTTAATAAAATTTGCAAACGTTCGGCGGCCAGTTGTTCGTCTTCTATGATGAGTATATTCATAGCAGCTTAATTTAAAATGAGCAAAGGCAGTATTACTTTAAACTGTGTAGCGCTTTTATTAATCAGTACCTCCCGCCCGCTTGCCAGCAGGTATCGTTTCTTGATATTGTTCAATCCCACCTGTGTAGAACGCTCTACCGATTCTCTTAATTGTAGATTGTTGGTTACTTCAATGCTGGTGTTGCCATTTGCATGCACCTGAATGTGAAGAGGCTTTTGTCTGCTCACCACATTGTGCTTAATAGCATTCTCTATCAGCATTTGTAAAGAAGCAGGAATAATATATTTGTTTTCGTGTTGCTCGGGAATATTAATGCTGATTGAAAGCCCTTCTGTAAAACGCTTTTCCAGTAGAAAAATATAAGGTGCCAGGTAATTCAATTCTGTTTTTACATCTACAAGCTCTTTTTCGTGGGCAGTTAGGATGTGGCGGTACACTTTAGAAAAAGCTTCAATAAATTTATTGGCTTCGCTGTTATTTTTTAATACCAACGTACTCAGTACGTTCAGGTTATTGAACAAGAAATGCGGATTGATCTGGCTTTTCACCAATTGTAATTCTGCTTGTGCGGTTATTCTTTTTAATTCCTCAGCCTCTACCCATTTTGTTTTATATTCTTTAAAGTAAAAAACGATGGCATTTAGTAAATGAAACAACAAGTTGGCCAGCCATGCATATATAAGGTTTAACTTTAGGGGAACGATGCTTTCCTGCATGGTATGGTCGTGTAAAACCAAACTTACCAGCAAAACGAGGGCTGTGCCGATAATGCCTGTGAGAATACTTCCGCTAACAAAGAAAGCCAACAACCACCTCATTTTGTTAGGGCTTTCGTAAAGTCGGCTATTAAACAATGGTTGTAGCAACCGGCTTGCCTCCCAAACCGCAATGGTTATCAAAGTGATTGTTCCCAAAGCATAATACCACTCAATTTCAATATCGAAGTAATAATATACTTCGCACATCACTGTATTGATGTAGGTATACAATGACAAAGCGACTATAAAAAGGTATCTGTACCGGTGAGAGAACATATCAATTTATATTAATAGCATCAACGGTTAATTGAAATAATTGTTCACCGTTGATGCTATGTTTTTTGGGGGCTTTTCAACAAAATAAAAGGGATCGATCATTAAGGCAACAGAACCCTGTCTATTAAATGTACTACACCATTGCGGCACACAATATT
>JBKJKD010000002.1:0-11188 GCA_046597635.1 Ferruginibacter sp. | reverse complement strand
TGCTTTTTTGTTTATATAATTCAAAGCAAAAAAGATGGCTCGTTTTACAAAGGTCAGTCTGATGATCTGGATTTTCGGATAAGTAAACACAATGATGGGCAGAGTGTTTACACATCTTCTAAACGTCCCTGGCGACTCATGTATTTTGAGGCCTTCCCCACCAGAACGCTCGCTCTGCGGAGAGAGAAATATCTAAAAGCCAGGAAGTCCAAAAAATATCTGCAATTTCTTATCTACACTAAAAAAGAATATTATCGTACGAGTGGTTGAAGGAGTCCTGAACGCATTCGGGAGAAAGTGTGTATACAAGAAACTGTATCGCTCCGAATGCTTTCGGAGCAGTCTCCGCATTCTTGTTTGCTGGAAATATTGCTACCAAAAAAGCCATGATTCAGTTTAACTTCGTGTAAAAAGCTTTTCTGCATTACGATCCGTAGAAACTATCACCTCATTGAGAGAAATATCTTTTAACTCAGCAATTTTCTGAGCTACCTCCACCAAGTAACTGCTTTCGTTTCTTTTTCCTCTGTATGGTACTGGCGACAAATATGGAGCATCTGTTTCCAATACAATATGCTGCATACCAATGTGTGGCAATACAGCTTCCAGCCCTGAATTTTTATAAGTTACCACACCGCCAATACCAAGAAGAAACCCTGCTTCTACAATCTGTTCCGCCTCCTGTAGGCTACCCCCAAAACAATGAAAAATTCCGCTGAGCCCGGTTCCGCTATATTTTTTTATTACATCAATTGTTTCCTGCATGGCTTTTCGGGTGTGTAATACAAGGGGGATTTGGTAATGCAAAGCCAGTTCAATTTGCCTTTCTAAAGCCAGGTACTGTTCTTTCGCAAATGTTGTATCCCAGTGAAAGTCCAGGCCAGTTTCTCCTATAGCCGAAAAAACACGCTCAGCCAATAAGCCCTCTATGATCTCAAGTTCTCTTTCAAATACCCCATTTACAGAACAAGGATGCAGCCCAATCATAGCGAAACAGTATTGCTTAAATTTTTTTTCCAGGGCCAGCATTCTTTCGTGCGTACTGCTATCTATGGCTGGCAAATAAAATTTTTCAACCCCTTTAGCAATTGCTCTTTCCATTACAAATTCTATATCATTTTCAAATTCTTCAGAATATAAATGGCAGTGTGTATCTATCATAAGCTATGTGGGGACCATTTTTTAGGCTCACGTCCCCCAGTAAAAAACCGAAAAAAATAATTTAAAAATAATTTTGCACTTTAGAAATCTTCACCGTACCTTGGCAGGAGTTTTCATAGGGTACGGATTAAAAACGGGCCAGGGTTTCTACCCAGGCCCATTTTTTTTGCCCTCAATTAAGCCAATAGCTTTGAATTTGAAGCCCTTCGCAGCAAAAAATTCCAACACTCTCGGTAGGGCAAAACGCATACTGACACTAGCTTTTTCACTATCATGAAATACAACAATACTGCCACACCCGGTATTTAGCAACACATTTTGCAGACATTGATCCGCAGTAACCGCCTTGTCAAAATCACCACTTAGCACCGTCCACATAACAGTATTTAGATTATACGCAGGAGTTAGTAGTTGTTTTACAATAAACCCAGATACTCGTCCGTAAGGCGGCCGAAACAAGTCGCTGTCAATGTACTGCTTAGCTTGTAACACATTTTGGAGATAAACTTTGTCTGCTGTTTTATTGCCTCTGAGATGATCAAAAGTATGATTTCCAACCGCATGGCCTTCGTCCACAATCCTTCGGTAAACATTAGGGTAGGCCTTCACATTCTTGCCAATGCAGAAAAAAGTGGCCTTAGCCTCATATTTTTTTAACTCGTCTAAAACAAACCCGGTGTGCTCGGGATGGGGGCCATCGTCAAAACTCAGGTAAATATCCTGTTGTGTTGTGGGTATGTCCCAAATTCGGTTCTTAAATACTTTTTTAACCCACTCAGGCGTTTTTACCAAATAAAACATATTGCAAAAATAATTTTTAAAACGAATTAAACGAAATCATTGGCACGTCGTCATAGATTAACAAAACAAAATTATAAAATTATGAAACCTTCAAACCTCTTACTTACCGCAACACTGGCTCTGTTGATGGTGACCAGTTCTTGTAAAAAAGAAACCACACCTACCGCTACAGAAGCCGAAATTGAATCTACTTTTGAGTTAACCACAGACGATGCTACTTCCAACTTTATGGCAGAGGATGATAATGATGTTTTAATGGAAGCCGCCGAAGAGAAAAATTTATTAGGAAATTTTGCTCCCACCATCGAAAGCAATAATTTTCTTGCCTGCGCTACCGTTACAGTTACCCCTCAAACTGGTTTTCCCAAAACGATTTTGATCCGGTTCGATTCCACCTGCACTAACCCAAGGGGTATCAAACGCAGCGGTGCCATACGCATTGTAATATCAGATTCCCTTCGTCGCAGTGGCAGTACTGCTGTGATGACTTTTGAAAATTACTATGTAAATTATTTCAAAAGAGAAGGCACCCATACATTTACCAACACAAGCCAGCCAGGTGGTAAAAGCTGGCAGCGTAAAATAGAAAACGGAAAAGTTACCGCACCCGGAGGCAGATTTTGGTTGCATGCTTCCGTAAAAAATGTAACCCAAACCGCCGGTGTAAATACTCCTGCCCAATTGTTTGACGATGTGTTCTCTATCACTGGCAACGCAAGCGTTACCAATGCACAGGGCATTAGTAGAACCGCCAATATTTTGGAAGCACTACAAAAAAAATATGCATGTCGCCATATTGATAAAGGCCGCATACGCTTTGAAGGCCCTAACCATTTCGCAATTTTAGATTATGGTAATGGTGAGTGTAATAATACCGCTACGATATCTATCAACGGTCGTCCGCCAAGAATTATCATTTTGCCATAATACACTTTGGAATTATTTATTCAAAAAAGCCGCTGCATTTGTAGCGGCTTTTTTAAATCTTGTGCCGACGACAAATACTGCAAACTTATCTTTGCTAACCCAAATAGCTTTTTTATGGAACAATCTACCGTTAGAGTTCGTTTTGCACCCAGCCCCACGGGCGGCCTACACCTTGGTGGTGTAAGAACCGTATTGTACAATTATCTTTTTGCCCGCAAGCATGGAGGGAAGTTTATTGTGAGAATAGAAGATACTGACCAAAGCAGGTTTGTAGAGGGTGCCGAGCAATACATTTTTGATTGCCTCAAGTGGTGCGGTATTGAGCCAGACGAAAGTCCGCTACATGGCGGCGATTTTGGCCCCTACAGACAAAGTGAAAGAAAACCATCTTACCTTAAATATGCACAAGATCTGGTAGAACAAGGTTTTGCTTACTACGCTTTTGACACACCGGAAGAACTGGAGCAAATGAGAAACGAACTGAAGTCAGAAGAAAACCCCTCTCCTCAATATGATGGCACCGTAAGAACAAAAATGAAAAACTCTCTTACCATACCTCCCGAGGAAGTTAAAAAATTATTGGAACAAAATATCCGGCACGTTATAAGGATTAAGATGCCGGAGCAGGAAACTATTTCGTTTACCGATATGATTCATGGTGAGGTAAGTTTTGAATCTACCCTGGTAGATGATAAAGTGCTATTAAAGGCTGATGGCATGCCTACCTACCATCTTGCAGTGGTAATAGACGACTATCTCATGAAAATAACCCATGCCTTCAGAGGCGAAGAATGGCTGAGCAGTGCCCCGGTGCATATCCTGCTTTGGAAGTATTTATTTGGGATAGAAAATATGCCACAGTGGGCGCATATGCCTTTAATTCTTGGCCCCAGCGGAAAACTAAGCAAGAGGGACGGCGCCAAATATGGCTTCCCGGTTTTTGCTATGAACTGGAACGATCCCAGGACAAACGAACTTACAGAAGGATTTAAAGAAAAAGGATTTTTACCTGAAGCATTCATCAACTTGTTGGCCGTGCTTGGTTGGAACGACGGCACAGAACAAGAAGTATTCTCTATGGAAGAATTGATAGAAAAATTTTCGATAGAACGTGTACACAAAGGCGGTGCAAAATTTGATTTCGAAAAAGCGAAGTGGTACAATCACGAATGGATTAAAAAGCTGGATGTTACTAACTATTCAGCATTAGTGAAAGATCTCCTTACATCAAAAGGAATCTTGATTAAAGATGAAGACAATTTTAATAAGGTACTCGACTTGGTAAAAGACCGTTGCACGCTACTTCCTGACTTTTATACTCAGGCGTCTTACTTTTTTAGGACCCCTGATAATTGGGATCTGGAGGCTGTAAGGCCAAAATGGAATGAAGCAAAAACCGAATTCTTTAATGAATACTGTCATACACTTGATGGAATGGAAAATTGGGAAATAGCAATTATCGAATCAACTTTCAAAGACTTGGCGGCAGCAAAAAATATCAAACCCGGCGAACTGCAACTGCCCATGCGCATCATGCTGGTGGGTGGCAAATTCGGTCCTGCCGTTTTTGAAATAGCTACCATGATTGGTAAAAGAGAAACCATCACCAGGATTCAAAATGCATTAAAAGTATTTTAAATCTTTAACCTTGCTTTTCCATCAAGTTTACTATGTCTGCAAAGCTGTTGGTAAATGCGTTTTCAATCAATGCTACATCTTCGGGCGCCAACTGCACCAGGTCTTTCGTATTTTCGATAGCATGCTGAGCGGTGCGAATACCGGGAATTACTGTACTTACTGACGGATAACTTAAGATATAACTTAGAGCCAGCGAAGTTTTGCTGATGTTGTATTTATTACAAAGCGGCCATACGGTGTCTTCCAATATAGTTAATGACCCCTGCATTATATCCTGATTAAAACGAAAACTTCTGTGATCATCCGGACTGAAATTTTTATCAATGCTGAATTTTCCGGTAAGCAATCCAAACTGCAGGGGCATTCGTGCTATCAGTCCATAGTTATGTTCCCCTGCTGTTTTCATTAACTTTAAAGCTCGTTGATTAATGATATTGTACACTAATTGAAAGCCGTCTCCAACCGACTGCTGCATCATAAATTTAGCCTCCGGCTCAGGATAAAACGTATTCAGGGATAAGCCCCAATAGCGAATTTTCCCCTGCTTCTTTAGTGTTTCCATTGCTTCTATACAAAGCTCCTTCTCAAAATGCTCCACCCTGGCAGAATGCAACTGGTAATAATCAATAGTATCTCTTTTTAACCGATTTAAGCTCGCATCGCATGCTGCCAAAATATGCTCCTTGCTATAATCAAGTTGAATTGTTTCTGCAATATTTCTATGACCAACTTTGGTAGCAATTATAACTTCTTTATTGTTGCTCAATTGCTTTCCCAATAAAATTTCGGAGTGTCCTAAACCATAAAAATCTGCGGTATCAAAAAAATTAATACCACAATCCATGGCCTTATGAATGGCCACCACAGAATCTGCATCATCTGCTTTTCCCCAACCGATGGGCGTTTTGCCTATCATGGCATTACCACCTATAGCCCAGGCACCAAAGCCAATTTCGCTTACAACTAAATCAGTTTTTCCAAATTTTCTAAATCGCATATAAACAGGTATTATGTTTAAATTTAGTAAATACATTTGCATTTACACCATCTTTATATAATGAGCATAGATAAACAACGCCCCATAAGAATATTAGTTGCCAAAGTTGGCCTGGATGGCCACGACAGGGGCGCTAAAGTAATAGCTACTTCACTGAGAGACGCAGGTATGGAAGTAATTTATACAGGATTACGCCAAACACCAGAGATGGTGGTAAATGCTGCGCTTCAGGAGGATGTAGACGCCATAGGGGTTAGCATACTAAGTGGCGCCCACATGACGGTGTTCCCGAAGATCTTACAATTGCTGAAGGAAAAACAAATGAACGACGTACTACTCACAGGCGGCGGCATCATTCCCGAAGATGACATGAAACTCTTGAATGAAATGGGCACCGGAAAATTATTTGCACCCGGCACCACCAGTACAGATATTGCCAGCTACATACGAGACTGGGTTAAGGAACATCGTAATTTTTAAATCTGGGGTAAGGTTAGTCTTTTTCGTTTAGAATAAATACGGATGCCCACAATAAACACTACGCACAAGGTAAGATTCAGATTATTAGATAAATTCGTTTCTTTCAGCAAAAGGTACAATACCCCACCTAAAGCGCATGCCGTAGCATACAACTCACCTTTCTTGAAAAGATCTGGCACTGCATTGCAAAAAACATCGGCTATCAAACCGCCAAACGTGGCCGTGATGACGCCCATAACCAAAGCGTAAAAATCATTTACACCACTTCGCAAGGCTACTTCTATTCCTGCTGCAGTAAACAAACCCAAGCCTGTTGCATCTGTAAAGAAGATTGTCTTTCTAAATCGCAGTACATTTTCTTTAAGCAAGAAGGTAAACGCCGTGCCTGCTACCACTAGTATAAGTGCAAAATTATCATTAATCCAATTTACTGGTCTGATACCAATGAGCAGATCCCGAACGGTACCTCCGCCATAGGCAGTGCTGAAAGCCACCACGAGCCCGCCGAAAATATCCATCTTATAGGTACGGGCTTTCAAGGCGCCGGTAAGTGCAAAAACAAAGATGCCCGTATAAGTTATAATGCTCAGCATGGTCATGCTATAAAGATATCAAATGTATTATCTTCGGTATCTACAAAAACTTACCCGAATCATGAGTTACGATACTTTGCTTGTAAGCATAGAAAACCACATCTGCATAGTGAGCATTAATCGCCCTGATAAATTGAATGCTTTAAACAAAAATGTTTTTAATGACCTGAATCAGGTGTTGGATGAAATTGCTTCCAACAACGAGATAAAATCTGCTATAATAACCGGTACCGGAGCTAAGGCATTCGTAGCGGGTGCTGACATTAGTGAATTTGCTGGCTACAGTAAGGAAGATGCGATGGCCCTGGCGCAGCGAGGACAGGACGTTTTCTTTAAAATTGAAAACAGTGGTAAACCAATAGTTGCTGCAGTAAACGGATTCGCTTTAGGCGGAGGTTGTGAGCTCGCCATGGCTTGCCACTTCAGGCTTTGCAGCGAGCAGGCAAAATTCGGACAGCCCGAAGTTAACCTCGGTTTAATACCAGGCTATGGCGGAACCCAGCGTCTTACACAATTGGTAGGCAAAGGAAAAAGTATGGAAATGCAAATGACAGGAAGCTTAATAGATGCCCAGGAAGCTTATCGCCTTGGCCTTGTAAATTATGTAACCGATGCAGAAAGCCTTTTACAGAAAACCAAAGATATTTTACAGAACGTGCATAGTAAAGCTCCAGTGGCTGTAGCTAAGGTGATTGCCTGCATAAACACAGCTGTAGTAAACCCCGATGGCCGCAGTGGTTATCTAAAAGAAGTAGAAGCCTTTGGAGATTGCTTTGCAACGGAAGATATGAAGGAAGGCACCACTGCTTTTCTGGAAAAAAGAAAAGCAGTATTCACAGGCAAATAATAAGCACTATAAACCTTTGGTTCATTTTATTGTATTAAAAAAATGAACATTCACAAGATGATTTGTTATCAGAACCTCTCACATCAAAAACCACATTTTTAGCTAACGGCTTATGGCCAGCGTGCACTTACCACAAAGATGAAACCAGGACAAATAAGAATTGCTATTGCAGATGATCACCAAATTGTAATCGACGGCCTGTCGTCTGTATTAAGTAAATACAGCCACTTACAGATTGTAGCTACCGCCAATGAGGGCGAACAAATGCTGGCCCTTTTGCAGCATCAACCCATAGATGTGCTGCTTACCGACGTGATGATGCCAGGCATGAATGGAAAGCAGTTGGCCGCACAGGTTAAAATAAAGTTTCCCAATATTAAGATCATTGCTTTGAGCATGAGCGGTCAGGGCGACATCGTAGAAGAAATGATCAACGATGCGGATATTGCCGGCTACCTGCTAAAACAGACGAGTTCCGATGAGTTGGCAAAAGCTATACTGGCAGTGTACAATGGCGGGCAATTTTTTGCAGAAGAAATTTTACAACAGCTGAAAGAACAAGCTGATCTTAAAAAGGCAGTAGCGGTTACCCGGCTCACACAAAGGGAAATTCAAATTGTGGAAGCCATCGAAAAAAATCTCTCTAATAAAGAAATCGCCGCCAGCTTTTTCATTTCACTTCATACCGTAGAAACGCATCGCAAAAATATTTTTAGAAAAACAGACACCCACTCTACTTTAGGTTTGGTGAAGTGGGCTTACGAACACAATGTGCTTAACAAAAAATAAATACCGTTTGAAGGGTATGCAGGAAGCATTGAAATTATTTATGTTGTGCACATTACGGTAAACAACATCACAATATTGACCATCCAATTTTTAAAAAGTGAGATACTTTTTCCCTTTCCTACTTACTGCTCTTACTGTTTCTTGCAACAAATTATTTGCGCAACCTGCAAGGGCAATAGATAGCTTGCAACGCCAGGTAGATCCCAGTAAAAGGGATAGCCGGCAGATTGCAGTCCTAAATAAGCTTGCTTTTTTATACTCCAGTTCAGACAGTGCCAAAACATTTTTTCACGCCAACAAAGCAATAGAATATTCCTCCACACTCAGGTACCTACCCGGCCTTGCAAAAGCTTACGAAGCGAAAGCAAATTTTTATATTTTTAAATCGGCACCCGCCAAAGCATCACCTTATCTTGATGACGCCGCCCGCATCTGGCAAAGCCTTAACGACGATGAAGGCCTGGCCGGCAATCTCCACCTTAATGGACAGGTGAACTTTCTATTGTTGAAATATAACCTTGCGCTTGAACAGCTTGGAAGGGCAGAAAAATTATTTTTAAAAACGAACAATAAGCAAGGCCTCAGCACAGTCTATCATACAATAGGGACTGTTTATAGTGATAAAGGAGAAAAGGATATTGCGATAGATTATCTTCTAAAATCTCTAAAGCTGCAGGAACAGTTGGCCGATAAAAGCCAGCTTCGTTCTACCCAAAATAATCTTGGAAGAATATTGGTAGATACTAAAAATTATCCTGACGCCATTAAGTATTATGAACAAAGCATGCAGACTTCCCTGCAAAACAACGACTGGCGCAATCTCGGAATTACGCAGGTAAATATTGCCAACATTTATACCAATGAGTTAGATTACAAAACCGCCATCGGGTATCTTGAAAATGCGCTTATCAATTTAAAAAAGGTAGATTTTAAGAGAGGCATACAAGCCGTTTACAACAACCTCGGCGCCATCAACCTACGCAGGGGCAATTACGACGAAGCCATCCTGCAGCTCAATGAAGCGCTTGAGATTGCAAAAACCAATCAATCTAAATCGGGCGTGGCATTGATAGAGCAAAACATTGGCTATGGCTATGCGGGACTAAAAAAATACAATGAGGCGTTAGACTGGTACAACAAGGCAGAGGCTACTGCCATTAGCACTGGTGCGGACCCCTATACTTTTGGCGAAATTTTCAATCACCGGGCTTCCCTCGATTCGGCTATGAACAATTATGCAAGTGCGCTGCAATACCGCACTAAATATGTAAATGCCAATAATCTTGTTTTAAATGAAAAGATTTCGAAACAAGTCCTGGAATTGCAGACAAAATATGATTCAGAAAAAAAAGAATTTCGGATCAATATTCTGAGTAAAACTGACTCTATCAAATCACTTCAGATTGCCAACCAGCAACTGGACATCAGGCAAAACCTCCTGTTGATTTCCAATCAAAACTTATCCCTGCTGGATGCTAACCTGCAAATGGCTCAGGATAGCCTGGAATTAAATACAAAAACCCAAATCATTCTTAAAAACGAATTGGAATTTACCAAAAAGCAAAAGATCATTCAAGACCTGGATCGGCAAAAGCAAATCCAGTCCTTATTAATAAATAATAAGAGTCTTGAAGTAAGCAAGAAGAACTTTATCATTGCTGGTATCTTGCTGGTTACCGCTCTGCTGGCTTTATACGGGCATTCATTTTATAAAAAAAGAAACCTACAACAAGCTGCACTCATGCAGGCCGAGCTGGCAAAGCAACAGGAAGCAGCTACCATTGCCATTCTCACCGCAGAAGAAAAGGAACGCAAGCGTATAGCGTCAGACCTTCATGATGGCGTGGGCCAGTTGATGACTGCCGCCTGGCTAAACCTGCAGGCGGTAAACGACCAAAACCGCAGCGGAGACGAAGCGTACAGTAATTTATTAAGCAAAACAATGCTACTGGTAAATGAAAGCATGAAAGAAGTGAGGGCGGTTAGCCACAACATGATGCCCAACGCTCTTTTAAAAAAAGGACTGGTAAATGCTATTAAAGAATTTATCCATCAGCTAGATGCCGCTATTATTTCTATCAATCTTCAGGCAGATGGATTACAACAGGCCTTGCCAAGCCATACAGAAACTATCCTCTACCGTGTAATTCAGGAAAGTGTAAACAATGTTATCAAACACGCTGCAGCATCCCGGCTAGACATTTCTATTCTGAGCGATGCCACCGGCATTGATGTGATGATAGAAGATAATGGAAAAGGCTTTGATGTGCAGGCGGCTCTCCAAAAAGACAATGGGTTGGGTTTGCAAAATATTGTGTCCCGCATTCAATATTTACAGGGCACAGTAGACTGGGACAGTTCTCCCGGCAATGGTACCGTGGTATCTATACACATACCCCCTGGCGATAACAGCTAAAATATGCGGATAACTTTTACAAATCGTCGTAAATAGCTTTTGTTGAGCGCAGTCACAGTAACGCCATAAGCCCTCCCTGACGTCGAATGGATGAAACGAAGGGAATCTGTATTTTCTGTAACAATACCCATATGCCCTACCACAGTACTGACGCTATCTGTACCAGTAAACAAAATCAGGTCGCCGGCAACTGCTTCTGCTGTCTCTACCTCATCACCCACATTGGTAAAATCTATAGACGAACGGGGAACTTTGATATTGAAATGATTGAACACATGGGTTATAAAACCAGAGCAATCAAAACCTACCGTGGGATCGGTAGAGCCATATTGGTAGGGTACACCAACAAGCGTCTTTGCAAAATTTACGATATCCTGGGGTTTCACATTTTGGGTAATAACGGTCACAGAAGCCCGTGAACTTTGTATGCTATCGTTGATCTGCAAAGGTTGGGTATCCTCAGTAATGCCAATGTTATTTACTGTATCCTTCTTGTAGCCTTTGTTGCACGAAATAAACAAAAACAGAAAAAATGCAAG
>JBKJKD010000257.1:0-14625 GCA_046597635.1 Ferruginibacter sp. | reverse complement strand
ATTCAGCGTAGCTCAACTGGATAGAGCATCCCGACCACAGGTCGGGAAGATTTTAGGTTTGAATCCTAACGCGGTCACCACTAACAAAAGAGATTATCCAAAAGATAATCTCTTTTTTATTTCCGAATGTTTAGTACCTACATACTTTATTCTGCACACTTAGATAAATTCTACATTGGTCACACAGGCAAACACGTTGCTGTGAGGCTGAACGAACATTTGTCGGATCACAAAGGATTTACCGCAAAAGCAAAAGATTGCTGTATTGTTTATACAGAACCGTTTGCAACCAAAGCCGAGGCTTTCAAAAGAGAAAGACAACTGAAAGCATAGAAAAGCAATATTCGAATCAGGCAATTGCTTCAGCATCCCGACCCGCAGATCTACTTCTCTCCCGCAAATACTCATGCACTACTCACGGGCACTGCCCTCACCTCAACTACCCTTGTCATAATACTGCTACAACCATCCCGTATAAGTACTTATTACAAACCGCTTAACTACCCTTATCTTTAGTTAGAAATATTCTTTATATCATTTACAGGGAAGGCAGATGTTGAGGAGCAAGGCAACGAGGGCCGCAAGGGTTCAGAAACTATTTCAAGCGTCATATGCACCGGGCCTATGCACACTTTACAACCAGAAACCCAAACTAGCAAACAATATTTGATGCTGGCAAAAACCAATTGCTCGGATGGCACTTTTACCAAACATAAAATCTTCAAAACCTAAGCCATTAGTGATAAAACAAGACTCCCAACAGTTTTACCTCATAGCCATTGGTGCTTCTGCCGGAGGCCTGGATGCTTTACAGGAATTCTTATTGCACTACCCTCCCACACTTACCAACACCGCCATCATCATTGCCCAGCACCTGAGCCCCACACACAAAAGCATGCTGGTGCAACTCCTGAGCAGGGAAACTAAATGGAAAGTAGCAGAGGCCGAAAACAACAAGGAAATAAAAGCAGGTGTTGTATACATCACGCCCCCAAATGCAGACATTTCGGTTGTCAAAAATAAAATTGTTATCTCGCCACCCCATGCAGTCATAGGGCCTAAACCTTCGGTAGATATTTTGTTTTCATCTATAGCCACTGCCTTTAAAAAAAACGCTGTGGCGGTTATTCTTTCTGGTACCGGCACCGATGGCAGCAAAGGCATTATGGCTATAGCAAATGAAGGCGGCTTTACCTTGGTGCAAAAGCCCGATACTGCCAAATTTGATGGCATGCCCAATGCTGCTATCGCCACGCAAAAAATTCATTCTATTTGTGAACCAGGAAAAATGGGCGAAATCATAGCGCTCTACATAAAAAATCCTGAAAATAAAAATAGCCTCTTCGAAATGGACTCAATTGATTCGCCCGACTGGAACAATATTTTTAAATTAATGGCAAAAAATAAAGGCACTGACTTTAGTCATTATAAAACCGGCACCATCAACCGGAGGCTTATCAAAAGGCTCAATGCGTTAAAGATTGAAACACCGGGGCAATACTTTGAAATATTAAAAGATAGCCCGGAGGAACAAAACGAACTGTTCTCCATTTTCCTGATTAGTGTAACCAATTTTTTCAGGGATAAAGAGGCTTTCAAGTCATTGGAAAAAAAATTGCGGAAGCTTATTCTTGAAAAAAAGAAAAATGATACTATCCGCATCTGGGTTGTAGCCTGCGCCACTGGTGAAGAAGTGTATTCTATAGCCATCCTACTCACCGAAATACTGAAAGACCGCTTAAAGGATTACAACATCCAGATTTTTGCAACCGATGTGGAAGAAAAAGCTGTTCAGTTTGCAAGGCGGGGAATTTATACGTCCCGCATTACAGAAGAAATTTCTCCTGCACTGGTGAAGAAATATTTTGTGGAAACAGAGGAAGGATATGAATTGGTAAAAGAAATCAGGAGTATGGTGTTGTTCTCCCGACATGATGTTACCAGCAATCCTCCATTTTTAAAATTAGACCTGATTAGTTGCCGAAACCTGCTCATTTATTTTGACCAGGAACTGCAGAAAAGACTTTTTCCCATATTTCATTATGCGTTAAACGCACACGGCATTCTCTTTTTAGGCAAGAGCGAAACCATTGGCAGCTTTACCGATTTGTATGAAACAGTGGATGCCAAAAACAGGGTTTTTGTAAGAGCCCTGAATAGTAAAGCCGGCGCCATAAAGTTCTCCTCCTACATCACTGCATTAAAACCTTCGGCAGCCTCAAGTGCCCGAGTTGTAAGGTCTCCCCAGTCCATAAAGGAACTGGTGAAAGAAACACTCTTTAACACCTACGAGCATGCATACGTGGTAGTAAATGGCCAGTACGAGGTGATGGAAATAAACGGTGATGTGCGCCTATATCTGTCCCTCAGCCAGGGCACTATGAACAACAGCATTTTGAAAATGGCCAACCAGGATTTACAATTAACGATCCGGACCCTTATCTCAAGGTGCATCAAAGAACAGCAACAGATAAAATCAAGTGTTCAAAAGTTTGAACTTTTTAAACAGCAGCATTTTGTGAGGCTCCTGGTGAGACCCACCATTGGCACATTGGAAGGAACCACTTACTACATTGTGATATTTGAAAAGGTAGAGAAAGAAGAAGTGGTTCATGTAAATCGCAGGAATAGACCCGCCGATAACAACGCCCAGATCATGCTGCAACTAGAGCAGGAACTGGCCGCCACAAGGCAACACCTGCAGACTTACATTGAAGAAATGGAGTCTGCAAATGAAGAATTGCAATCTTTAAATGAGGAGCTGCAAAGCACCAACGAAGAAATGCAAAGTACCAACGAGCAGTTGGAAACCACCAACGAAGAGTTGCAGAGTACTTCGGAGGAAGTGCAGATCACCTACAATGAGTTGAGAACTTCGCACCTTTTGCTGGAGCTGAAGGAGGATAAAATAAGGTTGAGTGAAGCCAACCTGCAAGCCTTGCTAAACAATACACTCCAACTTTTTTTCCTGGTAGACAACTCGTATAAGATTGTAGCCTTTAATAAAAAAGCGGAAGAATACGTAAAAGAAAAACTTGGCAAAACGGCTAGGGTGGGGCAATCTGTTATTGACCTGATTGCTCCCGAAAATTTGGATCATTTTCTCCGTGATTTTAAAAAAGCACTGGGAGGAGAAATTGTAGAAGGAGAAAGTAGGGAGCTGGACATACACGGAAATCTCTACTGGTATAAAAATAATTTCACTCCTATCATAACTGCTAATGGCATAGTTACCGGTGTATCTGTGAGCAGTATGGATATTACAGAAACCCGCAAGCTCGAAGCCGAACTTCATAACAAAGAAAAAATATTGTCTTCGGTTTTTAATGTAACCTCCATTGGTATAGCCGTTACAGATGAGCAAGGTTGTTTTATAGATGTGAACCAGGAATTTTGTAACATGTACGGTTTTGACCGGCAAGAATTGCTGGGTAAAAATCAAACCGACCTCATTGCAGCAAGCCAGCGTAAAAAAGTTCAAAAACTCCATACAGATTTCATCCATGGAAAAATAAAAGAAGGCGGCGTTGAATTAATAGCCGTAAAAAAGAACAGAGAGGAGTTTGATATATTTTCCAGTTCAGAATTGATGATACAGGAAGATGGTAGAAGGTTTAAGGTAAATTCGGTAAGAGATATTTCTACGGAGAAAAAAGCCAACCGGGTGATAGAAGCCAGCCAGGTGAAGTACAGGGCCATTGTAGATAATTCTATGAATGCATTCTTTTTAACCCGGCCAGATGGCACCATTATAGAGGTGAATAACGCAGCTACAAAACTCTTTGGCTATACAGAAGCCGAATTTATTCAAATGGGAAGACAGGGGTTTATTGTGCAGGATGAGAAGCTGGTTGTCAAATTAAAACAACGGGAAGAAAAAGGATTCGCCATCGGGCAAGCCAACTGCATTAAGAAAAACGGCGAACGGATCATCTGCGAATTTTCATCTGTAGTGTTTACAGACATTGATGGAGACAGAAGAACCAGCACGATGATGACGGATATTACGGATCGGAAGAAAGCAGAGAAACTGCTGGACGATACCAATAGACTTGCAAGAGTAGGCGGTTGGGAAGTAGATCTCGTTAACAGCACCGTTTTCTGGTCACCCGTAACCAAAGAGATACACGAAGTGCCACCGGATTACACACCCGAACTTGGCACAGCCCTCCATTTTTTTAAAGCCGGAGAAAGTACCGATCTTATAAAGGAGGTATTCACCAATGCTATTCAAAACGGAGAACCCTACGATGTGGAGTTGCAGCTGGTGACTGCTAAAGGAAACGAGCGATGGGTACGAGCTGCAGGAAGGCCCGAATTTGAGGCGGGAAAAATAGTTCGGGTATTTGGATCCTTTATGGATATACACGAACAAAAATTAGCTGCACTGGAGCTGGAAAGAAGCCGGCAGGAGTATCAATCGCTTTTCGTCAACAATCCCAATGCGGTTATTTCATTTGGTTTAGATGGAACAATACTTCAGGCTAATCACACTGCGGCCACCATTGCAGAAACTGATTTAGAAGAATTGCTTCACCAGAATTTTATAAATTTTTTATCCCCCGAAGAGATAGAAAGGGTGATGGCCATTTTCGAAAAAGTAAAAGCGGGTTCATCGGAAGCGTATATAACAAAGATAATTTCCCGAAAAAATAATAGCAAATACCTGGGCGTAAGTAGCATGCCGATAGTTGTAGATGATGAAATTACCGGTGTGTACTCCATCATAAAAGATATTACCAAAGAAAAAGCCAATGAGGATGAACTATTATTTCAGGCACATGTACTAAATGCCATAAAACAGGCGGTAATTGTAACCGAGGTTGATGGCACCATTATTTCCTGGAACAAATATGCTGAGGATCTCTATGGATGGAAAAAAGAAGAAGTGATGGGGAAGAATATCATTGATATTACGCCCAGCGATTTATCGATGGAAGAAGCGATTGGCATTATGAAAAAACTTGGCCGTGGCGAAAGCTGGTCAGGTGAATTTATGGTAAAACACAAACAGGGAAATTACTTTAAAGCCCTGGTGCATGACTCTCCCCTTTTAGATACTGCCGGAAATCTCACAGGTATCATTGGCGTAAGCTGGGATGTAACCAAAGAGTATGAAGCCAGGGATTATATAAAATTTCAGGCTAACCTACTGGATAGTGTTGAACAGGCAGTAATTGCAAGCGATCTGGACGGCATCATTTTTTACTGGAACCATTTTGCGGAGAAGGTTTATGGCTGGACCAAAGACGAGGCTATTGGCAAAAATGTAAGCATGTTGAGAACAGAGCATACGTTTTATAATGAATTGGGCGATCAGCTGATGAATCAATTCAGGGAAGGAAAAAGCTGGGCTGGTGAATTTATGGTGCAAAACAAATTGGGGGTTGAGTTTCCAATCTTCAGTGTAAACTCCCCCATCTACAACAACCAGCATGAGTTAAACGGAATTATTGCAGTTTCTTACGATATCAGCGAAAGAATTAAAGCCCAACAGCAAAAAGAATTTGAACGACTGGATAAAGAAGCATTGATTAACTCGTCCAAAGATTTGATATGGAGTGTGAGCAGAGAATTTACAATGATTGCGGCCAATAACGCATTCCTGGATGCGGTGGCTGCATACGTAGGCAGGCCTCTGCAAGCTGGCGACTATCTCCTATCTAAAGAATTCTATCCAAAAGAGTATCTGGATTTTTGGAAGAAACAATACCAAAGAGGTTTCAACGGAGAATCCTTCACGGTTGAAATTCATGTGCCCGAACTAAATGGCGTACCAGAAAACTATTCGGAAGCTTCTTTTACCCCTATCAAAAATGAAGATGAAATTATTGGCATTGCCTGTTATGGAAGAAACGTTACAGAGTCAAGACTTTTTCAGCAGCGATTGTTGCAAATTAATCACAAATTAGAAACTGCCCAGCACATAGCTAAGCTAGGATATTGGGAAAGGGATGTTAAAACCAATACCTTTTTCTGGTCGGAGCAAATCAGGCAAATGTTGGGGCTGCCACACGACACTACCAGCAGTAGTTTGGAATCTTTTGTAGAGATGATTCACCCGGATGACAGGCAAAAAGTATTAAAGGCCACTGCCATAAAAAGCGACCAAATAACCTCGTCACTTGAATATAGGGTGGTGCTAAAAAATAGTGTTGTAAAACATTTAGAGGCAATAGGGTCTTTGATAAAGGACGAAAAAGGGTTGCCGCTGAGAATTGAAGGAACCCTTCAGGATATCACTGAGAGAAAATTAATTGAAGAAGCCATCCTGGAGAGTGAGGAACGTTTCAGAGTGATGTTTTCTAAAGCGCCCTTAGGCATGGCACTGATTGATTCTTTAAATGGGGATATTATTGACGCCAATGAGCGCTATGCCGAAATAGCCGGAAGAACCCTTGAGGAATTAAAAAAAATAGACTGGTTGCAAATTACGCACCCTGACGATGTACAGGAAGACCTGGACAATATGACATTGCTCAATGCCAAAAAAATTCCGGGTTTCACCATGCAAAAAAGATATGTACATCCCAACGGAACTTTTATATGGATACAAATGTCTATTGCTCCTATAGACGCAACAGATCCTTTGCACCCCCGGCACCTTTGCATGGTAGAAGACATTACACAGCGAAGAACGGCGGAGCTAGCGCTCCATCACAGCAATGAAAGATACGACCTGGTAGCAAGGGCTACCAATGACGCCATTTGGGATTGGGATATTGAATCCGACAAAGTGATAAGAACAGGAAGAGGTTTGGAAAGTCTTTTTGAATACAGTTCTGAAGAAGCTTCCGCCAATAACGAGTTCTGGACCAAAAATGTTCATCCAAAAGATATCGAACGGGTAGTTACAAACAGGCTAAAAATATTGGCCAACCCCCAAGAACTATTTTGGGAAGATGAGTACCGTTTTTTAAAAGCCAACGGTAGCTATGCGTTTGTATATGATAAGGGATACATTATTCGTAACAAGGCAGGCAAGGCTATTCGCCTCATTGGTGCAACGCAGGATATTACACAAAGAAAAGAAACCGAGTTGTTACTAAAAGAACTGAATGAAAAATTAGAAAAACGAGCATCCGAACTGGAGATTTCCAACACAGAACTGGAGCGGTTTGCTTATGTGTCATCCCACGATTTGCAGGAACCGCTGCGCATGATCAGTAGTTTTCTTCAATTGCTCGAAAAGAGATACAAGGGCCAACTTGATGAAACGGCCGATCAGTACATTCACTATGCTGTGGATGGGGCCAACCGCATGAAAACACTGATACTGGACTTGCTTGAATACTCGAGAGTGGGCACCAGTAGCGATGAAGTAGGAGCAACAGATATGAATGCTGTGGTAGAAGAAGTATTAGGCATTTTTAAACCGCAGGTTATAGAATTAGAAGCAACCATTAAAGTAAACCCGCTGCCGGTATTGCCCAATACACGAAGAACCCAACTGTTGCAACTGTTTCAAAACCTGGTGGGCAATGCATTAAAATATCACAGTAAGAAGAAACCAGAAATAGTAATCGATGTAAAAGAAGAACCAACGGAATGGCTTTTTTCTGTAAAAGATAACGGTATAGGTTTCGATAAAAAGTTTGCCGACAAGGTATTCATTATCTTTCAGCGTTTACACAACCACAATGAGTACTCAGGAACCGGGATTGGCCTGTCTATTTGTAAAAAAATTATTGAAAAACATGGTGGTAAAATTTGGGTAGACGCTGCTCCCGGTACAGGCAGTATTTTTTATTTTACCATCCCTAAAACAACCTCATAATTTTAAAATAAAGTGCAATGAAACCTATACAAATTTTGCTAATAGAAGATAACGAGGGTGATATTTTACTCACTATGGAAGCCTTAAAAGAGGGCAAATTCCACAACACGGTTTCCGTGGTACGGGATGGAGAGGAAGCCATTATGTTTTTAAACAGGGAAGGAAAATACACCAACGAGCAATTACCAGACATTATTTTGCTGGACATTAATCTGCCAAAGGTGGATGGTAAAGAAGTTTTACAATTCATCAAAACTCATGAGCTCTATAAAAGAATTCCGGTGGTAATGCTTACCACATCATCTTCTGAAAAAGACATTGTGGACTCCTATAACGGCTACGCAAACTGCTATATTATAAAACCAGTAAGCTTCGATTCATTTTTAGAAGTAGTTCGATCCATAGAAGACTTTTGGATTAGCATTGTTCACTTGCCAAAATTCAAATAAAAATGAAAGCATATCCTGCTAAAACTATCTTAATAGTAGAAGACAATCCGGGTGACAGGATACTTTTAACGGAACTACTAAAAGTATCGGTACTCGCTATTGATGAAATTATTTATGCAGACAATTTGACCCTGGCTGTGGAACTGGTTAATACAAAGCAAATAGATATCATTCTACTCGATCTTTCGTTGCCGGATAGTACCGGGCTTGAAACCTTTACTACTTTGCAAAAGTATGCTGCTCAAACACCAGTAGTAATTCTTTCGGGTTTAGCAGATACGGATCTTGCATTCCAGGCTATTAGAGAAGGTGCACAGGACTATTTACTGAAAGATGATTTTGATGAAAAAATATTGGCAAAAACTATTAGATACAGTATTGAAAGAAAGCGCAACCTGGAAGAGTTGAGCAAAAGCAACGAACGTTTTAACCTGGTAAGCAAAGCCACTAATGATATGGTATGGGATTGGAATATCGTTACCGGCGAAGTGTTTCGGAATGCAGAACAGTTTGTACGAATTATAAAACTGCCCGTAGAAGCTAAAGACAATTCTGGTGATTTCTGGTTTTCAAGAATGCCCGCAGAAGATCAGGCTGTTATTTTTAATGAACTGGACTTGATTAGAAAAGATACCAAACGAAATAACTTTGACTTAATATTTAAATTTCTGCGGGGCGATGATGAATACATCTATTTAAATGACCGGGGCTATGTGGTAAGAGATGAGACTGGCAACCCCATACGCATCATTGGAGCCACCCAGGATATTACGGACAAAATAAAGACCCAACAGGAACTGGATAAACTTTCCCTGATAGCAAAAAAAACGAATAATGCTGTGATTGTTACAGATGCAGATGGCAAAATAGAATGGGTAAATGAAGCTTTCACCAGCATTACAGAGTACGAATTAAGTGAAGTGGCCGGCAAAAAACCAGGTGACTTTTTACAGGGAAAAGAAACGGATGCCTCTTTGGTAAAATATATGCAAAATCAAATTGCAAAAAGTTTACCCTTTTCCTGTGAAATAGTAAATTATAGTAAAAGCGGCCGCAAGTATTGGGTGGAGATAGAAGCACAGCCAATTTTTGATACCGCTGGCAATCTCACCCATTTCTTTGCTGTGCAAACGGATATCACACAACGTAATTTTGCCTCGGAGGCCTTAAAAAAATCAGAAGAACAATACCGCTATCTGTTCAATAATAATCCTGCCACCATCATCGTGTGGTACCTGGATGATTTTAGCATTGCAGACGTGAACCACAGCGTACCTGAAATTTATGGGTATACCAGGAAGGAGATGTTGCGAATGACGGTGCTGGACTTAAGACCTGAAGAAGATTATCCACTCATACAATTGTTTGCAAAAGAAGCTTCAATAAACAGCTTTAACAAATCAACACGGGTGTGGAGACATAAACACAAAGATGGCAGCGAAATGTTTATGCAAATAACTTCCAATAAACTCAACTACAATGGAAGACCGGCTATTCTTGCTTTACAAATTAATATAACCGAGAAATTGCAACTGGAAAAGAGGCTGGAGGATGAACGAATAAAAAAAGATAGGGAAATTACTGAAGCCGTGATTATGGCACAGGAACAGGAGAGAGAGGAAATTGGACGAGAGTTACATGATAACATCAACCAGATACTGGTAAGTTCGAGGCTTTACCTGGGCCTGCTAAAAGCCAATGAGATAAATTACCATCCTTATGTGCAGGAAACCGATAAGCTGATTAAGAATGCTATTGAAGAGCTACGGGCGCTGTCACATTCATTGGTTCCACCCTTATTTGAAGACGAGGAGTTCAGGGAATCTATTGATGAAATCATGGAAGTGGCCACCATAGGAAAAGGAATGAAAATAGAAAAGGAAATAGAGGGGTTGCATTTGATGGATATACCCGATAAAATGCGTTTGGTTATTTACAGGATCATCCAGGAACAGTTTCATAATATTTTTAAATACGCCAACGCCGATAAAGTTTGGTTTAAACTAGTAAAAATTGCGGATGAACTCCTGCTCGTAATTAAAGACAATGGCGATGGCTACGATTCCACCGCTAAAACCGATGGGCTTGGCTTGATGAATATAAAAACCAGGGCTGCCCTGTTTAATGGTAAGGTAACCATTAAGTCTTCGCCGGGTGAAGGCTTTGAGTTGGAAGTTCGGTTTAGTTACAAGCAACAATAAACTTGCAGTTCTAAAAATCTTGCCATAGTAATGCATCGAACTGGCAAACCTTCTTGTTAATCGTTGGACAGCGTTGTCAACTGTAACCAAAATTCTTCGATTTTTAAAACAGCAGATAAAAAATCGCTTACTTCCAACGGCTTTGTAATGTAACTATTGCAATGGTTTTCGTAGGCTTCGCTTATATCTTTTTGATTAGAAGATGTAGTAAGCATAATCACCGGAATCTTCCTAAGTTTTGAGTCTGCTTTTATTTGCCTCAATACTTCGTGCCCACTGTATATTGGCAAGTTGATATCAAGGAGGATAAGGTCCGGAGTTTTTACTTCGCTGAGATTACCTCTCTTAAACAAAAAGTCAAGGGCTTCCCTCCCGTTTTTAGCAACGCTGATAGTTGTTTTAACTTTCGATTCCTCAAAAGCCTCCAATGTGAGTATAATATCTCCTTCGTTATCTTCCACCAAAAGTATGTGAGCCGGTATCCTTTTTTGATGATTCATATCATGTGGGTTTTGGTATTGTAAAATAAAATACTGTGCCTTCTCCCAACACTGATTCCAACCAAATGCGACCGCCTAAAAATTCTACATGTCGTTTGGCAATGGAGAGCCCTATTCCGGTTCCGGCATAATCTTCCATGTTGTGCAATCGTTGAAAAATGATGAATATTTTATTATAGAACTGTGGATCAATTCCTATCCCATTATCCTTGATAGAAAATTGAAATGCAGTTTCGGTTTGCAACACACCCAGTTCTACGATTGGTGTGATACCTTTCCTGGAGTATTTAAGTGCATTGTCTATTAAACAGTGTAGTACCTGGGTAATGGCTGCTTTGTAAGTAAAAAGAATAGGAAGATCCCCTGATTTAATGGAAGATCCTTTTTCTGCAATAAGAGTTCTCCTTAACAGTTTAAATTCAGCAAGCACTTCGTTAAGGTTTACTTCTTCCTTAGCATCTGTTAGTCTGCTTGCCCTGGAATATTCCAGCAAATCGAGAATGATTTGTTTCATTCTTTTGGCACCGTCAGTGGCAAAATGGATATACTGGTGGGCCTTGGGATCAAGCTGACTTCCATATTTCCGCTGCAAAAGATCCATAAAACTAGATATCATTCTCAGGGGTTCCTGTAGATCATGGGAGGCCACAAAAGCAAATTGCTCCAGTTCTTCATTGGATCTTTCGAGTTCTAAGGCATGCTGTTGAAGCGCCATGTTCAACTCACTCAATTGTTGTGTCATTTGTTTTTGCTCCGAAATATCCGTCATGGCACCTACCATCCTGACAGGCTGCCCATCGTTATTTCTAATGATCACTCCTCTATCTATTACAAAAAGCATTTTATCATGTTCATTAAATACCCGGTATTCTGACTCCCATCGGGCAGTCAAAGGATTGGCAATTGCCTCGGCAACACTATCCTGAACTCTGGAGAGATCTTCCGGATGGAATTTATCTTTCCAAAATTCTTTTTCATTAAATGACTTGGAGGTACCTTCTCCAAAAAACCTTTCGATGGCATGGGAGCGATAATAGGTTTTGTTGACCAAATCCCAATCCCAAATGGCATCATTGGTTGCCTCGGTTACTTTTTCGAACCGTTCGTTGGCCCGAAGGATACTTTCCTCTGCGTTTTTGCGTTCGGTAATATCTCTGGTTATTCCTAATAAAGAGACAACAACGCCCTTATCATTTTTCATCGGAACAGCATGTGTCTCCAACCAGCGGTGGGTTCCTTTAAATCCTTCTATTGCAAATACAAGTTGCCCGGGCTTGCCTTTAAAAACATTTTTAGTAAGCTCAAGGAAGGCTGCCCTATGTTCGGGTAACAGAATTTCGATTATAGATTTACCCATCACCTGTGCTTCGTTATCAGCTTCAATCATGGCCAGGCCAGCCGGGTTCATCATTAATAATTCTCCACCAGGCCCCAGCAGTTTTATACATTCCGGTTCTGCTTCTAAAATGGTACGAAACATGTTTTCACTTTCTGCTAATCTAATTTCTGCTTTTTTTCGCTCATGAATATCTTGAAAACTACCGTAGATTTTTGTACGCTTATCATTTACTATTTCGCTCTTACCAATCACCCTGATCCATCTTTCCTGTCTTTGCGCTGTTTCAAGTAGTATCTCTTCATCAAACTCGAGGCCAGTTGCAATTAGATTACTTACCGCCTCATGCACTTTTTGGGTATTGGGCCCGGCGTAAAATGCTAACCCCCCGCTTAGAGTTGGGTTGTAGTGATCGTCCACTTGCAGTATTTGCTTCACCATCGGAGACCAATACATATTATTTTGGCCCGGGTTTAATAAGTCCAGTTCCCAACTGCCAATTTTGGCCATTTCGCTGGCTTGAAATAGTAACGCTTCGTTTTTTGCCTCCTGCGTAATGTCTAGTATAATTACATTGAATACGATGCGGCCATCTGCTGAAAAAATAGGCAATCCTCCGTTGCCGATATGGGTTTTTAGCTCTCCGGTGGGCAATACAATTTTAAAGCGACTTGTCCACCGGGATTTTGTTTGGATAGACTTATGAATGCTGGCTTTCACTTCTTCAAAGTCGCCACCCAACTTTATCTGATCCCATAACAGGTTAATATCTTTCATCACTTGATCTGTTGTGTAACCCCACAGTTGCTCAACCATACCAGAAATATATTCCATCGAGTCAGTTCCATCTGGGTGGATAGTGTATTGATAGATTACTCCCGGCAAATTTTCAGAAAGAGAGCGTAGCCTGCTTTCTGTATTTTTAAGAGAACTGATATCCTGGAAACTACCGTACATGCGCAGGCACTTGCCATCTACAAATTCTGTTTCACCGATGGTGCGCACCCACACTTCTTTCCTTGATGCCGTGATCAACACTGCTTCAAAATCAAACGGTTCCCCGGTGGAAATAGAGTTTTCAATATCGCTCTTTACGGATTGTTGAAAATCTTCTCTGTAAAAATTGATGCCTGTCTCTAAGGTTGGTACAAATGATGTGGGATCTGTTTCATGTAAATGATGAACCTCGTCTGACCAAAAAAGGTTCTCCTTCACAAAATCAATTTCCCAACTTCCAATCTTTGCGAGGCTACCGGATAGCCGGTTTAATTCTTTTAGCTTCCGCTCCATGGTGATATCCCTCGAGTTGGCTACAATCCCCTTCACAGCAGGATTGTCTAACATGTTCGTGAGCACCGTTTCAATCCATCTCCATTCTTTCTTACTGTTTTCAAAACGAAAGGCTTCTACCGTAACTTTATTTTCTGTAGCTATTTTTTGTAAACTTGCAAGGGTTCTTTCAAGATCGTCTGGATGAATAAATTCAAACGGACTTCTACCAATAAAATCTTCGGGAGCCATACCTAGAATTGATGTGCTCGTGGGGCTCACATAAGTATATTTACCTTCGGCATCCAGTATTGCTATCAGGTCTGAGCCGTCCTGAACCAAGGCTTTAAAACGTTGCTCACTTTGCTGAATTTTTTCCTCCTGTTCAATTTTGTCAGTAATGTCTCTTGAGTTTGCTACAATACCATTCACTGCCGGATTGTCCAACATGTTTGTGAGCACCGTTTCAATCCAACGCCATTCGCTATTGCCATTTCGCAATCGAAAAGGCTCAACAAATACCTTGCTTTTGGTACTTATTTGCTGCATGTAACTGTCAGCTCTTTGAATATCATCGGGATGAATAAAGTCAAAAATGGTATTGCCCTGAAATTCTTCTGGCGTAATGCCAAGGATTGCAGTGGTGGTAGGACTTGTGTAACTGTATTTTCCATTGG
This sequence comes from Ferruginibacter sp., assembly GCA_046597635.1. Classification (GTDB taxonomy): domain Bacteria; phylum Bacteroidota; class Bacteroidia; order Chitinophagales; family Chitinophagaceae; genus Ferruginibacter. The sequence goes on along the minus strand of JBKJKD010000257.1, from coordinate 416 downwards.
CGTCAATGATGCTGATCATATCAGACCCCTCCTGCACGAGAGCTTTAAACCGCTCTTCGCTTTGGAGAATTTTTGCTTCCTGTCCAATTACATCCTTGTTATCCCTTGCTACACAATACAGCAGTTTGGCGGTAGCATCCCACCTTACCGACCATGAATTGTAAGCAATGCCTCCATTTTTATGTTTGTAGCGGTTTACAAAAGATTTAGTATCCTGCCCTGCGAGAATAGCTGCAGCAGCTTCCTGGGTTTTGGTCAAATCTTCCTCTACAGTAAAGTCTATGTAAGCTCTTCCAACCAACTCTTCGGGCAGGTAGCCCCAATTGTTCAAAGCGGCAGCACTCACATACACAAAATTGCCCTGTTCGTTGATGGTACAAAACACATCCAGACTGGCGTTCATCAATTGGTCTGCA
>JBKJKD010000251.1:0-5450 GCA_046597635.1 Ferruginibacter sp. | reverse complement strand
CTCCGCTAAAATTAACGGGAGCACCGGCACAAACAGGAACCGGACTAAAAGTAATGCCGGCAGTTGGTCCATCTATCAAACAAACTTTTTTTGAAATGGTATCCTTGCATTTTCCATCGGCGCTGGTAATAATTACCTGCAAATAACCAAGGGAACCGTTGCCCCAATAAATTGTTTTTGGTTGGTTTGGCAAAGCCACGGGTGTGCCGCCAACTACCGTCCAGGTATAACTAAAGCCGGGTAAATTAGGAACAATTAAATATTGCTGCGATTGGTTTTTGCAGGCAACCATGGTTGCCGGTCCGCCGGCGGGGCTTCCGCCTGTGCCATTGGGCTGATCCACTTTGCAGGCAAGATCATTACAAGGCTGAATACGATTGGTTACCAATTCGAACTTTGGGCAACAACCAACAGGTTGTGCCTGTGCATTTGTTACTATAAATGCAAACAATAAAATAACGATGTTGAGTAGTTTCTTCATGGCAATTATTTTGGATTGTTTTGGTTATCGTTGCCGGTACCTGATTTTGAACAGCCTTCTTTTTTCTTTTCGTAACAAACCAGTTTGCTGCAACTGGTACAATCCGTAAATTCTATTTTGTATCGTATGCACCACCTGAACAATGCGCTGCAACAGGGGGTCAATTGTGGAGTAATGATATTAAAATTGAGGGTTTGCTGTGGCCCGTTCCACTGAATACTGTTGCTGCCGTTGGTAAAATGACCGTAGGTAGATGCATCCTTATTACAGGGGATACAAAATTCATTTTCCGGAACCATTTCAAAATAAACCAACTCGGCCTGTATACTTTTAATTGTTTTGGCAGGTGATGTTATAATGGTTACCGGTTGATTAAAAGAAAGTATATTATTACTGAAATTTATTTGAGAAGGCGCCGGAGCATTTAATGTAAAATTTTTCTCATCGCAGGCTGTGCAGGCGCAATGCAGGGTATCCCATGCGGTTTCATTATTGATATTATCCGGATCGGTTGGCCAAATGGCATCTACAATAAATTTAATAGTCTTCATGCTGTCTACACAATTAATAGCAGCCGTAAACACCTGCGATGAATTGGCTGGTATGGTAAAGGCCAATGCAGGAACCGTTGGAGACAATGTAGTAAGTGGCCCCGTACCATTCACCCGGTATTTTATAGAAGTAACCTGTGCCAGGTTGGTTAAATGTTGGTTGTTTACTTTGATGTAAATATTTTGTTTGCCATTAATGCAACAACTAATATCCACACTATCTATTTTGGTATTAATATTATCGTCTAATATTTTAAATGAATAGGGTTCGCTGTTGCCATTATTTCTTCCTATTGGTTTCTCGTCTTTGGATAATGCCTGCACCTGCCAGATAAAATCGCAGAGGTAAGGCGGCTTGCAGGGGCCGTTCCATAAATTACTCACCAGGGCCTGCGTAACATTCTGCACATCTTTGGTAACCAGTGGCGCATTGCTCCTCATGGCCTGTACGCCGTTTTGTCCCTGCATTAGTTGCCATACTTTTAAGCGGTAGGTAACCGGTTCCTTTGGTTTTGGTACCAATGGGGTCCATCTAAACATGATGGGTTTAAGGATATCTTTTTTGCTGATTCTTTTTTCATTTTCAGGAGTGATGAGTGTAGGAGGGGCAAAGTCTTCTGCTTTTGCAGTTTCAACCCTAAAGTCCTTGCATTGTTCATTGCTAATGGGCATCCGGTCGGGGCCAAAAAACTGAACACAAATTTGATAGCTGCCTTCCTTCAGTAACGCACAGTTGCCCAGCATTGATGTGAGTTCCCGGGTGGAAAATGTTTTTACATCAAAAGAACCCATTGGGGTCGCTGTAGAGAGATTATTACCACAAATTAAAGCACCATTGCTCTTAATTTGAATCACCAATCTTGGTTCCTTCAACTGCACTGTAGCCGGCTTTTGCACCGTTAGAATCAATGCAGCAGGTACGTTGCCCCAATCATCGATGTTTGCAGGAAGACTATTTTTTACCTGAAAGCTTACAATTTTTAGCTGTTGTACCTGGCTAAAAACATGGGTGCACAGGCACGCCATTAATAGCAAAAGCATTAATTTTTTCATAAGCATTTGATTTGGCAGTGGAGACTCTTGGTTTATCTCACGAATACGATTCTGACACAATATAACATTGTTTATATATTGTTCAATTAAATGATATAAGGAATCGCTCGAAGGTTTAACAGAGCAGGCCTGGTTTAGAAAGGAATAACGTATTTGTTTAAGACCTTAGTATGAGAAGTTTTTTCTATAAATAGCTCATTGGCTGCGCCAAGCCGAAAATAGTTAAGAAATTGCCCGTACATTTAGCGCTCTTAATTTTATATTTGCCAAATAACGAAATAATTATGAAGTTTATCGTCTCGTCTTCAGCCCTGCTGAAACAACTGCAACAGATCAGCGGTGTAATCAATGCCAATACGGTACTTCCTATTTTAGAGGACTTTCTATTTGAGATAGAAAAAAATAAACTAACCGTGGTAGCCACCGACCTGGAAACGGTGATGAAAGTACATATGGATATTGAAGCCAAAGACAGCGGAAAAGTATGTATCCCTGCAAAGATCCTCTTAGATTCTCTAAAAAATATTCCCGAACAACCCCTCACTTTTAATATTGATAAAAACTTTGCGGTAGAAATTACCAGCGACAATGGTAAGTACAAAGTAATGGGCGAAAATCCGGATAACTTTCCTAAAGAGCCTGCGGCAGACGATGCCAACAGTTTTACCATTACCTCTACAGCCTTGGTTACTGCCATCAACAAAGCCATTTTTGCCGTGAGCAACGATGATCTCCGCCCGGCAATGACAGGTGTGTTTTTTGAATTGGATACCAAGGGTATGAGTTTTGTAGCCACAGATGCCCACAGGCTGGTAAAGTATACCCGTACAGATGTAAGCTGCCCGCAGAAAGACTCTTTCATTGTTCCCAAAAAGCCTTTGCAACTTTTAAAATCGGCGCTGCCTGATAACGAAGATGAACTGAACGTTTCTTACAACAGCAATCATCTGTTTGTAAAACATGGCGGTACAGAACTGGTTTGCCGGTTGATCGATGCCCGTTTCCCCGATTACAAAGTGGTAATACCTGCAGACAATCCTTATAAGATGAGCGTGAACCGCATCGCTTTTCAAAATGCATTGCGGCGGGTGAGTGTGTTTAGTAATAAGAGCACCAACCAGGTGGCATTGAGCATAAGCGGTAGCGAACTGCAACTGGCTAGTCAGGATGTAGATTTTAGCTTTGAAGGAAACGAGCGCATGGCTTGTCAGTACGATGGTGAGGATTTGCAAATTGCATTTAACGCAAAGTTTTTAATTGAAATGTTGAATGGTGCAGACACTGATGACATTAATATGGAACTAAGCACATCAACCAAAGCTGGCATAATTAAGCCAACAGAACAAGGCGAGGGCGAAGAATTGCTGATGCTGGTGATGCCCCTCATGCTGAACAACTAAGTTGACATTAAAATATTTACCAGGCGCTTTCGAAATTTGAAAGCGCTTTTTTTTTGATACATTTATTATATGAGAACAGTTGTTGTAAAAACTTTTTACAATTATATACCCGCTCATATTATTAGCGGCAGGTTAAAAGATGCGGGCATCGACTGTCATTTATTTGATGAGGCAAGCGTGACCATGGCGCCCTTTTTGGGCTCTGCCATTGGAGGTATTAAGTTGGTGGTAGATGAAGCAGATGAAGTGCGGGCGAGGAACCTCCTGAGCGAATATGACGAAGAATACCGCCTGTCTGCCGTTTGCCCAAAATGTGGCGCCAGCGAAATGCAATCGTTGCCCAAAAAATCTGCAGGTAATATTTTAACTGCACTGCTCACCTGGATTTTTTCTAACTACGCCGTATCCGTCGATCATATGTACACCTGTGCAAACTGTGGTTACGAAACGGAAACGCTGCCAGAAAATACAGAGGCCTATACCTAATTCCATATTAAACCTCATGAAGAAGATTGCCATGATACCGGCACGATATGCTGCCACTCGCTTTCCTTTTAAGCTCATACAGCCACTGGGCAATAAAACCGTCATTCGCCACACTTACGACAATACCCTTGCAACCGGCCTCTTTGATGATGTGTACGTGGTTACCGACCATGAGATTATTTTCAATGAAATAACCCGCAACGGGGGCCAAGCCATTATGAGCCAGCACCCACACGAAAGCGGCAGCGATCGAATAGCCGAAGCCATTGCAGGCATGGAGGTAGACATCATTTTAAACGTGCAGGGCGATGAGCCTTTTGTAAAAAAGGAACCGCTGCAAAAACTATTACTGGCTTTTGAAGATGAACAGGTGCAGGTAGCCAGCCTCATGAAAAAATTTGCGGACCTGTCGTTGGTAGCCAATGAGAATTATGTAAAAGTGGTGGTAGACCATCAAAACGATTCCCTGTTGTTTAGCCGCAGCGTCATTCCTTTTCAAAGGGATGAACACACTGCCGCAGATTATTTTGAACACATCGGTGTGTATGCTTTTCGCAAAGAAGCGCTCATACGATTCACCCTTTGGCCAGCCGCCAAACTGGAGCAGATAGAAAAACTGGAGCAGCTTCGTTACCTGCACAACGGCATCCGCATCCGCATGATAGAAACCGAAGAAGTAAGTGTAAAAATTGATGTGCCCGAAGACCTGGCAAAGGCCGAAATGTTCCTGCAAAACATACAACCTTAAAACAACCATTTATATGCAATCTTTATTTGACAGCAATACCTATCAAAGCATTGTAGATCGTATGAACGAACTCTCGCCAACATCCCGGGCGCAATGGGGAACAATGAATGTGGCTCAAATGCTGGCGCACTGCAAGGTAGCTTTCGGAGTGCCAATCAGTGAAAAACCTATGCCACGCATGTTGCTGGGCAGGCTACTTGGCTGGGCCTTTAAAGCTAAATTATACAACGATGCTCCCTGGGGGAAAAACTTACCTACCAGCCCCGCCTTTATTGTAAAAGACGAGCGGGATTTCAACCAGGAAAAACAAGCACTCCTCCAACTGGTAGAAACTTTCTATAAAAAAGGCCCTGGCGAAGTAGGAAAATATCCGCATCCCATGTTTGGCAGTTTTACGCCGGAACAGTGGGGACAAAGCATGTACAAACATTTAGACCATCACCTGCGGCAGTTCGGGGTTTGAGTGCTGAGGGATCGCTTTTGACCCTTGCTTCCCTACCTTTGATAGTATCAAATGATGCTATCATGAAGCCGCCATACCACATCACGTCCACTATTTTAAAACTCAAGGAATCATTAGAAGAATTGCTGCGGTATAACAGCCGAATTATGTCTGACGTTGACAGACTGGAATATTTTCTTTCCCAACATAAAAATGAGTTTACAAGGAAAGACTACATGAATGTTTTCAAAGATATCTCTCCAGCTTAAGCAAGCAGAGATTTAAAAAA
>JBKJKD010000127.1:0-7202 GCA_046597635.1 Ferruginibacter sp. | reverse complement strand
ATATGATTTTGATGATGCCGTGCCGCTTGCCAATGGACAATTTATCGTGCTAAAACTAGGGTTAAGTGCCCGGCCTTTATTTGGCGGTAGGGCCGAACAGCAACCTATTTTGGTTTTGATTGATAAGAACCTGGAAACAATTGTAGAAAAGGAATTGCCTATTGAAGAAAAAAATGCGAGTCTTAAAGGGTTTGAAAAATACGGCAACAACATTTTCTTTTTGTATGAAGCTTACGACCGGGAAGGCAAAACTACTTCGGTGTATGCGCTTAAGGTAGATGAAAAAACCCTGAGGACTTCCGGCAAAACAATTTTGGGCACTTACTCATCAGACAGCCGGTCTGACCAGGCAGAGCCTTCGTATAAACTTTCTGCCGATTCCTCTAAAATATTGTTATTTGTAGAGGGGCCCGACAAAAAGAAGGAAAATAAAAAGTTTTTTATTGGAGTTTTTGATACCAATCTAAAATCTATTTGGAAAAAAGAAATAGAATTGCCAATCGGTGACCGTTTTGTTTCTATTTACGACCAGGATGTAACCAACGACGGAAAAGTATTTGTGGCCATCAAACATTACGACAAAGAAGTGACCAGGCAATCTGTGAGGGAAGATGGAGAAAAAGTTCCCTCCTACACCTACAAGCTTTTGGTGTATGATGCAGAAAGTGCAAAGGCAAAAGAAATCACTTTTAACCTGAACAACCAATACATTCAGGGTACTAAGTTGTCGTACAATAAGAATGGAAACATTACGGTAGCAGGTTTGTATAAAAGGAAATATAACGGCCGCATCAACGGTGCTTTTTATGCCATTTTGGATGCCTCAAACGCCGGGGTTAAAACGCCCACGATGGTGCCCTTTACACCGGAAATGATTACGCTCATAGACAAAGACAATTTTGCTTCGGATAAGGATTCTGATCCCGGTTTGTATTCGGGGTTTAAAATACGCCACATTATGAACCGCAGCAATGGCAGCGTAGATTTGATAGCCGAATATTACAGGCTGGATATTTTTACCAATTACAACCCCACCACGCATACCACTACCACCACTTACAGGTACACGTATGGAGATATTGTAAACACCAACATCAGTGCAGACGGCAAGGCAGTGTTTACCCGTATTCCTAAAAACCAACGGTTAACCAATTCAAATATTTTTCTCGGCTATTACCCCATCGTATATGGCGACAAGTTGGTATTACTGTACAACGATGACAAGGATAACGTAGAAAGAGACATCGAGAAGAAACCAGATGATGTGATCAATTTTAAACGCTCTATATTTTTGGCAGCAACGATAGACGCAAAAGGCAATGTTAGCCGACAAAGTATTTATAGCCATCTCGATGAAGAGTACATTACGGTGCCAACATCGGTGGCCAAAATTTCTGACACAAAATATTTAGTGGTGTCGGACTTGCTAAAGATGTTCAAAAAGAGAACAAGGTTTGGTGTGATGGAGATGAAATAATGTAACAAGTTCAGGAAAACAACAGCTGCTTCTAAAGGGAATATATTTCACACAAAGGCTACACAGGAATACAAAGGTTACAAAGCGATGGATTAATCATAAAGCGCTCTTTCTTTGTTTCCTTCGTCTTGTCGTTTGAAAGTTTTTCTTTTGAGACAGCTTCTTTTTATCAGCTTCTTTTCTATTTACAATCTCCGCAAACCCCTGTTACCACCATAGCGGCTTGCGATGGTGTAAAGCCTTCGGGTAATTTTACAGCTGGCACCAACACATCGTCCAGGCAAAACGTTTTATCGCAGTTGTTGCAAATAAAATGTACATGGTTGTCGTGATGCTCGCCCTGCTGGCAATTGTGTTTGCACAGTGCGTAGAGAATAGAATTGTCTGTAGTGGGTATCTGGTGGATGATGCCTTTTTCTACAAAAGTTTGCAGGGTGCGGTACACCGTTACCCTATCGAAATTTGCTGCAGCATTGTTCTCAATATCGGCATGGGCCAGCGCACCTTGCGCATCCAGAAAGAGTTCGAGAATTTTTTTCCGACTGTCTGTTACACTAAGGCCGTTTCTTTTTAAAATAGTTGCATTGTCGTCCATTGCTGCTTAGTTGGGGTTGTTGGTAAAGCCAGACATAAATCTTTTGGGAGCCACTTTCTCTTTCAGCAAGCCATTAATATCTACGATCAGCTTTTGAATTTCATCTTCCTTAAGGCCGTCGTAGATGCCCCGCACTCTCCGGTATTTGTCTACCAAAGCAAAAAACTGGGTATGGATAAATTCATCTTCTATGCGCTGCAGGCTATCCGGTTTACCATTGTCTATCATATACCCAAGGCGGGCCATATCGTACAATTGCTTTTTATCGCCGGTTACAAAATGCCAGTTTTTGTTATCTGGTTTCACATCTGCGGCGCCCTGCAACTCGTTTAATTTGTAGGAACCATCACCATTTTTTACCAGCAGGCTATTGATCATCTTTTGCTCATAGGCTTTTAAAACCGGCATGCTGTCTACCTCTGGCATGCAGGTATGAGAAATGATCATGAATTTGGGATTGTCTTTTTGCAGGTCGAAGATACGGCGCATGTTGGCATTCATTTTTGGGCAAATGCCTTTGCAGGTGGTAAAGAAATATTCGGCCACATACACTTTATCGTCGGTATCATCCTGCGTTAATGTTTTGCCATCCTGGTCTACGAATTTAAAGGCCGGCACCAGCGGGTTTATTACCGCAAGGCGGGAAGCAGAAAAGTCGTAATCCCGAAAGAAAAACAGGTAAAAAACACCCAACAACACCGCAAAGAAACCGAGGTAAATCCACAATTTATTTTTCATACGAATGAGTAGCTTTATTAGGATTGCAAAGTTAGGCCTAAGGGGGCAGGGATTAAAATATATGATGTGGGCAATTGTTAAAAAATGAATTTGAAGTAATGATGAGTCAAATGTGGAATGGGCAATAGGCAACATGCCATGGGCAATAGGCAGGTATTAAAGATGCGTGCCATCCCATTAAGGGAGGATGGTTAAGGAGCCAGCAAGCCATTCAAACAATAATTCATGCTTCGCCGGGATGGAGAAAATAAGTAAATTTGGCATTAAAGAACAACGTATGACAGCAGTAGCCATTCGAAAAAAATTAGTAAGTTATATGCAGATTGCAGATGAGAAAACGGTAAAAGCTATTTATGCTCTTTTGCAAGAAGACATTGAGCAGGAAGGGCGCATCAGCATTACACAGTACAATAAGGAGCTGGCGGAAGCGGAAGCAGAATTTGCTCAAGCTAATTACATTAGCCATGCAGCAATGAAAAAGAACATAAAGCAATGGTAAAAAATAAACTGGTGTGGACGAGCCGTTCACAACAACACCTGCGAGCAATGTTTAAATATATTAGCAAAGACTCTCCTCAAAATGCTCTTAAAGTTATTAATGATATCGTAGCTGCTGCTGAAAAAGCCATTGCCAATCCTGAATATTACCGTCCCGATAAATATAAAACCGCTAATGACGGAAGTTACCGAGCTTTTGAAAAGCACCGCTGTAGAGTAGTCTATCGCTATCAAAAAAACGTAATTCGTATCCTGAGAGTGCGGCATAGTAAGATGGAGCCTAAACATTATTAGTCGCCGGGTTTATCGTAAACTCGATTAAGTGACGGCCATTTTTTGGGCTATCTTTTCGTTAACTTGTTATCCTAAACAATCAACCATGAAAATATTTTTGATCAGCATTTGTTGTTTCCTGTGCCTGTGTAGTTTTGCACAAAACAAAGATGAGCAGGCCATCAAGGATGCGCTGCAGGTGCAAAGAAATGCCTGGAACAAAGGAGACCTGCCGGCGTTTATGGAAACTTATTGGAAAAATGATTCGCTGATGTTTATTGGCAAATCGGGTGTAACCTATGGCTGGCAAAACACGCTCGATAATTATAAGAAGGGCTACCCGGATACGGCTGCGATGGGTAAATTAGATTTTGACATCCTGCATGTGAAGCGGTTATCTGTGTTGTATTTTTCTGTAGTGGGCAAATGGCATCTTACCCGCAGCATCGGCAACCTTGAAGGGCATTTTACCCTGTTGTTTAAAAAGATTAAAAATAAGTGGCAGATTGTATCGGATCACAGCAGTTAGAAAAATGGTTTCCATTTGCTTCTTAGCCGTTTAACCAGCAGGATAAACGTTGCGAGGGCCGCTATATAATACACAACATTCTTCCAGTTTGGGCTGCCTTCAAAAAAAGCGAGGCCCATGTAGATGCCCACCATCATGTTGGCTATCATCCAAATAAGCGTGAGGGCAATGCTGTTTAATATCAATACCAGGAACGCCCTTGTTTCGTCTTCCATAATTCGTTTTTACCAAATTTATTGCAGTAACATCGCTTCAAAAGCTGCGCTGTCTCCATTAAAAACATTAAAGTCTACAAAGGCATTGATCCCATTGGCCCTGCCTTTTTCGCTGTGTTGCCAAAAATGCCAGGGACGTTTTATCCTTGGCTTGTCTTTTACCAGGTAGTGGGCCACCCATAAGGGGTAGTCGTGAAACCGATCGGCAAGAAAAGTTTCGTAAAAAGCCACATTGGTATAGATGATGGGTTTTGTATTGTACTTTTTTTGCACCACCTTCAACCAGTCCTCTACTCTTTGTTGCAAATCTGTAACAGATGCGCCATTGGTTTGTTCGATATCCAGCACGGGAGGAAGGTCGCCGGGTTGCAGGTCTACGTTTTCTAAAAAATTTTCGGCCTGGGCCTTGCCGCTTTTGCTGGCTATAAAAAAATGGTAAGCGCCCCGGGGTATACCGGCCTTCTTGGCTTGCACCCAGTTTCTTCTAAACTGTGGATCGAGGTTGGCAACCCCTTCAGTAGCTTTCATAAAAGCAAAGCCGATGCGAATGTCTTTTACCTCCATTTCTTTTACGAGCTTCCAGCCAATTGTTTTCTGATAGCGGCTCACATCAATGCCATGTATGTTGTAGCGGGAGGGCATGTCTATAGCAAAGGCAGGGTAGTGCACAAAGGCTGGCCGGTTGTAAAACCTGTTGAACAAATAGGTAGCCAAACCGAAAGAAGCCAGCAAGATGAAGAGTATGAGCCAATTGCTGTGGGTACGTTTTTTTTTTCTGCTGGCCATTGATGTGGTATGATTAAACCGGGCTGTAAAACTAAAACAATAGCTGCAGATGAGCAGATAGATTTCTGAAGGTTTGATTGCCGCAGATTGGCAAATTTTGTCAGGGTATGATTGCCGCAGATGCGCAGATTAAGTGTTTATCTTTTGTAGCCGCAGATTGGCAGATTAATTTGTGAGGAATGCTAAATAGTGGCTAGTTTATTTTGACTGACATATGGGATTCGAACTCATCAAACTGCAGATCTATTGATGTATCTGCGCATCTGCGGCAATACTTTACCTGGATATCTTTTTCAATATTTTTTTGCCGCCGGAAACGACCTGCACAAAATATATCCCCCGTGCCCATTGCTGTGTGGGTAGTTGTATCAATTCTGCGCCGTTTGTCAAGGCTACGGTTGTTTTATACATAGTTTGCCCGGCAGCATTGTTTATATTTATTTGTGCAGTTGCAGCATTAAAATCGTGTAAGAAAATAGTTACAGGACTGCTGGCAGGGTTGGGATAAATTTCTACCACTCCCTCGCCGCTGTTGCCCGGTGTAATTTTTTGGGTACTGTTATTTTTAGAAATGAGCCAGTATTCAGGATCAATCAAAACGGTATCGGGAACAAAGCCTACCTGCTTTATAAATTCCTGGCCATTGAGGCTGTTGTTTACGATGATGGTTTTTTGCTGTGTAGCATTTTTAAATTTTAAGGCCACCGGCATTTCGAAAAAGGAAACTGAGGGATGTGAGGTGGTTTGGGTCATCTTAATTTTTATATTGCTACTGCCCAACATACCCCATTGCACGTTGTAAGACGGGTACCCTTCCCCCTCGTACCATTGGCGGAAAAATTGTGTAAGATCTTTACCGCTCTCCTGCTCTAAATGTTTTTTTAGATCTGCGGTGCGGCTAAAACCGTAAGCCAGAAAGGGATCCTTCAGGTAGTTGTTGAGGGCTTTATAAAAAGCAGCATCACCTAATACAAAACGCAGCATGTACAACAAATAAGACCCTTTATTGTACGATAGCTGACCATTAAAAATACGGCCAACATTGGTAGTGTCATCTACCTTTACAGCTCCGCCTGCTGTAGACGTTATGTTATTGATCACTGCCCGGCGGTTTGTATAAATAGTGGCGGGGTAGGTATCTTCCATGTAGATTGCAGCGAGGTAGGTGGCAAAGCCTTCGTTCAGCCATATATCCTGCCAGCTGTACGTAGTTATCTTATTGCCAAACCACTGGTGCGCCAACTCATGCGCCATCAGGCTTTCGTTTGGCGAAACTATAAAAGTCATGGTCTGGTGTTCCATGCCGCCTCCCCAGCCAAACTGCACATGCCCATATTTTTCTTTTATAAAAGGATAATCACCAAAACGACTGTTAAAAAATTGCATTGCATTTAGAACCTTAGGGGTGTTGGCTTCGAACAGTGCCTTGTTTTCCGGGTAACAATAAGTTTGCATGGGCAGGGTAACTGTACCCAGTTGCACGCTGTTGTTGAAAACTGCATAATTGGTAACGGCAAAACAAACCAGGTAAGATGCAATGGGGTAGCGGTGTTTCCAATGGGTAATGGTCTTGTTGCCTGGGAGTGGTTTTTCGCTCTGCAGCATACCATTGCTTGCCGCTTTGTATTGATCTGGATGAATGATGAAGATGTCAACAGAATCTGCTTTATCATCTAACCCATTTTTGCAGGGCCACCAATCACGGGAGCCGTAGGGTTCACTCAGGCTCCATATTACCGGTATACCTGCGTGGCTACTTTCTATGAAGGAACCGAAACCGGTGCTGGCGGGCACGCCTTTGTAAAAAATACTTACCGAATCTAGGGTGCCGGCATTGAGTGGCGTGGGGAAGTTGATGCTGATGGTATTGGTGGTTTGAGAAAAACCAAGCCCGCTGTTCCTCTGCTTCACACTATCTGCCAGGAGGCTTTTCATCATATCAAGCGTGATGCTATTCGTGAGGGCATTGGGGATAAAATAAATGGTAACGCTGCCGCTGATGTACCTCACTGCGGGGTCTAATTCCCACACGCAGCGGTAATATTTTACATCGAAATTATCTGAAGCAAAGGAAGAAGTATTGGTTTGTGA
>JBKJKD010000033.1:0-18290 GCA_046597635.1 Ferruginibacter sp. | reverse complement strand
CTGCCCACTTCGCCTTTCTTTGTTTGTTGCTTAAAGTAGTCCATACTGATGTAGGTCCACAAATCCCTGCACAGGTCTATCAAAATGGTATCAATTCTTTTGATGGCGTCAAAATGTGCAGCCAGGGTATCGTAATGTTCAATCTGCGTGGTGTATTGTTGGCGTTGTAATCCAAGTTTTGTTTCTACAAATTCATCTGCAAACTTCATCCACTTAAACTTGGGGTAAGCTACATGGTGCGCATTAAAGTTTCCGGTGGCGCCGCCAAACTTTGCGGTAAATGGGATGTAACTAAATAGTTGAATTTGGTTTTCCAGGCGCTCCACAAAAACCATGATCTCTTTGCCCAGCCTTGTGGGGGAAGCCGCTTGTCCATGCGTGCGGGCAAGCATAGGTACATTTTCCCATTGCCTTGCCAGCTTATACAAATGATGTTGCAGGTTGATGACAGCTGGCAGGTATTCCTGCTCAATGGCATCTTTCCAAAGTAGCGGCACAGATGTGTTGTTGATATCCTGCGAAGTGAGCCCAAAGTGAACCCACTCTTTTGAAGCCGCTGCGCCGAGCTCTTCCAATTTTGATTTTAAAAAATACTCCACTGCTTTTACATCGTGGTTGGTGATGGCTTCTGTGTCTTTGATTACCTGGGCATCTTCCAGACTAAAATCATTCACCAATTGTCTTAACTGGTTGTTGAGTTTGGTGTTGTTTTTAAAAAACTTCTTTTCGCCCAACATAATAAAATATTCCACCTCTACATGTAGCCTGTATTTGATAAGCGCATACTCCGAAAAATAATTGGCCAGCTGATTGGTGGCTTTGTTGTACCGGCCATCAATAGGAGAGATGGCTGTAAGAGGAGATAGTTGCATATTGTTAGTTGATATTAAAGTAAATTTGCAGCGAAAATAACTTAAAGCTATTGGAAAGAAAAATAAGGGTGGGTGCCGTGAGCTATTTAAATACAAAACCACTGATTTTTGGGTTTGAAAAGGGCGCCATGAAAAATGAGGTAGAGTTGATCTCCGATTATCCTGCAAAGATTGCAGCCATGCTGCTGAACGACGAAATTGATGTTGGTCTTATTCCCGTTGCAGTTATTCCCGGTTTAAAAGAGCACTATATTATTTCTGACTATTGCATCGGTGCCAGCGGGCCAGTGGCGAGTGTTTGTTTGTTTAGCGACGTGCCTTTGAATGAAATAAAAGAAATTTTGGTAGACTATCAAAGCCGTACTTCTGCAGCATTGTTAAAAATTTTATTAAAACAGTATTGGAAAATTGACCCGGTTTTAATTGATACCAGCAATGGCTATCAACAAAATATAAAGGGAACAACGGCAGGCCTTGTTATTGGTGACCGTGCCCTACAACAGCGCCAGCACTCTGCTTTTATTTATGATCTTGCCGAGGCCTGGCAGCATATGACTGGTCTGCCTTTTGTGTTTGCAGCCTGGGTTGCTAATAAAAAATTGCCGGCTGATTTTAAAGAACGTTTCAGCAGTGCAACAGCCACAGGTCTTCAGCATGTTGAGGAAATAGCCTCCGGTATCAATTTCCCTGCTTACGATCTCACAACTTATTATAAAGAAAATATCGACTATAACCTGGATGATAAAAAGAAAGAAGCTTTGAAACTGTTTATTGAATATTTAAAATAGCATTTGTATTTATTTTTTTAATCTGCTTCTTTTTAAAAGAGAACTTACTACAGGTTTTAGATCCGGAGAGATATTGCGATAATAAGCCAGCAAAATAAAGGGAACAGCAAAAGTGATGGTGCGGATAAACAAGCCCGGTAAACCCTGCATGTTTCCGAAGCACAGATAAACAATTCCGTAAATAATAATAGATAAAGCAATTGCTTCCAAAGTTTTTATTGAAAAGGGCTGCATTGCAAATTTTTTCCACAGGAACCAGAAGCGAACAAAATTGTAGATGGTAAACGAAACAAGATTGGCAATTGCAGGTCCAATTAAACCATACTTAGTAGTTAAAGCATAACTCAAGGGTATAATCAGCACCGTCAATAAAAGGCTTGTCCAGAGTTCAAACCTCCAATAAGATGAAGTGCCTATTATTTGACCGTTTACACCTGTGCCCATTTCAATAACCGTTACAATTCCCAGTAGAAAAAACACCCACCTTGCATTAAGATAGTCGGGATTAATTCCAAAAAATTCAATGGCCTGCGTTAGATTGAGCCAGATACAGAAGAATACAAATAGGGCAAAGCTGAGGAGGTTTATAGAAGATCTTTTGTATATCCGGCTAATTTCTTTGTGATCTTTTTGTTTCCAAGCCCTGGCCAGTACCGGAATAGTAACCGCTACAATACTTCGAAAAGGTGCCTGTAATAGCACTACCATGTAGGCGGCGAACCCAAAGATGCCCACGGCATTCAAATTTATTTTAGAAGCCAGTACCAGAGCGTCTATACTTCCCCGCAACGTTCCCACAATGATTACTATGTAGGTAAGAATAAGAATAGTGAAAATTTTTTTTCGAAATTTTTTTGTCACTCTGCTTATTTTGAAACTCAGCCAGAGTTTCCCCTCCTTGTATAAATGGAGAGACAGAATGAATGTAATAACTGCATATTGCAAACAATAGAGAACGATAAAAGTATGAAAGCTGATGAAATTGAAAATTTTCAGCAATAAGACGATGAGGGTAAAAAGCCTTAAAACAGTTTCTTTTAGGAGATTCGTAATTACTCCCTTGTGAAACCCATAAGAGTAGGCCTCCAGAATGTTATACAGCAAAATAAAAAAGCCAAATGGCAGCGTCCAGTAAAAATACTCCACAAGTAGTCTAGAGTTCGTACTAAATTTCTGGATGATGAGCGGCTGAAAAAGATAGACAGTTATGGCGGTGGCAACGAAACCTATTAGGGAAACTATCAGGGCCACACCCAGCATATCATTTTCTTTAGCAGGAACGTTGTCTTCGTAGTAGGGGAAAAATTTATAAATATAGGTGGTAATTCCCAGCGTAGAAAAGGCGAAAATAAGTAGCCCTATTTGTATCAAACTTTGCGAAAGACCATATTCATCAGGTTCAAACCAGTTCTTGTGGGTAAGTAAGTAGGTATTGAATGCGCCTATCAAAAAACCAGCATATATCCAAGTGGCTGCTTTTAAAGTTCTTTTTCTTATTTGCGACATTGTCTTTTAAATATTTCAATACCTGCCCGCGGGCGTGTGAGCGAAATTATAGATAATCATCGGCAAAAAATTTTTAAACCTCATCCAAACAGCAATTTACTACTTGCCTAGGGATACTATTTAAAGGCAATTGTCAAAACTGCGATGTAAATTGCAGCATTCCAAAGTAAAAAATCACCAACTCTCTTGCAGTATGATACTAAAGATTTTTCGTAAATTTTTTGGTAAAACAACCAAAACTGGTTTGGATAATTTTATTGATTCTTTGGCGTCGGAGATAAAAAACTTCAGAACCGTTTTCGACGTGGGAGCCTATCAGGGGAATTTTATCAGCGAGATATTAAAAATAAATCCTTCCATCAACGTCCATGCCTTCGAGCCTTTTGCAGCCTCCTGTACCTTACTCAATACCAAGTTTGCACATATAAGTAATGTTGTTTTGAATCATGCCGCAGTGTCCGATACGGCGGGTAAGGCCCTGCTAAACGTCAACGCCTTCAAAGAAACAAATTCCTTACTGGCCAGCAGTGAGGTCAACGAAAATATCGATCTGCTTACCAAATACCAAACTACAGAATCGGTAGAAGTACTCCAACTGGACGAGTACTGCAGTGATCTGGCCTTAAACGAAATTGATCTTGTAAAAATAGATACGCAGGGTAATAGCTACCAGGTGTTGAAAGGAATGGAAGTGTTGCTCAAGGCAAAAAAGGTAAAATACTTATACGTGGAGGCTGAGTTTGTAGAAATTTACAAAAACGAAAAATTATTTTCGGAAATTGAATTGCTCATGAGGGGTTATGGTTATTCAATTTGCAACTTGTATAACCTCAATTACGTTGATAAGCAAAAATTGGGTTGGTGTGATATTTTATTTAGCCCTACAAATTGAGAAGTATGATCATAAGAACTCTATCGAAGGCCATTGGAATAAACTATAAAAAATCGTACTCGCAATGTGGTGAGGATTTGCTCATCAAATATATTTTTACCCTTAGGGGTATTGCGGCACCAAGCTACCTTGATATTGGGGCAAACGATCCATACTTTCTAAGTAATACGGCGTTGTTTTATGCTAAAGGAAGTACAGGGGTGAATGTAGAAGCCAATCCAAACTTGCACAAGAATTTTGAAGCCAAACGTTCACGGGATATTAATCTAAATATCGGTATAAGTGATAATGAAGACGAGCTGGACTTTTTTATCATGGAGGACAATACCCTGAGTACTTTTTCAAAAGCCGAGGCAGATTTTATGCAGACTAAGGGTAACAAGTTGAAGGAAGTGCAGAGAGTTAAGCTTACTACGGTTGCAAGCGTAATTGATAAACATTGTGGTGGCGTGTTTCCCGATTTTCTAACCATTGATGTGGAGGGAATGGATTTTCAGATATTAAAATCTATCAATTTCGAAAGTTCAAAACCTAAAGTCATTTGCGTGGAAGCCGCAGAATATTCGCCCATCGGTGCTGGTGAAAGAAGAGCAGAGCTCATAGAGTTTCTGGTCTCTAAAGGATATTACGAATATGCAAATACAAATCTTAATGCCATTATGGTTGATAGAAAATTTTGGTTTATATAAGTCATGACCTCTCCATTTTTTACCATTATCATTCCCACCTTCAATTGTGCCGGTACCATTGGTGCCTGCCTTGATAGCATTTTAAAACAAACGTTTAAAAACTTCGAAGTTAAAATACAAGATGGGGGCTCGACTGATGCTACGGTACAAGTTGTGGCATCTCTTCACGCAAATCATCCCTCCATCACCATAGTTTCAGAAAAAGATAATGGCATTTACGATGCCATGAACAGGGCAATCTCCCGGGCACAAGGAAACTGGCTATATTTTCTTGGAAGTGATGATCGTTTTTACGACTCACAAGTATTACAAGATATATTTGCCGAAATACAAAATATGCCTAAGGCAGATGTCGTCTACGGTAACGTATGGAGCGAGCGATTTAAAGGCAGTTATGATGGAGCATTTGATAAGTCTAAAATCCTTCGTAAAAATATCAGTCATCAGGCAATTTTTTTTAACAAATCAGTGTTTGCTACCACGGGCTTATTTGATGAAAGTTATAGGGCGCAGGCAGATTGGGATCATAATTTAAAGTGGATACTTTCACCAACGATCCAAAGTTTTTATGTTGATCGGATTGTTGCCTACTATGCAGATGGCGGGTTCAGTTCTCTAAATGGTGATGATGCATTTTACCGAGACCTAAGGCTTAATTATTTATACTATGGCCGTCAAACACTACCTGCTGAAAGAAAAATTGTTCTCTATATGTATGAGTTTCTGAAGTTGCTAAAGCGAGGAGATGCAGCCAGAATTAGTCGGTTGTGGAAGATGCTCTCCAGAAAAGTCAGCTAACTCAGCGAATGGATTTTTGTAAATTGGAAAATCATAACTCCTCATCCATCCCCCTTACATCCCCGGCACATTCTCCGTTTCTGTTCTTGTATTTTTCTTTTTAAAAAGGGCCACGTCAAATTTGCCAAAGCTCCAGTTGAGGTTTAGGCGAAATAATTGGGGGTCTCGCAGGCGGTAGTTTTCCTGTATAAAAAAAGAAGTGGATGCAAACGTTTTAAAAGCACGGCTGCGAAATACATCACTGATGAGCAAAGTAAGAGAAGCGGCGTTGTTTTTTAAAAAGTCTTTTCTAAATGAAATGTCAAGGCCATAAATGGGTTGTATAACGCCCTGTGAAAGATTTTGAGTTGGGGTATACAAACCTCCGCCGCCGCCCCGCTCAAAGCCTGCCGGCAAAAGCGTTTTAGACTGGTAGTCTGCATTTAACTGGATGCTGAAGTTTTTTGGAAAGTTAAAACTGTTATTCAATTTTGCAAACCAGCTAAAGCGCTGGCTGTTACCTGCGCCGGCAATGTTATTGGCCTGTAGTGTTACATCAAAAAAGTTTACGTTACTCGTTATATTCCACCATTTGGTCAGCTTGTTTGTTGCGGTCAGTTCCATGCCCAGCGTATAGCTCTTTGTAGCATTGGCATAAGAGTTATAAATAACGCTGTCGGTTCTGGACGGATCCGTGTTCTCAGCTTTATACTGGTAGCGGGTCACCAGTCCATCTGTATGTTTCCCGTAAAGACTTGCCAGTAAAGAGTGACCGGGTTTGTAATTACTGGAGAGGTTAAGCTCAAGCAAATTGGTAAACTCAGGAAGCAGATTGGGGTTACCAACAGAGATATTCAAAGAGTCAGAAAAATCTACAAAAGGCAGGATTTGGAAAAACCCGGGGCGATTAATTTTCCTGGAATAATTGAGTTGCATTTCCAGTGTTGGGCTTAAGGTTTTAGACACAAATAACGACGGAAATGCTGATAAGGGAAACTCGTTTTTGAAGCGCTGGTTTTTATTGATGACCATCCCTTCATATTGACTGCTTTCTACCCGAAGCCCTAGTTGGTAGTTAAAAGTCTTTACTTGATGAGAAAAATTTCCGTAAGCTGCATAGACTACATCATTAAAACTAAAATCTACCGTGATGGCAGGTAGGAGTAAATACTGGTTTGTAGAAAGGCTTTGAATATAGTTATTGTTGAAACTTTTAAAGTTTCGGGTGGCCACTCTCGCACCTGTTTCAAATTTGCTTGTTGAGGAAACCGGGTTTACAAAATCTGTTTGAAAAGTGTAGAATTTCGTATCCATTCCGCCAAGGGCTCTTTCGGCACCGGTAGCTGGTTTGGCGTTTCCGTTTGCATCAAAAAAGCTACTGTTGTAATTGGAAATATTGGAACTGTTGCTGGCACTGTAGTTACCATCTGCGGTCCATTCCCTGCCGGCTTTAGCAAAATTATGTTTGATACCCAATACCAGGCCACTGGTTTTAAAATCAATGTCGGCCATTACATTCCGTTTTGCAGTTTCGTTGGAGGTTCCCGTCGTACTGGTAGAATCCCGGGCGATGTTGAGAAGGTCATTTACCTTGAAGGTTCCTTTAAACGTATTTCCACTTAGCGAGAGTGTGGTTCTGTTATCTACCAGGTAATCAAAGCCGGCCCTTCCAAAACCCAACAATCCTGTAAAGACGGGTTTGTTAGATTGTTGGATATCCACAGTTCCATTGTTTAAGAACTCGAGCCTGCTGCTTCTCACTGTGGCAATTGTTTTGCGGTAAAAGATCTGTGCAGATGCAAAAACATTTATTCGTTGTTGCTTCACATTAATATCTCCACCAAAACCTGGGCGGCCACGGCTGTCAATGCTTGTTAACAGGTTGCCATTGAAGCCGGGCTTGCGGTTCTTTTTAAGAACGATGTTTAAAATGCCTGATCCGCCGGCGCTTGCATCAAACTTTGCGGAAGGGTTCGAGAGAATTTCTACGCTGGCTATTTGACTGGCCGGAATCTGTTCCAGAGAAAGAGCAGTCGGCCTGCCATCTATAAAAATCTGTGGGCTGGCATTGCGCATGGTCACATTGCCATCTATGTCTACAGTTATCGATGGCACATTTTTCAATACGTCCACCGCAGTGCCTCCGGCAACGCTCAGGTCTTTTTCTACATTGTATACTTTTTTATCCAGGTACAACTCCAGCAAAGGCTTTACCGAGTTTAACACAATACTATCCAGTTGCTGCTCATCTTCCTGCAACTTTATATTGCCCAGGTCTTTTAAAATTCCACTGATAGCTCCCTGAAACGAAACAGAGGCTTCATAATATTTGTAACCAATAGCGATAACCTCAATCGTTAAATTTCCGGTGAGCGGCAATGCCTCTACGTTAAATTCCCCTTTTTTATTGGTGAGGACCGTTGCCAAAATATTGTCAGCTTTTTTTGACCTAAGGGAATCGGTTGGAGTTAAAATAATTTGAACAGAGGCTGCTTCTATTGGGCGTGAGCCATATCCGTCTACTATCTTTCCATACATATTTCCGGGATAGTTCATCCTATTTGTAACCGGCCGTTGCTGTGCACATACACACAGGCATAGTAAGATGAAAAGGATTAGCAGGGTAGATTTCGAGGTCATTGCAGCGTGTTGGCGTTATAACAGAAGTCAAGTTATGCAAATAACTTTAAATAAGCTTTTACTCCCAGTTATTTTGGGAATTAAATTACAAAACTCATTAAGAACCATTGTATAACGCCAACAATTGCGCCAGCTATTGCGGCTGTTATTTTAAAGAAAAGTAGCTCTTTTGCAGCTTTTTTTTTGAAGATATCTTGCAGAAGTGGAATCGAAAAGGCCCTGATTTCATTTTCAATCAGCGCCGCTGGCTGTAGGCTTTCGATAATTTTCCCGGAATAGCTTGTAACAAGCGCCGGAAAAATCACTTCAACCTCAGCTAAAAAAGCTGTTTTAAATTTAGCGAGTGTTTTTTCGCCCATTAATTTTGCCAGTAAAGGAAAAGTTTCAGGCAACTTTTGTTCCAGGAAAACGTCTATATGCTTTTCTATTTCCGGGGTCAGCTGCTGCAGCAATACATCATTGTTTAAATAAGAGGCTATGAGCGCCGGTTGCAGGTAGCGTTCGGTAAGGCTGGTTGCCAGTTCTTTGGCAAAGCGATGTTGCATGGAGGGGAGCAAGCCCCAAATGGTGAGGCCAAAAACTTTAAGGGGCAAATGTGGTTTAAACAACAAAAATATAAGACATGAAGCGAACGCCCAACCCGCAACTGCGGCAACAAGAATCATAAGGCAGGCATGTGAAGCAGGCATGGTTTTTAATTGTGCGCAAAAGTAATTAAAATCAGGAGCGCAATTCTTAAATGTAATTTTGTGAGAGAAAAGTTTTTCTCTATTTTTGCCGTCCGCTAAAAAACGGTAGTCGTAGCTCAGTTGGTTAGAGCATCAGATTGTGATTCTGAGGGTCGGGGGTTCGAGCCCCCTCGATTACCCATCTTTAAAAATCTCCTCCATTTTTGGGGGAGATTTTTTTGTTTATTACCGTTGGTACAGAACAATGACCGTAATATCCTGTTTAACAAAATATTAGTCGGAATGCCACGTTTCAATTGAAACATACACCTACATTTTACGTTATTTTTACAGCATGCAACAAATTGCAAATTTCATTATGAGTAGAAAATTCATACCTGTGATCCTGGTGCTTACAGCCGCCAGTTTTTTCATTGCCTTTCAATCGCAAGGCAAAAATGATGGCGATGATAATCCAAAAAACCGGTACGCAAAAATTTTGCGGAACGTAGGCATTTTGCTGGAAGAAGGTCATTACAGTCCCAAGAAGATAGATGACGTCTTCAGTAAGGAGGTTTTTAAAAAATTCGTAGAAGAACTGGATGGTGATAAGAATATTCTTTTGCAATCTGACATTGAGGGATTTAAAAAGTTTGAAACGCTGGTGGATGATGAGATTCATGGAGCACCAGTGGAATCATTCTTTGCTGTAAATGCAGTTTACCTTAAACGACTGAATGAAGTTGCCGTAGTTTACAAAGACATTCTTACCAAGCCCCTGGACTTTACACTGGACGAAACAGTGCAAATGGACGCAACCAAACGTTCTTTTCCGGCTACCGAAAAAGAAAGGCGTGACATCCTCAGAAAAAGTGTAAAGTACGCCGTGTTAGATCGTTTTGTAAGCATGCAGGAAGACAGAGAGAAGAATAAGGATAAAAAGGATTTTAAAATAAAAGCCGATACCACATTGGAAAGAGAGGCGAGAGAGCAGGTGCACAGGCAAATTGAACGTTACCTGGCTACCAAAAAGAACAGGGAAACCAACGATGAAAATTTCAGCACTTTCGTAAATGCCATCACTACTACGATGGATCCACATACTTCTTATTTTCCACCCATCGATCTTAGAACTTTTAATGAGGGGATGAGAGGAAGTTTCTTTGGAATAGGCGCACAGTTGCAGGAAGAGGATGGTAAAATAAAAATCCTGAGTCTTGTAAGCGGCGGTCCGGCCTGGAAAAGTGGCGAGTTAAAAGAAAAAGATGAAATATTAAAAGTAGCGCAGGGTGCGGCAGAGCCCGTAGATGTTACAGGCTACGCAGTTACAGATGCAGTAAAACTCATTCGTGGCGCCCAAAAGGGTTCTGAGGTTCGCTTAACCGTACGAAAAATTGATGGCTCCATAAAAGTGATTAGTCTTATAAGGGATGATGTGAAATTAGATGACGTGTTTGTGAAGTCTGCCATTATTAACGGCGATCATAAAATTGGCTACATCTATTTGCCTGAGTTTTATGCAAATTTTGAAGATCCTAATGGCGCAAGATGTGCTGACGATGTTGCAAAAGAAATAGAAAAATTAAAAGCAGAAAATGTAGAAGGCATTGTAATGGATCTCAGGGGCAACGGTGGCGGATCGCTATATGATGTAGTACAAATGGCTGGGTTGTTTATTGAAGATGGTCCAATATGCCAGGTAAAAGGCCGTGGCGACAAAGCCAAAGTGTTGCCCGATACAGATAAGAGAGTGATGTACTCTGGCCCACTGGCAGTATTGGTAGATGAAACCAGCGCCTCCGCTTCGGAGATATTTGCAGCGGCCATACAGGATTACAATCGTGGAATTATACTGGGTAGCACTTCTACCTATGGCAAGGGCACGGTGCAACGGAACATTCCTTTAAACCCACAAAGTGAAAACAGCCTCTTTGGAACCGGAAAGGCTG
Source organism: Ferruginibacter sp. (assembly GCA_046597635.1). Lineage (GTDB taxonomy): Bacteria > Bacteroidota > Bacteroidia > Chitinophagales > Chitinophagaceae > Ferruginibacter. Next base: position 7,509 of record JBKJKD010000033.1, on the reverse strand, counting down.
ATGATTTGGGTACGGTGAAACTTACGTTACAAAAGTTCTACCGCATCAATGGTGGAGCCACCCAATTAGAAGGGGTAGTACCAGATGTGATTTTACCCGACAGGCTGGAACATTTGAAGTTTCGTGAAAAGGATAATCCCGATGCTTTAAAATGGGATAAGATTAACCAAGCTCCATATAAAACCTGGACGAGCACTTACAGCACAGAGGCTTTGATCAAAAAAGCGAATGAATCCGTTAGCAGTAATCCTGCTTTTGAAAAAATAAAAACAAATGTGCTTTGGTTGGAGAAAAACAACGATCGTTCTTTTTCTTTGAACATTCAAAAATTTAAAGAAGACCAAAAGAAATTAAAGGCGGTTTACAAGGATATTGAAGATGCATATAAACTTGCAAAAGCTATTGACATTAAATACCTGGATGCTGAAAACAAAGCAGACGAAAATAAAGATAAAAATGAGCGAAGCAAGCAGTGGCTGAAAGTGCGTAGTGAAGATGTTTTTATAGACAAGACTGTGCAGGTAGTTAACAGCATGATTACCCAGGCGAATCTTGCTAAAACAAACTAAGGAATTCGTTTAAAATACAAAGCCGCTCCGTTTGGGGGCGGCTTTTTTAATAGCATCATTCCTTTAAGTATTTGTGTGGATGCAAGGAAAGGTTACACCATCATTTTGGCAACCATTTCTTTCATAAGCATTGGTCCGGAAGTGCCGCTGTCTCCCACGCCGACACTTCTTAAATTGTAATGGTGTAACAGTAGGATGAGGTTTTCTACACCAGCATATCCGTAGTTTTTCATCATCAACTTACCCTGTTGCACACTGCTGATGTTGTAATAAAAGAGTGGTTTCAGGGTCTGATCGCTGCTATCGGCCATGCCGAAAGCAGCATATACTTTGCTAAAGAATGCATACAAGGCCGGCAGTGCCATTTGTATAGGTACTGCTTTTGGGTTGCTCTCAAAATATTGTATAATCTTAAGGGCTTTTGAAAGGTCTTTTCTTGCAATGGCTTCCTGCAACTCAAATACATTGTATTCTTTACTGATGCCGATGTACTTTTCAATATCGTCTTCGCCTATAGATGTTTTGCCTGCCAGGTTAAGGGAAAGTTTGTCTATCTCATTGGCTATGCGGCTCAGATCATTACCAATATGTTCGGCCAGCATGGCAATACTTTTTGGCAGAATGGTATAACCTTTGGCCTTAACCATTTCGCCGATCCATTCCTGGATTTTATATTCCCTTATTTTCTCAGAATTAAATACTTCAGCGTTGGTCAGCACGGTTTTACTAAGTTTTGTCCGTTTGTCCAGCACTTTACCTTTGTAGCCAACAATGAAAATGGTAGAGGAAAGGGGAGAAGCAACGTAAGGCTCCAGCTTTTCAATATCCTTCATGTGCTGAGCTTCTTTTAAAATAACCACCTGTTTTTCGGCAAACATGGGGTAACGCTTGCAGGCATTCATTACGGCAGCCCAGTCTGCATCTTTGCCATAAAAAACAGTCAGGTTAAAACCTGCCTCCTCAGCACTGAGCAAATGGTGCTCGGCATAATTTATTAGGATATCTATATAATATTCTTCTTCTCCGTGTAACCAATATACGGGTTTGTATTTTTTTTGTTTCCAACTATTTAATATCTTTTCGGCACTCATAATCTTGAAATTAGGCTTATAGCGGTAGTTTTTTGACGTTAAGAGCACCCTTAAAAATCATATTATTTTTTTCTGGCACAGTTTTGGAAAATATGATGAAGAATCAGGGGATGCAATAAGATTTTTAATAATACCTTGTTATTGCCGCAAATTAAACTAAACAATTTTTAATACACAAAATCTAATTATCATGGCATTTGAAAATTTTCCACAAGCAGATAAAAATGCTTCAGAAACTGTTAGAACAACTACATCTTCTAACAACAACATGCGTACTATTTTAACAGGCGTATTGGTGGTAGCGTTGTTGGGTACCTGGGGGTACATCATTTACGACAAAAACAACAACAAAGAAGTAATCACGCAAAAAGAAACGCTGATAGCCAGTACATCTACACAGCGAGATGAACTGCAGAAAGAACTGGAAGATGCCGCAATGAGGTATGATATGTTGAAGTCTTCCAACTCAAAATTAGATAGTACCATCACTTCTAAAGACAGAGAGATACAAGAAAAAAGGACCCGTATCCAAACGTTGCTTAATAAATCTAACGCAACAGCTGCAGAGCTAGGCGAAGCTAAAAGGCTAATTGCCTCTTTGAATGGCGACTTAGAAGGGTACAGATCACAGATTGAAGTGTTGCAGGGCGAGAAAGTTCAGTTAACCCAGGAAAAGCAATACGTAACACAGCAGAGAGACAGGGTTAGAAAAGAGTACGATTCTGCCACTGTAGTTATCAAGGAAAAAGAAGATATGCTTAACGTAGGTTCTACGCTCTTAGCATCCAACTTTAGCATTACGGGTATCAACGAAAAAGGAAGCAGAGAAAAAACAACTTCTACAGCGAAGCGTGTTGATAAACTACGGATCAGCTTCGATTTGAACGAGAACATGATAGCACAGTCTGGCAATAAAGAAATTTATGTATGCATCACGGCACCAGATGGTACTCCAGTTGCAGTGGAAGCACTGGGTTCAGGTACCTTTAGTACAAGAGATGGTCAGCAGAAATTTTTCACACAAAAGTTAGATGTAGACTATACCCAAAACAAAAAGCAGACGGTTTCTTTTGATTGGAAACAGAACACGAATTTCAGTACCGGTAACTATAAAATTGAAGTTTTCAACAATGGTTTTAAAGTTGGTGAAGCAAGCAGGCCCTTGAAAAAAGGTGGTTTGTTTAGCTAAATTAAAATCCGCAGTATTTAGCTGATCTTAAGATTAGCTCCTAAAATCCAATATTATTTCTAAAAGCTTGGCCAGTCTCTTTGTGAGGCTGGCTTTTTTATTTGGTATCAGAAAATGATGGCTGGAGAAAATTCGGATAATTATGGTTGTTTGCTAAGGAAGCATTTCGATGCAGCGTCTTTATCTGCCGCCAGTTGCTGTTTCAATGCATCAAGGCCATTAAATTTTATCTCGCTCCTTAAAAACTTCACAAGAGTTATCGTGAGTTCTTCTCCATAAATGTCTTCATCGAAATCAAAAATATTCACTTCTATTACTCTCTTGGTGCCACCCACAGTAGGGCGTAGGCCAATGTTCATCATTCCCTTGTAAACCTGGCTCCTCTCTTTCAGCGCCACTTTAACAGCATACACTCCATTGGCAGGAACTAGTTTAAATTCATTTTTTATCTCAATGTTGGCGGTGGGGTAGCCAATAGTTCTCCCCAGCTGGTTACCTTTTACAACTATCCCGCTAAAAAAATAAAGATAGCCCAGGTAGGTGGCAGCTGTTTCATTATCTCCGCTGAGCAAAGCAGTTCTAATTTTCGTGCTACTGATCGTCACATTTTTTAAAATATGCTCAGGAATTTCTTTCACCAGAAAACCAAACTTGGCTGCTTCGGCCTCCAGCAGATGGTAGTCTCCATCCCGGTTATTACCAAACCGGTGATCGTAACCAATAATGATGGTATGAGGATGAAAACGGTCTACCAAAAACTGTTTCACGTAGTCGCTGGCGCTCTGTTCCGCAAAAGCCTGGTCAAAGGGAACTACTACAATATGCTCTATACCCTGCTGGTGCAACAATTCGTACTTTTCTTGCGGACTGTTTAAAAGTTGAATGGGTTGGTTTTTTTCGGCAACCGCATCGGGGTTCTTATCCATGCCCGCCACCACTTGTTTAGGATGTGGGTAAAATGTGATAACTACGGCGGTCCCGTCTATTTCTTTCGCTTCTTTTAGCAGTTGTTGAATGATTTGCCGATGTCCCTGGTGAACCCCATCGAAGGTACCAATGGTAAGTACCGGGCGGCTAAACACCGGCAATTCCTGTATGTTTTTATAAACCTTCATATTAGAGGTTGCAAATCTAACAGATAATTTATGAATCCTTCAGCGCCAGGCTATAAAGTACAGGTTAATGATCAATTGATTTGTAAATTGCGCACCAGTAAGACGGCTTTCGCCCAACCATAATTTTTGTAATCACAAAATATTCAGATGTCTTTATATTCAAAAAGAGGTGTTTCAGCTCAAAAGGAAGAAGTGCACGAAGCGGTTAAAAAGCTGGACCAGGGATTATTTGCCCATGCGTTTTGTAAAATTTATCCTGATTACCTGGGCGGCTCGGATGATTTTGTAAATGTGATGCACGCCGACGGTGCCGGCACCAAGAGCATATTGGCCTACCTCTATTGGAAAGAGACTGGCGATCTTTCTGTATGGAAAGGCATTGCGCAGGACGCTGTGGTGATGAATCTTGATGACCTGCTTTGTGTAGGCATCCACGATAATATTGTTTTCAATTCTACCATCGATCGAAACAAACATTTAATACCCGGCGAAGTGTTGGAGCAGGTTATCAATGGCACGCAAGAACTGTTTAACAGTCTTGCAGCTTTTGGTGTGAACATTCATTACCTGGGTGGCGAAACTGCCGATGTAGGTGATGTGGTGCGCACCGTGGCGGTAAATGGAACCATGACTTGTCGTTGGCCAAAAGACAAGATCATCAGCAATGAAAAAATTATTGCCGGCGATGTGATTGTAGGTTTTGCGAGTTATGGCCAGGCCAGCTACGAAACCGAATATAACAGTGGCATTGGCAGCAATGGCCTTACTTCTGCCCGGCACGATGCATTGAGCAAATATTATGCAACCGCATTTAAAGAAAGTTACGACAACAACCTGCCCGAAGAAGTCGTTTACATAGGAAAGAGCAGGCTTACCGATGCCTGGATGAACGAGTCTAACCCTGGAATGAACATTGGCCAACTGATACTGAGCCCAACACGTACTTATGCGCCCTTGCTAAAACAATTATTAAAAAATCATTTTGACAAAATTCATGGTCTTATACACTGCAGTGGTGGAGGGCAAACCAAATGCATGAAGTACTTACCGGGTAATTTTAAAATTGTAAAAGATAATTTGTTTGATGCACCACCCGTGTTTGAAATGCTTCAGCAAAATAGTGGCAGTAGTGTAAAAGAAATGTTTGAAGTGTTTAACATGGGTTGCAGGCTGGAAGTATATTGCAGTGCTGCAGATGCGCAGGTAATGATAGAGGCGGCTAAATCCTTTAATATTGATGCACAAATTATTGGAAGGGTAGAAGCTTCTGATAAAAAAGAACTGCTGATAAAATATAAAGGAGAAGAAATTATTTATTAAAATTAGGCTGTCTCGAAAGGCAGGAGATTTCACAGCAAGACCACAAAGAAACACATAGTGTACAAAGCGATGGGTCGATAATCAGTTCTTGTTTCTTTGTATCCTTTGTTTCTTTTTTTATCATTTGGTTGTTACAATATCTATCAATTTTTTTCTGTCGGTACTTTCCCAACGAAACCGGATGCTGTAACCTTTTTTGAGATCAGTTTTTAACCGGAAAGGGATTTTTAGGGTCAAGTTTACCAGCTCATCCTCCATAGATCCTCCCACTTTTTTCAGCAGCTTATCTGCTATTTTAATTTCGTTCATGCTTTGGTCAAAAACCCAGAAGGTATATTTCCCCCCCAACACTTCTGCCATGTTAGTTCCGGTAATTCCTGGCATATCAATGCTTAGGTAAGCATTTTTTGGTGCCACCCTGATACTGGTATCCACCATAATATCAGCCTTTGTCATTTTTAAAGCGTTGCTCATGCCAACAGATTCGTCATTTGTTTTGATGCTCATGGGTAATTTGGAAACAGCCAGAGGTTCATTACCAGCTGCTATGCTTACCGGAAACAACAAACGTAGTTGCTTCTTGCTTTTTAAATCATAGTACCTCACTTGAACGACACATTCAGTTTCGTTTTTTAGCCACTCCGATCTCAGGCTTACTTTTAGGCTGAGCGTATTGTAGCCCTGCGCAGCAAAGCCAGTGGCCTCATAGGCTTTCATTACATTGCCCATAGATGCTAATACTTGTTTGCGGGAATTTAAAACCGTTACTTCAGCAGCCGGATAAATCTTTTTGGCCGCATCGGGTGCAAAGCCAGTTGGTAGTTGTAAAGCAATAGAAAACTCTTTATTGGCAGGGATCCGGTTGCTGATAAGCTTAGCACCATCAATACTTACTTCTACATATTTTGCCCAAATACCTTCGTTAAAATATTGAATGCCGGTGAGTGGGAGAACGCCGTTTGTTTGACCGAAGCTAATATTGCAAAAAATGCTGAGGCAAAGCAAAAACGGAAAAGATGTTTTTATCATAGGTTGGATATTTGCAATGAAGATAATTCTTTGCACACAAAAAAGCCTTCCAAAATTGAAAGGCTTTTCACAATTTTTTTGTGTAACAGTCGTTACTGTTTCTGCACTACAAAGGTGATGGGTTGTTTTTTAATTGATTTCACTGTACGTCCGTTTTGTTTTCCGGGTATCCACTTCGGGCCATTCTTAATCAGATCAATACAGGACTGAGATGTCTTTGTTCCGGGATAATTCTCAGTGGTAATATCGCTCAGTGTTCCATCTTTATTTACAACAAATTTTACGATCAACCTGAAGGTCCCTTCCGACCATCCTTCATCAACGGGTGCATTTGCATTTAGGTTTTGCCGTAAATACTTCGTCCATTCAGAAGCTCCGCCCGGGAATGTTGCCTCTTCTTCTACCTGGGTAAAAGTCATATCCTGGATCGGCGTTTTTTTAATTTCAATCTTGAATGAGGCTGGATCCTTTTTTGATTCATCATTAAAAATTCTATCGTCCCTATCCTTCTTGTAAACAACCCCAGTTTTAGTCTTAATTTCAATAATGCCATTCCTCGAAATTAGCTTTCCATACAATGCTTCAGCAGACGCTCCTTTTAAAACATTTATTGATTCAATACAATCAGAATCTATGTCCTTCATCTGCGTATGAGAAATTTCTTTTCCATCTACAAAGTAAAGCGGATGAGCAATCTCTGTAACGTATGGAGCAGAAGAAACCACACTATTGTCAATTTTTTGTCCGTCTACAATTACAACCCTTTCGCTTGCATCTGACTTTCTATACGCCTCCATTTCAGCTTGCGTAAATGTTGGTGCCTTGGTAAGTACGGGCGGCGGAGGCGGTGGCAGATTAATCTGCTGCTTCTTCGCCTCAAACATGCTCATGGTAATCGTTTTTCCAGATGCTGTTTTTATGGTGACCACTTCGCAATCTTTAGAAACGTCTATGGTCTTAATTTCTTCTCCCTTATATAATCCCAGTTTATTTTTTGAAGAAAAGAGGGTATCTTTTTTTGACGTCAATATAGCTGTTTCGTAAACCTGGTTTTTAAAATTATCTGCGTATTGAGCGATAGCTACTAGAATATTTTTTGCGATGGTTGCTTGCCCCTCATCAGATTTTAAATAGGCCAAATCTTTTGGATTGTTCATGAATCCTGTTTCTACAATTACAGAAGGAATTCTACTCGC
>JBKJKD010000274.1:0-3807 GCA_046597635.1 Ferruginibacter sp. | reverse complement strand
TCCATGAAACAAAATTAATATTTATTTCCCTCTCCTTTGTAGAGGGGTAGGGGTAAGGTTAAATTAATAGTTTAATCAAGTCCGTTAATTTGTATTATTTTACAACCAACAAACAACTGGTATGAGAATAATTCCTTTTTCGATTTTTGCGGTGCTCACCGTAGCCCTCATCTATACTTTCAATACAAAAACTTTTTTGCCGGCGCCGCTGGGTAAGCTGCTCTCACCTCAGCATGGTGTGTGGCAAAATGCAGAAGCTGCCAACGAAGATTTCTCTGCAGACCTCAGTTTTGATAACCTAAAAGGTAAAACGGATGTGTACTTTGATGATCGCCTGGTGCCGCATGTTTTTGTAGAAGTAGAAACAGACGCCTATTTCATCCAGGGATACCTGCATGCAAAATTCAGGCTCTGGCAAATGGATCTACAAACTTTATCCGCCGCTGGCAGGGCAAGCGAAGCAGTAGGAGATATTGCGCTTACCCATGACCGTGAATTTCGCCGGCTGGGAATGGTATACGCTGCAGAAAATTCTTTAAGGGTGATGGAAGCCGACCCTCAGACTAAAGCCATTTGCGACGCTTACACCGCAGGCGTAAATGCCTGGATAACTTCCCTCACAGAAAGCAGCCTTCCCATAGAATATAAGTTGATTGGCTTCAAGCCTGGGTTATGGAGCAACTTGAGAACAGCACTTTTTTTAAAATACATGTCTTACGACCTGGCAGCGCACGAAACAGATTTTGAAATGACCAATGCCCGGCAGTTTTTCAATATAGAAGATTTTAATTTATTGTACCCGGCCATACAGGATTCCTTAGATCCTATTATACCAAAGGGAACTAAGTTCTCTGTGCCAGCAATGCAGGTGTCTCAACCAGCTACTGCAGATTCTCTTTATTTTAAAAATGTGGTAGGCGTAGAGGAAGCACAAAAGCCGGATAGAGAAAATGGCAGCAACAATTGGGCTGTCTCCGGTGCTAAAACCGCTTCTGGTGCGCCCATATTGTGCAACGATCCGCACCTCGGTTTAAATCTTCCATCGCTGTGGTACGAAATGCAAATTTCTACGCCGGCCTTCAAAGCCTATGGTGCCAGCTTTCCGGGTTCGCCCAATGTGATCATTGGTTTCAACGATAGTGTGGCATTTGGCTTTACCAACGGTGGTAGAGATGTGAGAGATTATTATGAAATACAATTTAAGGATGATACCCGCCGGGAATATTGGTTTGATGGTCAATGGAAGAAAACTGAGTTCCGGTTTGAAGAGATAAAAATTGCAGGCAAAACCAGCTTCCTCGATACCGTTGCCTACACAATTTTTGGTCCGGTGATATATGATAAAAATTTTTCGGGTAAAAGAAGCGGCAATCAAAAAAATTATGCGGTGCGGTGGAAAGCACACGACCCCAGCAACGAACTGCTCATCTTTAATAAACTGAATCACGCAAAAAATTATGCTGACTACCAGGAAGCTGTTGTGAATCTGCATACGCCCGGGCAGAACGTGGTTTTTGCGGCAAAGAGCGGCGACATTGCCATTCGTACACAGGGTGAGTGGCCCGCCAAATGGAAGGGGCAGGGCGATTTTGTGATGCCTGGTACAGACAGTAGTTATATGTGGAAAGGAATGATTCCAGACAGCGAAACCCCTTACCAATACAACCCCGAAAGAGGTTTTGTGAGCAGTGCCAATCAAAGGCCTGTGGATTCTACCTATCCCTACTACCTTGGCAGGGAATATCCTACGCCCAGGGGCTTTATTGTGAACAGAAAATTGGCTGCCATGCAACAGATAACGCCGCAAGACATGATGGCTATGCAAACAGACAATTACAATGTGTTTGCCGAAATGGCCCGGCCAATCTTTTTAAAAAATATAAATGTCGCTGCCTTGTCGGCAGAAGAGAACAAGTATTTCTCCTTGTTGCAAAATTGGGATTTGCGAAACGATGTAAATTCTACCGGCGCCACTGTGTTTGTATTGACCTGGGATAAATTTAAACCCGTAGTTTTTGATGACGAATTTGTAAACGCCCCGCAGCCAATACAAAGACCTTTTGAAAGCACATTGCTGGAGGCGGTCTTACGGGATTCTGCCTATAAATTTTTAGACGACGTAACTACATCACAAAAAGAAACCCTGGCCGATATGACTACCAAGGCATTTAAAAATGCGGTGGTCGATTTAAAAAAAGCAGAGGCAGAAGGCAAACTGGAGTGGGCAAAGTACAAGGGTACAACGGTATCTCACCTGGCCAAAATCCCTGCATTTAGCCGGGCAAACCTTGCTATTGGCGGAGGTACCAACATTATCAACGCTACCCGTGATACCCATGGGCCTAGCTGGCGTATGGTGGTAAGCCTTACACAACAAACAGAGGCGTTCGGAATCTACCCCGGCGGCCAAAGTGGTAACCCCGGCAGTATGTACTACGACAATTTTGTGAGTGACTGGGCTGCAGGCAAATACTATTCCTTGTGGATGATGACCAGAGCCGAAACTACTGACCCGAGGGTGAAGTGGAAGATGAGTTTTAGGGGAAGGAGTTGATTAGGGGATTAGTGATTAGTGGATTAGTGATTAGTTGATTGGTTGATGGTTCATGGTGAATGGTTCATGGTTGATGGTTAATGGTTCATAGTTCATAGTTCATGGTTAAGTGAATAGTCCATGGGTATTGAGCGAGGTAATTCCTCCCGGCAGCATATAGGAAATCAATGCAAATTTGGAATGATGGCTTTGAGATAGTCATCTTATTTATTTGATTCATAATTCAATTTGCTCCGTAGGAGCAATAGCTTTGTAGGACTAATCAAAGGATGTTTCTTTTTGCTCCGTGGGAGCAAGACTTCGTCCAGAAAAAAATATTTTTAAATTGAAAAAATGCTAAACCCCTAAACCCTAAACTTCTAAACCCTAAACCCTAAACTTCTAAACTCTAAACTTCTAAACCAACAAACCCCCAAAACCATTAACCATTAAACCTCCTACATACATGAAATTTTTTGTCTCATTACTGCTCATCGCCTTCCTAAGTTTTGCTGCCTGTTTGTACTTGCCCTGGTGGAGTATTGCAATCGTATCTTTTTTGGTGGTAGCGCTGATTCCCCAGAGCCCGGGCAGAGCCTTCCTTTGCGGCTTTGTAGCGATCGCATTGCTGTGGGGCATCCTGAGTTTTTTAAAGAGCAGCCAGAACGAACATTTGCTGGCTCATAAAGTTTCTCTGATCATTCTTAAAACAGATAGCCCTACATTTTTGATTGTGGCTACTGCTTTCTTAGGAGCACTCGTAGCTGGTTTCGCTGCACTATCGGCTTCTTTTATTAGGAAGGGAAAATAGGTATACCCTGCTATCTTGCTTTTTTGCCTGCGCAGTGTAGTACTGTCAGGTCATTAAAACTGCATATATCTCTTTCACAGGAAATGGGTTTCACACCAAGGCCACGAAGAAAACTTAGGCTGTAAAGAATACCATAAATGCTGTATCGTTGTTTCTTTGCCTGCTTTGTTTCGTTGTGTGAAACTCTTCCAGGCATCTTCTTTCCTATTGTAAAGACTTTGGTATTTATTACCGTTCTTAAATATGTCTTCCAATAAAACACCTATTTATCTTTTTACTAACAGTTATGCTCTTAATTTCGTTTGCAACCAAACTGCATTATGAAATTTCTCCTATTTATCCTCCTTTGTTGTAGCTGTTTATCTTCCATTTCACAAAAAATTTATGGTACCGTTTTTACCGAAAATGGGGACCTGTTACCATTTTCATCCATTGTGGTAAAGGGCAGCTCTAAAGGCGCCAG
>JBKJKD010000311.1:0-4575 GCA_046597635.1 Ferruginibacter sp. | reverse complement strand
GTGTATCTACCGTAATTTTTCCATTGCCAAAAACGGAACAATAAAAACCGGCTGCTTCCCGGGCATTGCCATCGTACCAAATACAGGGATGAAGATTGTGTTTCATGTGTAATAGTTTTAAGGGTTTTCCTATGAGGTACTTTGTACATTCTTTTCTGCATCAACAAAGCAATTGATTCTGTAAGTGCAGTCACCGCTATATCAGCGGTAACTTTCGCTTAAACCTATGGTTAAAGTTAGCGCAATAGGCTTATTACGCACAGGAGTATTCGTAGATTTTTATTGGAAAGGCCAGGGAGGGGTTCCTCCAATAAAAGCTCACAGGGGCGCACCCAATTTAAGCAGGGCTGGGGCTGGATTCAATGCTGTAAGCGGGACAACTAACTTTTAGTTGGCTCTTATAATTACGCTCACCTGCATTTGCAAGGGCTTACTGGTGATGCGGCGGTTTTTGCCGTAAACGGTGTAAGTGATTGAACTGCCTTTTAGATACGGCAGCAGCTCGGTACTGCTGGTAGGTGTAAAAGTGTAAGTAGCAATATTTTGATCAGGAAAGGTTACAGTAAAAAGATCTGCAGTAGACGGGTTGCCGTTAGAAGTCAGGGTAACTCTTGCGTAGTCGAAATTAGAAAGATTGTTCAGCGCATCGGCATTGCTGATGCTAATAGTGACCTGTTTAATTTTGATGGTGCTCACCGCATTCACCCCAAACACGCCAGCGGTATTGGCCTGCACGAGGCTATCTAAATTTATTTGCTGCGTATAACTTCCAAAAGACTGTTCGTTTGGAGTAACCACTAAAATAGCAGGAACAGTTACATCTACCGGAGGAATGGTAACATCGGTACCCTTAAAAAATGTAGATACTATTTTTTTGCAAGATGAAACCCCGGCGAACAACAATATAATTGCGCTGAAAGGAATGAGTAATTTCTTCATGGTTTGTTCATTTTTATTTAAAGCGATAAGTTGGTCTTTAAAGCGCTGGTATAAAGTCAAGATATGTGCCAGAAAGAAATATGAGGAGGATTTTGAATGGGTGTGGCAGATCTCTTTAATGTATCTATTGGCGAGCGTTTGTCATGCGCTTCCTAATATAGCCGGTAAGCCGGAAAGACGTCTTACCGGCTTACCGGCCTCGTTTGTACACCAGCATGTTGATATTAGGTAACCAGATAAAGATTTTGCTGCTGTTATAGTCTTTGACTATGACTTCATACATTATATAAATAAGGTTTATCGCTTAGGGCTGCGTAAATTCGCACACTAGAAAATAAAACTTAACTAATATGGCAACACAACTCGAATCTACCACCGATGCGTTGGACCTCAACGACAATACAAATCCACACGACGGGCTCACATCAGCCGATGAAGCAAAGTGTCCCTTCAGTGGCGCTACAAAAAAAGTTGCACAAGGTCGTGGGCCGGTAAATAGTGATTGGTGGCCCAATCAACTTAAGCTTGGTGTTCTGCGCCAGCATTCATCCTTGTCTAATCCAATGGGCGAAAAATTTAATTATGCAGAGGCGTTCAAAAGCCTCGACCTGGATGCACTGAAAAAAGACATCATGGAACTGATGACTACCTCACAAGACTGGTGGCCGGCAGATTTTGGCAGCTACGCAGGTTTGTTCATTCGCATGGCCTGGCACAGTGCAGGTACTTATCGCATTCAGGATGGCCGCGGGGGAGCTGGTTATGGCACGCAGCGTTTTGCACCCTTGAACAGCTGGCCTGATAATGCCAATCTGGATAAAGCAAGATTGTTACTCTGGCCTATCAAAAAGAAATATGGCCAAAAAATATCCTGGGCAGATCTGATGATCCTCGCCGGGAATGTTGCGTTGGAATCAGCAGATTTTAAAACCTTCGGTTTTGCCGGTGGTAGAGAAGATGTGTGGGAACCAGCAGAAGATATTTATTGGGGTTCAGAAAGAGAGTGGCTGGGCGACAAACGCTATACTGCCGACCGTCAATTGGAGAGTCCTTTGGCAGCAGTGCAAATGGGTTTAATTTATGTGAATCCTGAAGGACCTAACGGAAATCCTGATCCTTTGGCTTCGGCAAAAGACATTCGGGAAACCTTTGCCCGTATGGCCATGAACGATGAAGAAACCGTGGCTTTGATTGCCGGCGGTCATACACTGGGTAAAGCGCATGGTGCAGCCGACCCTGGAAAATATGTTTCCTCAGAACCCGCAGGAAGCGGCATTGAAGAACAAAACATGGGATGGAGAAATACCTACGGCAAAGGCCATGGTGCCGATACCATTACCAGCGGTCTTGAAGTAACCTGGACAAAAACTCCTACAAAATGGAGCAATAACTATTTTGAAAACCTGTTTGCATTTGAGTGGGAATTAACCGAGAGCCCTGCAGGTGCAAAACAATGGAAAGCCAAAGGTGATTCTGGTGCAGGATTGATTCCTGATGCATTTGATGCAGAAAAATTTCATCAGCCTGCCATGCTTACAACCGACGTTGCTTTGAGGGTAGATCCAGCATACGAAAAAATCTCCCGCCGCTTTTTAGAGAATCCAGACCAGTTTAATGATGCATTTGCCCGTGCCTGGTTTAAACTAACGCATAGGGATATGGGCCCAAGGGTTCGCTACCTGGGTAAAGAAGTGCCTACAGAAATATTGATCTGGCAAGATCCATTACCAGAGGCAACCGGAGAGCTGATCAATGATGCTGACATTAATGAGTTGAAGCAACAAATCCTTGCATCAGGCTTGAGCATTGGCGAACTGGTTTCTACTGCATGGTCTTCTGCAGCTACGTTCCGTACGGGCGATAAGCGTGGCGGTGCCAATGGTGCCCGCATTCGCCTTGCACCTCAAAAATATTGGGAATCTAACAACCCGGTGCAGTTGCAAAAAGTAATCTCGGTTTACGAAAACATACAAGCTTCTTTTGGTAAGACTGTTTCCATCGCTGACCTTATTGTATTGGGTGGTGGTGCTGCTATTGAATTGGCCGCTAAAAATGCGGGTCATGAAATTACGGTGCCATTTAGTGCCGGAAGAACAGATGCTACCGCAGAGCAAACGGATGTAGATTCTTTTTCCATATTAGAACCGCAGGCAGATGGGTTTAGAAATTATGCAAAGCAGCGTTTGATTTTATCACCAGAAGAAACGCTGGTAGACAGAGCGCAACTGATGACGCTTTCTGCGCCGGAGATGACCGTGCTGGTAGGCGGTATGCGTGTGCTGAACACCAACTTTGGTGGAACTAAGTTGGGTGTGTTTACAGACAGACCTGAAACATTGACCAACGATTTCTTTGTAAACCTGATTGACTTTGCTACCACATGGAAAGCAGCAGCAGGATCCAAAGAAATTTTTGAAGGCAGAGATCGCAGGACTGGTGAAGTAAGATGGACCGGTACCCGTGTAGATCTGATCTTTGGTTCAAACTCAGAACTGCGTGGCATTTCGGAATTGTATGCTTGCGAAGATGCGCAGGAAAAATTCGTACATGACTTTGTTGCGGCCTGGGTTAAAGTGATGAATTTGGATAGATTTGATTTGGCTTAATTAAGTGTGTTTCACACAAAGGCCACAAAGAATACAGAGCTTGCTAAGAAATACAGTAATTGTTGAGTGTGGTTTCTTTGTCTCCTTTGTTTCGTACTGAGAAACATTTCTTTTAGGTAATCAGGTAGGAAGTTTATACAATAAAAAGTGGCTCGTTTCCGAGCCACTTTTTTTATATCCATCAGCTTTGAATTCTCTGTCTTAAGCCAACTTCCACTCCGGTCTTAAAAAATGACAGGTGTATCCGTAAGGATTTTTCTGCAAATAGTTCTGATGCTCTACTTCTGCATTCCAAAAATCGGATGCCGGCTCAATGGCGGTCACGATTGCTCCAGGCCATTTTTTAGAAGCTTCCATTTCTTTTATTAAAACCTCCGCCGTTTCTTTCTGTGTATCATCTGCATAAAAAATAGCCGAGCGGTACGACAGTCCACGATCATTGCCCTGCCTGTTCAATGTAGTGGGGTCATGAATCTTAAAAAAGAATTCTAACAGACTTCTATAAGATAATACGGATGGATCAAATTCCACCTCTATCCCTTCGGCGTGCGTGCCATGATTGCGGTAAGTTGCATTGGGCACATCGCCGCCAGTATAACCAACCACAGTAGATTGTACGCCGGGTAAATTTCGGATGAGTTCTTCTACGCCCCAAAAACATCCTCCCGCTAGTATTGCTTTTTCCATTTTCTTTTAGTTTTTATGATTGCGGCAAAGTTAGGTATTGATGCGGATGCTTTGCCAAAGTGTAGAGCGGGCGCAACGTTATTTAACTTTTAGAATGCTACAAAATTTCATCAAATAATCTTTATGCAATCCGCAGCTCCTTTCGCTTTTTTGCGCAATACATGCATAGCTGCATGCACATCGTCATACGCTAGCGCAACGCCCATTCTACGGTATGGCCGGGTGGTTGGTTTGCCAAAGATGCGCACATCTGTCTTGGGAGATTCCAATGCTTTTTCCAAGCCGGTGATTGAAAAAGCATCGCTGGTTTTATCGGCCAATATCACCGCACTTGCTCCTGCCC
>JBKJKD010000154.1:0-23677 GCA_046597635.1 Ferruginibacter sp. | reverse complement strand
GTGTTACACAATATAGAGTCGTTCTTTGTTGATAAACAAATAGTATTTTACAAGCGAAAAATTCGAGAAATATTCGAAATGTTTACGGGAGAAAAAGCAAATGGGGAGATTGTAAATTTTGTAGGGTATAACTTTATTCTTAATCGCCAAGCAGGCCATGACGAAATAAAGGCCATGGGGATGGCTTTTGGAAAACTATTTAATGTTCCCATATAATTACTTAAATAGTTGTGTTCATTTTCCGCCGATGTTGGTGTTGCGTAACCTTCATTAGAAAGTCATTCCCGCTCCTCCAAGGTTGCCGCCGTCCGGTGTTATCACCGACGGCGATCGCCCAGTAGAATGTTTCATTCGCCGCCTACGAGAGTGTTTTTTTTCGACGTTGATGTTCCTCCAAATTAAAAGAGCTCATCCTTCAACCTTCGGATATCCCTCGCCTGCTGTCTACCTGCTGGCAGATAAATGGTCAGCAGCGAGGCCCCATCTTAGACTAACAAAATTTTTCTATATTGATGTATGAACTTTCCATATGCTATAGAGTGGCCTCATTTCTTTAGGGCATACTTGCAAAAACTGCCACTTTCTCGGGCAACACACCATTGCCCCGGGGAGGCGTGGCAGATAAACTTTCGCCGGATTGCCTGATTGGTTATATTCGTTTTGAGATAGCAGCTACTATTGCCTACATGCCTTTACAATAAACCCTTTGCCAAACCCTTAATCGTTCCATCTATGACTTTATGTAAAATTTTATTTAGCACACTATTGTTGATCAGCTTCCATAGTGTACAGGGCCAAACCAAAGCAGTTACAGAAACAGGGGAAGAAGTGCTTTTAGCAGCTGATGGTACCTGGCGATATGTGGAAGCTGTAAAAAATAATGAGTCTATTGCGGTGAACTCAACTCAATTCAAAAAAGCTTCAACAGCAAATTTCCTTTTAAAAAGCAAAATTGCCCCCATCGGAGTATGGCTCAATTCAAAGGAATGGAACTTTGTAAAGCAAACCGGAGGTGCAGCGGAATACTCGTTTTCTTTAAAAGAGAACAGCAGTGTAGGAGGGCAGATTGTTATAGAGCCCCTGGAGATGGATTTAAAAAGTTTACGAAAAATTGCCATTGGGAACATGCAGGCAGTAAGTTCTCAATTTAAAATTGTTCATGAAGAAATGCGATCTGTAAATGGATTAACGATTTTGTATGTGTACAGCGATGCTGTAGTGGAGGGTATCAAATTAACCTACCTCACTTACTATTTTACCGGCTCTGAAAGTACAGTGCAGTTTATGGGTTACATGTCGAGAAGCCTGGTTGAAAAATACAAAACAAGTATGGAGGAGTTGTTAAACGGGCTGGTAACGTTAAATGCAGGTGAACAGGCAGATACTTCCGTAAATACAAGCGGTATACAAAGTTCGCTCGCCGATAACAGCAATTGCAAGGCTCTCTTTACCGGCAACTGGAGCTATACAGCCAACGGGAAAAAATACATCGACCGAATTGAAGGGAACAAGATGCATGAAATAACAGAAGACAAACAGTATAAAACGATTTGGTTAATCACCTGGTTAGATAAATGTACCTATGTTTTACGATTGCTGACCTCCAATGATCCCGCAGCAAAGTTAATAAAGGCAGATAGCCCCATTACTGTAGAAGTATTAGAAATGAATGCCAATAAAATGAGTTACCAACTAACCTATGCTGGTGCAAAGTCGCTGGGGGAAATGACAAAAGAGAAATAAAGATGTGACTACTTTTCCGAGGTTGTGTCCCAGCGGGGTCTTCGCCGGCCAGGTTCCCGAATAGTAAGCTGTTTATGGCGAGACCCCGATGTATAATACTCCTCAACCTTAAGACGGCCATACCCAGGCGGTAGTAAGAAGGGGCAGTATTTGAAAGGGGTCATTCCAAATGCATCGGGGTTTCGCAGTTGCCTTGCAAGCTAGAGAGACCCTTTGTGCGAAAACCCCGCTGGGACACAATAGAAACAGCATTGTTGCTGCAGGGAAAATGTTGCGGTGATAAACTTTCTTTGCCGGCAGAGTTTGCGCCTCAGAAATTATCCGCCGTCGCCTAGAGTCATCTCCAGCGACGCAAGCTTCTAAGAGTTGCAAGATTTTTTAAGTGATGCAGGTGTTTCCTCTATAGCCCCGGTTCGGGGCACACTTAGCGGAACCAGTTGTTTCGTGTGCCACAAACCAAGGCAAGGCAGGAATTGTTACGTGTGCCACAAACCGAGGCTTAGCTGCTAATACCAGCAGGGGAGTTTTTGTAATCCTAAGTAATTAATCCTATTTCACAAAACGATCTAAAGAACTATCTAATGCGTAATGGTTATGTGATAACCGGGATTAACTGTTACAGAAGAATTGGGACTGACAGTAAGACTGCCACATATTATATCAGAATTAATAACTACTGTCCCATTAAATATAAACACATCAGTATTTGCATCGGGCACAGTCCCACAAAGCCAGTTAACTGGATCTGTCCATGAATCACTCACACGCCCAAGCCACATGTTTTCAAAAATTATCGTACACGGGTTACCGCTATTCCCATCTACCAAGCAACGATAGGTATACCCATAAAAGGATGTTGGCACATTTATGAGTTGAAGTGTTTTGGTGATTGTTCCCCCATAATTCCCTGAATTTTGTAGATTGATATAACCACTGCCACTATTAACCTGCCATTGATAATTACTTCCTACCAGGTTTGTATATAAATTTGTTGAAACCATTGGTGGGCAGAACCTCATTGTATCAGGAGTTCCTACTATATTTTTTAAAAAATATATAGAAGAATCAAAATAGTTTACAAACGAAATGTCAGGTTTACCATCATAGTCTAGATCGCCTATTGCCATGCCATTAGCAAAGGATATAGGCTCAATACTGATGCGTTCACTAATTGCTATTACTCCGCTATTAGTTCCTATGTTCTTAAATAATGAAATATATAACGGAAGATGAGTAGTTGCCATAGCCAGATCAGGCCTGCCATCACCATCTAAATCGGAGACAGCAATTTCAGCAACCCGATTGTACTCTCCAAAAATGCTCATAGGATAGTCTACTTTGTTTTCAAAGGAAATTATTCCTCCTGCACTGCTATTTTTAAAAATTGAAAATTCATAACCGCTACCTGCAATTAAATCTGGTTTTGAATCAGCATCCAGATCAGCCAAAGCCGCCACGTAGCATTCATCGTGTGTGGTAAGTTCGATATTTGCATCAAAAAGAATATCTGAGCCGGTACTGATATTTTTTAAAATATTTACTCTGCTATACGCCGGTGCTATTATATCAGGTTTATTATCACCATCTACATCTCCAGTAACTAAGGAAAGTGGACTACCTGTGACTTGAAAAGAAAGGGGTTGAGCAAATGAAATGTATCCTGGTACACTGGTATTTTTAAAAACCCTTAATTGTGATGAATTATCATTACCGCCAACTACAATATCTGTTTTTCCGTCTAAGTTAAAGTCGGCAAATGAAATCGTTTGTGGATATTCGGCGAAACCATTAGAATCCCTTGTGTTGAAATTAAGTCTTGGTCCAAATGATATATTTCCAATACTCCCGGTATTTCTAAATACTGAAAAAAAATCTGTACCATTATTGGTAATAGCAAGATCTGGCAAACCATCTCCATCAAGGTCTGTAGCTATTGTACCTTGATTAGCATTATTTTCGTTATAATTTGCAACACTTACTGGCGGGGCAAGAGAAAGTAACCCATTTGCAGAAATGTTTCTTAAAACGGAGGCGGGATTGGGAGGATAATTTCTTGTTACAAAATCAGCCTTGCCATCTTCATCCATATCACATAAAACAATACTTTTTGAAGATTTGACACCATCAAATCTTTGTGCTGGGGCAAATGAACTTTGCGAAATAGTACCTCCCCCACTAAAAACTACGAGAAATGGTTTATTTGAGGAAGCTTTGAGTTGATTTGTAGTAACAGTAAGTAACATATTGGTTGCGCCGGCAGGCACAAGAACAGAAATCATATTGGCAGTGGAACTTATTACACTCCCTTTAACAGCGCCAAAATGAACAGTATTTTCTGAAGCGACCGTACTAAAATTTGTTCCTGTGATAGTAACTAAAGTGCCCACAGGCCCACTCGCTGGATTGAAGGAAGTGATACTGGGGATTGGATAAACAGGTGTAAAATAAGTAAATCCTGTTTTGGTGGCGGTGCCATTTTGGGTAGTTACAGTTACGCTGCCGCTAGCTCCAATTCCTACAGTAGCACTCAATAAAGTATCTGCTAAAACTGTAAAAGACATAGCTGGTATGGTGCCAAACTTTACAGATGTTGTGCCCGTGAACTTTGTTCCTTTGATGGTTACAATATTTCCTATTGATGCGCTCAACGGGAAAAAGGAACTGATGGATGGAGTAAGAATAACAACAGGAGGATTAAAATAAACGTAATTCAAAGCGGAAGAACTATCAACACCATTGCTCACAACCAGTTTAATAGTGTCTATTAAGGTGCCCAGTGTATGAGTATAAGATGCTTGATAACTTGAATTGAATAATATTCCATTCCGATACCATCGGTATTGATAACCAGGTTTAGAAATGTTAACAAGGTTTACCAGCGATGTCTGGTACAAATTACTTGTATCAACTTTAAAAAAAGAAGCAGGTATTGTGCTGGTCCCACCGCTTGTTGACAGCAATAAATAATCACCTTCTCCACCAGCCCATACAGTTTGGTTATTGTAAAAATGAATACACTTTAATCCATTTCCAAATGATTGATAATCGGTATTTTTCTTACACAGTTCCCATACCCTTCCATTATCGGTTGTATTATATATTTCATATCCAGATTCTGCTGTAATAAACCCGGTACTGTCATTAGTAAAATGCATATCTGTTCCATACACAGGAATAATAGATGCGTTATTCATTTGCACCCAGGTCGCACCAGAATTTATTGTCTTAAAAATTGTATTGTGATTATGATCAGTTATGTACCCAATATTTTCATTTAAAAAGAAAACATTATTAAAATCTACATCAGGTCCATATGGAGTGGGCAAACTTAAAGCAGTCCAGGTAGTGCCACTATTTACCGTTTTATAAAAATGCTTATAGCCAATAGCAAAACCAATACTTGTTGTTGGGAAACTCAATTTTCTTAACTGGTTGCTTGCAGCATAAATTAATGGCACCCATGTTTGTCCTCTGTTTGTGGTCTTAAGTAATTCGTCATGATGCACAGCAAATCCTACAGCGCCGTTGCCAGGAAACTTTATATCAGTAATACCGCCGCTGTTAACAGGTGCATTAATGTTGATACCGGTATGATAGACTAACTTCCAGCTTTGACCTTGGTTAGAGGAAAATAAAATAGAAGGCTCATACCCATAATCACCTGTAATAAAAAGTGAATCAGAGCTAAAGGCTATAATGCCCGAAGTTTTAAACCCAAACAGAAGGTTTACGACATATCCATTATAATTGGTGTTGCCTATACTTATACTTCTGGTAGTAAATGTTCTTCCGCTATCTTGTGTAAATCCTACCGAATAATTAAATGCTACAAATCCGGTTGCAGGAGATATAAAAGAAATTGCGTTGATTGAGTTAGCTGAATTTGGTCCTTTATAAATTTCCCGAAACTGGGCCACAGCTTTAAAGGATAAAACAGAAACCGAAATTGAAAATAAAAGGAGAAGTAGAGATTTGTTTTTCATTTTTGCAAGTACCAATGGGTATCTTCATCAGGATACATTGCTAAAGAAACACATTTTTATCTAAAAGAGTAAATATTTATAAAAATAGTTATCATTCTTCGCCTTGGTTCGTGTCTCCACGAACCGACCTATTGCCTAATAAAAAGAGGTTACAAATTTTTCATCGCCCACACATCTAAAATGAACGATGCTGCAAATTTGAAGTATAATATTCCTGGAAAGATTGGTTTGCTGCAAATGGCAAAGTTAACGGCGTTTATGCCTGAGATGGTTCGTGGAGACACGAACCAAGGCGTAGAATGTTGCCAAAAATGGCTTCCCGTGCCACAATCATATCAATGAAAAAAAGCCTAACCAGTTAACAGCAAAGGCGCCCGGCTTTCATTGCACTATTTTTTGTTTCTTTGTCTACCACATTAACTGTAATCAAGACCTATGTCTCTTAAGCTTACCCAACCCCGTACACTTCAACTCACTGTTATCCTGTCACTCGTTTTTGTATGTTGCAGCCTGTTAAACTATCATGCAGCAGGGCAAACCTGTGAACCCATCTTTAAAAAAGTTTATGGAGGTCCTGGTATAGACGAGGCTGTTGATATAGCCTATACTGCCGACAAGGGTTCGGTATTGGTGGGGCGAACGAGTTCCAACACTGCCGGCGACTTTGATGCACTGGTGATGAAGCTGAACCAGCAGGGAGATATGGTATGGAGCAAACAATGGGGTGGCACTGCCGATGACCAGTTTGTAAGGATTAAAACGCTTACTGCAGGGGGATACATCGTACTTGGGAACAGCGCCTCTTACGGCAATAATAACGGCGATGCTGTAATGGCAAAATTGGACAATGCCGGCAACCTGCTTTGGATAAAAAACTATGGCCTTACCACCGGGAGGGTAAGTGCAAAAGAAATTATAGAATTGGCCGATGGCAGCTTTATTTTTTTAGCGAATAAAAACGACAGCAGCAGCCAAAGCGATGGCATAGTTACCAAAACAGATGCTGCAGGAAATATCAGCTGGACAAAAACCCTTGACCATAACGGGGGAAACGACGGCGTAGCCTTTGCCATGCAGGATGGGAGCACTGTTTATGTTACAGGTCACGTAACCCAGGCAGATAAAGATGGCTTACTGATGAAAATGGATCTGGCAACGGGCAATATTATTTCGGTAAAGACTTTTCGCAACGGTTTTAATAACCAGGAAAACCTCCTGAATATTTTCAAGATTCCCGGGGGAATCGCTTTTGGCATTTTATTTCCTTTGGAAAATTCGGCTGAACTGGCTCTGTTGAAATTGCGGGATGACGGGGTGATCACTTACAGCAGGGGCGTAAACGTATCTACCCAGGCAGGTACAAAGATCGCCTCTGTGAATATTATTACCAGTGACAGCGGATTCGTGTATGTGGTGCAGGATACAACGATTACAGGTAATGCAAAAGCGGTATTTATTGGTCCCACCGCTAATTCGGAATGGGGCCAGGAATTGTATGGCTCATGGGGTAATACAGGAAGATTTAGGGGACTTGACCGGAATGCTGACAACGGGTTCCTGTTTGCAGGCACTACCCGGGTCTTTGAAAATTTTGAATGGAATACAGGAATCGCCGTATTTAAAACAGACCGGAATGGTTCTGTGAAACCCTGTACAGCTGGATGGATCGGCGCTTTTGTGGATACCATTCATTATACCATCCAGGATTTTACGTGGGCCAATGCCGGCTCACAGGGCTATGCATACACCGGTGCTTTACCCGCCGGTTTTACGGCTACTGGTTTTACAACCACTGTTCAATGTTCACAAATATCCTGTGTGGGCGCCCCGGTAATTCCGCCGGGCTGTAGCAGTTCTTTTTTAAGTAATTACAAATCTACCCGCTCCTATAGAACCTGGGATGTGGTAGCTACTGATGATGGCGGCTCCGCAATGGCCGGCATGCAGAATCATTTTATGACCACGGAGCCCTTTATCACAAAGCTAAAACCAAATGGCGATGTACAATGGAGCAAAACATACAACAACTATACCCATACTTCTTTTTTTAAAAAGGTGCTTAAAGCCGATGACGGCCATCTGATTGCTCTGGGTTGCGACCAATACACCTTGAATCATTCCGCTTGGGATAGTACCCTGATTGTAAAAATAGATGCCAATACCGGCGATGTGATCTGGGCCTGGTATTTTATGGGCGATGCATACGATATTGCTAAAACAACTGATGGGGGTTATGTGATCTGTATCAATAGGAACGTGGGATTTCCTCCTATTTATTCCTTCGTGATGAAGCTCAACTCAACAGGTAACATTGTATGGCAAAAACAATATCATTATAGCAACAGCAATGTAGTATACCGCGGGGTTACGGTAATAGGAACTAATATTTACCTGGCTGCGGATGGGTATATGTCAGACTTTTTATTGCACGTACTTAAATTAAACGGAAATGGTGAATCTGTATGGTATAAAAGAATGACGATACCGTCGCAGTCTTTTGCGGTAAGAGGCATCAATGCCATAGCTGATTCTATTTACATTACACTAAACTTTGGCGAGCAAAATCATCTGAACCTGGGAATGATCTCTCTGGATGCTGCCGGAAACGTAAAGAAACTCTTTAAAATAAACACGCTCAACTTTTTGAACGATCCGTTTAATTATAATTTTAATGAGCATGCATCTTATGACCTGCTAAAAACAAGCGACAACAATTTTATTATAGCCAACCAAAGCAAGCTGAACAATGATACCAGCTTTTCCGTTTTAAAATTTAGCCCTTCGGGTACGGTAATATGGGGAAGAAAATATCCTAATCTGAGGAATCATTTGCTTGCAGGCATAGATGAATCAGCGGGAACCCTTTTTATTTCAGGTTTCAATTTTTTGGGTATATCGGAAAACAGCAAGCAGTATAACTCCTTCCTGTTAAAGACCCAGGCAGATGGCACTATTGCCAATACGACTGCAGGTGCCTGCTATAGTGAGGCATTTACTGCTTCAGCAGTTGAGTTAACCCACCAGGATCTGGCCAACGACCTGGATAATGTAACTACCATTTCTGAGGTTCCTATTGTACCTAAGCCATACATCCGGAATATCATTACCTGGGCCGAAATGGTTTGTAATACCAACGATGCCAATTGCAGCACCGTAAGCATAACTGGTGCATCTGTGCTTTGCAGTGTTTCAGATACGATGACCTATACCGCAATCAGAGCGCCTGGCTGCAGCACGCCGGTAAGCTGGCAGGTTGATGCGGCATACTCCCAAATTATAAGTACAACAGACAGCAGCATCAGGGTAAAGTTTCTTGGCACCGCTACTACATCAGTGATAGTGGGGTTAAATGCCGGTTGTATGCTGGTGAAAGACACGGTACAGGTTAGTATTAAAGCGAATGCCAATACACTTTTCCTTGGGCCAGATACGAGTATCTGCGTTAACAACAGCATGGTGATCCGGGCCAATACAGGATTTAAAACATATTTATGGCAGGACGGGTCTGCAGCAGATACACTATTGGTAAACAGCTCTGGCTTATATCATCTATTGGTAACAGATTCCTGCGGAAATACTGCGAAAGACTCGGTATTGGTTACCCCTCGGCCACCGGTTTTTATCAACGCCGGTCCCGATCTTTTCAAATGCAATAAAGATTCCGTACAAATTGCTGCTCCATCCGGGTTTTTAAATTATCAATGGTCGCCGGCAATCAATATCAGTTCAACCACCACTGCTACCGTGGAGGTATGGCCATCAGCTACAATGGATTATTATTTAAAAGCCGAGCAGTCACCCGGCTGCTTTGCGCACGATACAATAAAAGTAACGGTTCATCAGTCAGCACCGGTTAACCTGGGAAGGGATAGTAGCCTTTGTGCAGGAACACGGCTTTCGCTGGATGCTGGTGTGGGCTTTGCGGGTTATCAATGGAATACAGGGCAAACGACCAGGTTCATCAGCGTTGGAACAGCAGGAACGTTTATAGTGAAAGCTACAGATAGTAATGGCTGCAGTTCTAAAGACACCCTGAATATTGCAGAGATCTATCCTTTGCCCGTTCCGGCATTAAGTAATGATACCAACCTTTGTTTTGGTACTACCAGGACGCTGGATGCGGGCAGCTTTTCGGCTTATGTATGGCAGGATGGATCAGGCGGCAGGCTTTTTACCATAAGTAATACCGGGACCTATTTTGTAACGGTGGCCGATAGCAAAGGATGTAAAGGATCCGATTCGCTAAGGATAAATAATATCGTTCTGCCGGTTTCTGGTTTTTTGTCTGCGGATACCAGTCTCTGTTTCTTTCAACCGGAGCCAATACAATCTTCTTTGGGCTTTAAAAATTATTTATGGAGCACAGGCAGTACGGCTGCCAATATACGGGTATCTCAGCCAGGCAGGTATTGGCTGAAAGGCACAGATAAGTATGGATGCCAGAATACAGATAGTATTAACCTGAATCTGAAAAATTGCCTTACCGGACTTTTTGTGCCTTCTGCATTTACACCAAATGGCGATACAAAAAACGATTTGTTGAAGGCAATGCTTTTTGGAAGTATACAATCATTCGATTTCAAGATTTTCAACCGTTATGGCCAACCGGTATTTATAACGAACGACCCGCTGCAAGGCTGGGATGGCAGGCTGAAAGGTATGGCCCAGGATGCTGGCGGGTATGTATGGATATGCCGGTACCAACTTTACGGGCAGGCCCATAAAACGGAAAAGGGGAGCTCCATTCTGATAAGATAGAACTGGGAAACCATCCAGGATGCCCCTCTGGCGCAAGTGTTCGGCAACGCCGAGCACTTGATGCCGGCTAGAACCGCTCGTTTCCTTCGCCGTGGTCGGCACAAACTAACTTTACCGTGGTAGGCTTCTCCGTGGTCGGCACAAGGTAACTCCCGTGGCCCGTGGCCTCGGTTTCAACGAGCCACGAATCTGAGCCTTGCCGTTCGGTTCCGTTAAAGTAGAAGGAATCACCCAACTGGCCCCCACTAGCGCAGTTATGCGGCCAAGCGCTTTCTATGCCTCCACATTGAAAAACTTTCAACGTTGACCTGCGCAGGATAAGGGAGAGTGCACAAAAGCAAAGTCGTTCCAGTAACAAGCTTTCAGCACGTCTTACATAAGACTTAAAACTATTTAAAATTCAAGACATAGAGTCGTGTTTGCTCAGCGCCATATCGGCGCCTGGTGGTACACAACATACCGTTTTATCCTACCTGAACTTACCCACATCATTCAATAATCAGGTGTTTGTCACTACATTTAATCAACCAAAACAACTAAAGCTTATGCATCTCAAAAAAGTGTTTCTTGTCGTATTCGTATTCACCTTATTGTCAATAGCAGGAATCAAATCCGCCTCTGCACAAAAGGAATCCTTCACAGTAGAGTCAGGGGTTATTCCGCCCGAGTTCAATAAGGGCAACGATACACTGCTTATTTATGCATCCAACCCTTTCTATGCCGGGAGCATGAAAAAGCACTTTCGCAAAAGCGGTTATACCGGGGAATATGAAACCACTACCAAGCCTGAGAAATATTCTGTTGAACACTGCCGTTATATATTATATGAGATCACTTCGAGCACAAATATTACGACTTTTGTACAAGGAAGCCCTTCGCAGAATACAACACGGACCAGGGTGCAAACCGAAGGTTGGTACATAAAGGATCGTGTAACGGGGAAGAATTATTTGGCTGATATGATTCCTATGCCAAAGCTTATTCATAAATACATTGCGGCATTGGATGAAGCAAGAAAAAAATAAGTTTTTATCCCGTATTTAATATACCAAGCCGCTCTTTGTTGTGCGGTTTTTTTGTTGCTGACCGGCATTTTTGCCGTGGTCGGCATACACTTGCCGTGGCCTCGGCTTTGACGAGCCACATACCACAGTCCGGCGAAAAGTTGAGTGTCAATTTGTATCTCCCAATAGATAGCTCGTCGCAGCCAAGGCCATGGCGTCAGTTCAAAATGCTTGGCGGTATTTTACCGACTGAGCCACAAAGAACGGTCCAGCAAAAAAGTTAAGCGTAAATTTGTAGTTCCAAGAAATGGCTCGTCGCAGCCGAGGCCATAGAAGTCTGCTTCAATCCTTCCGTATTGTTTTAATGCAGCGTTATTTTTAAAAAGGTTGTCATACAGCCCAATACACCAAATTAAAAAAAGATGAAATTGTTACCTGCACTTACATTAGCTCTAGGACTATTAACCCTAAATAGTTGTGATAAGGATTTAAATGGTGGTTTTAGTGGTAGCGAACTTTATCAACCAAATGTTGGAAAGGCAGATTCAATTATCGAAAATCCTTTCATTAAAACAAATGACTCTTCTACTTCTACATTTTCAATTGATGCAGACGGTGCTTCGTATGCGCTTACAAGACGTTTGGTAACAAATTCCGGACTTGGTGAATATAAAGATGCATTGAGAACAGAAGAACTGATTAATTATTTTACGTACGATTATCCCAATGCTTCAAATAATGAAAATATCTCTGTAAATGGAGAAGTAAGCATTTGCCCTTGGAAGGAAGG
Organism: Ferruginibacter sp.; assembly: GCA_046597635.1. Taxonomy (GTDB): domain Bacteria; phylum Bacteroidota; class Bacteroidia; order Chitinophagales; family Chitinophagaceae; genus Ferruginibacter. Next base: position 11,399 of record JBKJKD010000154.1, on the reverse strand, counting down.
CAATAAAATAATTCGCATAGGACTAAAAGGAAAACCTGTTGCCTTAGCTGAATATCCAAAAGCAAATTTTGTTTTATTAATTGATGTTTCAGGTTCAATGTCATCTCCAGACAAGCTTGAATTATTAAAATCTGGCTTCATTAAATTTACCGAACAAATGAGACCTGATGACAGGATAGCCATCGTTACATATGCCGGAAGCGATAAAGTGGCCTTAGAATCAACTCCCGGATCCCAAAAAAATAAAATAATTTCCGCCATTCAAATGCTGGGTTCTGGCGGCAGTACAAATGGTGAAGCTGGCATAAAAAAAGCCTATGAAATTGCTGAAAACAATTTTATAGCAGGAGGAAACAACAGGGTGATCTTAGGAACTGATGGTGATTTTAATGTGGGGATATCATCTACTGAGCAACTGATAAACTTGATAGAACAAAAAAGAAATTCAGGTATTTTTTTGACGACTTTAGGAGTTGGACTTGGAAACCTTAATGAGTCAATGCTTGAAAAACTTTCAAATAAGGGCAATGGTAATTTTGAATACCTCGATAGCAAGGAAGAACTTGAAAAAGTTTTCATTGCCGAATACAATAAATTTCTGACTGTCGCAAAAGATGTAAAAGTTCAAATAACATTCAATAAAAATATTGTAGAGGAATATCGGTTAATTGGATATGAAAACAGGGTGTTGCAAACCGCAGATTTTAAAGATGAATTAAAAGATGCAGGTGAAATTGGAGCTGGTCAAACTATCACTGCGATCTACGAAATAAAGCCTAAAGCAAATGTTGATTTTAAAACCGATCCTTCCTTCACAATTTTGTTCCGATATAAAAAACCAGATGAAACTACCAGCAGGGAATTAAGCCTTAATATTTATGATATGGGACAGGCATTTGAAGCTTCAAGTGAAAGCATGCGGTTTTCAGCTTCTCTTGCATCATTGGGTTTATATCTACGGAATTCGCAATATAAAGGCAATACTACTATTGGAAAAATAAAGGCTTGGGCATCTTCTGCCTCAACCTATGATCCAAATGGGTATCGGCAAAAACACATTAGCTTACTGCAAAAAATACAGTAAACCATTGAGCTTGTGTTGGGTCAGGTATAAAATCCCTTGCTGGTAACTTCTCCGTTGCCGTGGCCTCGGCTTTGACGAGCCACCCAGCACGGTCCAGCGAAAAAGTTGAGCGTCAATTTGTAGTTCCTAATAATTGGCTCGTCGCAGCCGAGGCCATGGCGTCTCTCTCAACCGGTTTTTGGCACCATAAATCATCCCTATAAAAATAGGTTTCTGTAAACCCCTGCCTACCGGCAGACCCGATGCAGCGTATAGGGCTCAGCCGCTAAAGCGCAATGCCGGCTCCCCCTATACACTGCGGCTTATGTCAAAGATCAATTACCGATAGGTACACAAAATGTTGTGCTGATTTAAATTGCGTTTTATTTTTTTAGGAAAGGAAAAGCCTTGTAGGATTTGTTTTTTTCGCAGTAGACAACTACGGTATAAAGGCCGGAAGCAAGGTTTGATAGCTTCATGCTGTTATTATGCAGATTAGCCGCGGCTACTCTGGCTCCCAAAGAATTATACACGGTGGCAAATTTTAAAACATAAGGAGATTTTAATTGCAACATATCAACAACAGGGTTTGGCGCAACAGCAATAGAGTTAAGCAAAACTTCACAATCTGTGTTTTGATCTGTGGGAATATTGCATTTTGCTACCTTAATGGTTTTTTCTATTTGCCCCAGGCAGGTTGTTTCATCAGAATAAGTATAGGTAATGATATGAAAACCAACCCCCGCCAGGGAGGGTGAAAAGCTATTGTTCGTTACAGCTTTTCCCGTAAAGCTGCCGCCTGCCGGCAACGCCTTTAGCGTTAGTAAACTGTCAAATATGCATATGCTGTCTGGCAAGTTCCAGCTAAATGAGGGGCCAGCAGCAATACTCACTGTTTTTGTGCTGGTTAAAACGCAGCTTTCCCTTATTACCTGCAATTGAATACTTCCCGTGCTACTTGCCTGCTGCCATTCCACATCTGCAAACGGGAAGTCATCTGCACCACTTATCCTGCCGCCGCTTAGAACGGTCCATTTATAGGTTGCATTAGGCTGCAAGGGTGCAAAATATTGTATAGGGTTTCGGCCATTGCTGCATATAAACTCTGGACCGGTAATTTCTACACTGACCGGCAACACAGTTACGGTTTTGGAAACGGATCCATACAATACCGCCCCTGCACTCAGGCTCAGGGAAACATTGTAAGTACCGGGACCAGCATATTGGTGTGTGACCACATGTCCTGTTTGTGCCGGGGAGCCATCACCAAAATTCCATCTTGCTGTATAATTGTCAAAACAAACTGTGGTAAACCGGAAGCTGTTGCAATTTACAGACTGTGTAGAAAAATCTGGGTTGTCGGGTTGCCGCCGTCTCGCATCAATAAATGCCGGCATGCTTACGCTTGTACGAATACTATCATTCAGGGTCCTCATATTGATAAATGATCCAATTATGGAAAAGGTTCTCCATTGATCGGGGTTTGAAATACGAGCCAGCTTATGATCCTGGGTGGTTATATAAATTTGCCCATCCGGTCCTGGTTGTAAAGGGGAGGCGAAATAAAATCCAGGTGCGGCAATCACATTGTACTCAAAATTACTCACCCTGTACTGAAATAGCCAATAGGGTAGCCCGTTCGTTGCAAAATTAGAGCTGCGCAGCAGGTAAAAATATTCGCCATTGGCACTAAAAGCCACCCCGGTTTGTATATTGCTGTACCCCTCTGCATCGGGAATATGCTTTTCATTACTAAGCCTGCCTGTACGACTATCAAAGTCATACAACGCACCGGTACTTTTTACTGAATAAATTGCCGGAGAGGTGAAAATTATTTTAGTCCCTAACCTATTTGCTTTCATCTGATAACCTGAGCCTCCAAAAGCTGTATGAACAAAACCCGGTGAAATAACAGGCACCTGCGCAGCATCAATACCAGCAGCCGTTACAAGAAAAGAGTAAAAATTTGTGTTGGCACCATACCCTTTTGTAATAATCCAGTAATCGTTTCCATTACAGTGTGGTACTACCGTTAACAATTGCGAATACCTGTTTGGCAAAGATGGATGGCTAAATTGCTGGTAGGGTTGCACCGTATTACTGTCAACATCTATTAAAGTAAACCTTACGCCGGAGGGGGTTTCATCCAGGTTGGGATATACACCTGCTACAAAATAATTGTTTTTTTTGCCTGGGTGTGGGATGTAGGAAATGCCGGTAGAAATATTGATGTCACTGGCTCCAAACATTGGAGTAGTGGTTATTTTTTGATGGTCTTTATTCCATACACTTACAGCATTGCTGTAAAAAAGGAGTTTGCCCATTGAATCACTAAGGCTCACGGTTCCCTGCACACTAGGACCAAACTGGCCGGGATAGGCAAACTCCCCTTGCATGGTACGATTTGTAAGCGCAGTCTTAGTTTGCACAGGAGTTCCTGCAGTAAAATCAAGGGTGCCAAAATTTCCAAAATACCAATGAGACATTGACAAAAGCGTAGAATCAATTTTGCAATCCAGTATCGCAAATGTCATGGAGTCTGTACTGCTACCTGTAGCATTGCTCACCTTTAATACAACTGTGTAATTACCCGGTTGTGGGTAAGTTACAGCAACAGTTCTTGAAGTGGCAAACGCCGGTATGCCACCCGTAAATTGCCATTCATAGCTGCTGGCAGTATTGCCCGCTGTAGGGTTGGAGAATTGGTTAGGTTTGCCGGCACAATAAACGGTGTTTTCAGTTTTGATCTGTGCATTTAAAAATGGTGGCACACATCCATCATTTCCAATAACACCCGTAAAAATTAAATTTTCCGGTTGCCATATATCAGCACGCTGTAACTGAAGTGTGGCCCACATTCTTTTTACCTGGTCGGGTGTAAATGTATTCATGCAATCATCATCAGCATAACTCATATAATCATTTATCATATCGTTACTTATAGTGCCGGTAGCATAATTAGCGGTGCAGGTATTGGGTATAGTTTGTGTGCAGAAAATATTTTGTGTAGTGGCTGGCTCTATGTCGCAAATCATATCCCCATTAAGGTCGCATGCATCTTGTGCATTGCCTGCGGCATTGGCACCTGCGCATCCTCCCTGAAAAATATGATAAAGGTTGAAGTAATGACCAACTTCATGTGCAAGTACTTTACCCTGTGCAAGGCCAAAGCCAAGATTGTAGGCGGCTCCGGTACTGTTGTCACCAAATATATCCGCCCTCATCACTACACCATCCAACAAATAGCCCGGCATAATTGGCCGCGGGGCGTATCCCATCACATTGTTGCCTCCGTTAATGCTACTTACCACCCAGATGTTAAGGTATTTTTCAAAAGGGAAACTGTTAATGGTAGGGTGGGTAATCTGCCTTAATTGAGTGGCTCCGTTCATGGAGATATTGTGATTGTATGCACCGGTATTATCAGCATATCGCCTTACCCCATACTCAATGCCACCGGGGCCCACAGCCCATCTGCTGGTATCCTGAGTATTGCGGGCAAGGCAGAACCTTATACGGGTATCGGCAGCGTAAGCCGGATGATTTTGCCCATTATAACCGGGATAACTCTTGCTGAACGCCGCATTCAGGGCTTCTACCTGAGAGCGTATCTGTGCATAGCTGATGTTTATACCTGTGCCATACTGCGTACCTGCTGGGTAAATAACGTGTATTACTACTGGTATAACATAAGTGCTATCTGAAGATTCAGACCCAAGCAGATGAGTCCCTTGCTTTTTTTGAAGCATGTTATCTACGTAGCGCTTTAATTGAAGATTACTTTGTACCTGCATATTATCGTAAGCAGTATCTACTTTTTGCAACATACTCTTAAGCAGGTCATCACCGCAAGTGTAGGCTGGGTTTACTTGCCCATAACTTGCTAACATAAAAAATGAAATAATAAAAGTGATTAAAGGGCGGGAAAGTAATGTGAGCATAGGGAGCTGATTGTAAAAATAGAGACAACGATTTAGCGGTAATCGTTGCAAAAGATAATCATTAAGTTGACAGGATGGAACAACAAATTAATTCCGAATGCCATTGTCAGCTAGACCTTCAAGGAAGCCCTTTTCCCCGCAAGGTCTCCCGCAGGGTTTGTTGATGCAGCTTGCTTATAGGTTTTAGCGTGGTCTCACTTTTTTTCAACCGCCCCACCATAGAATCCAATGAAAGAATACCAAGCAATCAGTCGCCGGGATGATGAGTGATAGTATCGACCAGTAAATTCCCTCGGGGTAAATCTTAGCGGAGGAGTATTTTATTTATCGGTCGCTGTCCCATCGAATGAAATCCCCCTGATCATAACGAGATTCCTCCGCCGATGTTGGTGTTTCTGCCGATGTTGGTATTGGGTAACATTCATTACAAAGTCATAGTTGCCGCTCATGAGTCGCAGCCGTCTGCTGTCTGCCTACCGGCAGATAAATCTTCACCGACGTCCATTCGCCTCGGTTCTTGGCCCACGAAACGAGATTTAATGGTTCGTGCGCCACGAACTATGGCTAATATCGAACCCTTCCATTTGTCTTAGCAAAAATTTACATAAAAAGCATACTACAAATGGATTGTTGCAACGAGTCAATTCACCGTTGCTGAGAAGCAAGCCAGCTTCTACTTCCCGCAAATTTGTTAATGGGAGCGTTGTGCTTGCTACTACGATTAGATTTATTTTCAAGATGAGAAAAGCGCATTGTTTAATTTTGCAGTCAAATTAAAACCTCCGTTTAATGCTCAAGAAAATACTCACTTCATTCATAATGCTTACTGGTCTTGCTGTGAACGCACAACCCACCGGTAACTGGCTGGCAACCTTGCAACGCCCGGATGGAGAAAAAATCGTTTTTAATTTCACTATAAAGAAGGATGGCTCCAGAACAGTTTTGTATGTGATCAATGCCGCCGAAAAAATTAAAGTGGATAATATCCGTTTTACTGCCGATTCGGTATTTATCAGTATGCCGGTTTTTGAATCTGTTATTAAAGCCGCCATTAAAAACAATGCATGGCAGGGCACCTGGACGAAGGGCGGAACCAGTACCGAACAGGTAATGGCGTTTAGGGCGGCACCCTCTACAAAAAGATTTTCGGCTACTGCAGGCAATGCATTGTTCAATGTATCCGGCAGATGGGCGGTTCGTTTTAAAGGTGATACCAGTGCTGCATACCCTTCGGTTGCCGAGTTTAAACAAATTGGCAATCAACTTACCGGCACCATTTTAACACCTACCGGCGATTACCGCTATCTGCAAGGGATCGTAACCGGCAATCAGCTCAAACTCTCTACATTTGATGGTGGCCATGCATTTTTATTTACCGCCACTGTTGGCAATAATAAAACGATTAGCAACGGCCAATTCTATTCGGGCAACAGCTTTAAAGAAAGCTGGCACGCAGTAAAGAATCCAAAAGCAAAAGTGAATACAGCTGCCTCCAGCATGGCTATGAGGCCGGGAGAAACGAAATTGAATTTTACATTTCCTGACCTGAATGGCGTGCCTGTTTCCATCAACGACCAACGTTTTAAAAACAAAGTGGTGGTTGTGCAGATCATGGGGTCATGGTGCCCTAATTGTATGGATGAAACCATCTTTTTAAGTAATTATTACAAAGCCAACAAACAACGGGGAGTAGAAGTGATTGCCCTTGCTTACGAGAACAGCACCGATTTTGATCGTTCCGTAAAAAGCGTTAAAAAATTTCAGCAGCGGTTTGATGTGGAGTATCCTATGCTCATTACCGGAGTGTCTGTGTCTGATAGTTTGCGTACCGAAAAAACTTTGCCCCAGATAACGCCGATAAAGTTTTTCCCGAGTTCCATCATCATCGATAAAAAAGGAATAGTACGAAAATTTGATACAGAGTTTGTTGGCCCTGGCACCGGAGCATATTATGAGGCTTACGTAAAAGCATTTAATGTTTTTATGGAAAAGCTGTTGGAGGAGGATGACTGATTTTTTTATGCACGCAGAAGGGCTGAGGGCGCAGGGGGATAGGTAGCTTCTCTATAAAATGCTACACCTCGGTTCTTGTCTTTACAAACCGAACTGTTGCCTACTAAAAATCGGTTATAAATTACTGATACTTCACCATTCTAAAAGTAACAATTCCTGCAAATTTGTAGTATAATATTTCTGTAAAAATTGGTTTGGGGCAAATGGCGAATCTAACGGGGTTTATGGTTGAGATGGTTCGTGGAGAGACAACCCAGGGCGGAGAGACACGAACTAAGGCGGAGGCCTTATGTTGCAGCTAGTTTTACCTTTAACACAACAGAGCCAACTTTGCTGCATCTTCTTGTACCCGTGCTTTCAAAATAATAAACACCATGCTGGCTTTGGTTCTTGTACTCCAGCGTTGCAATATTCTTCCAGCAATGGTCTCACGTAGGGGACGTTGCTAGGAAATAAATAAAAACAGCAAGTAAAATATTGTCTTTATAATTCTTACTCTACCACTCCCAACACCTGTCCACCAAAGTTATTGAGAATGGTACCGGTAGCGCCATTGGTGGATGCCACGGCTTTACCTGCTTGCCCCCCACTACCTGCGGCAAAGCCCAGGCCCGCTAACCCCGGTTGCCCAAGACCCCCGCCAGCTCCGCCATCACTACCTCCACTAGCCCCGATGCCGCCTGCGCCCCCTACAGAATTTGTACCTGATGCTCCAAACCCTGCGACTGGAAAGGAGACACAGGAACCCAATACTGATCCAGTAGTTCCTCCTCCCTGACCACCTGCTCCCTCAAGAATTCCGGCACCACCACCACCACCACCACCATACTGCCCCAATTGAGTACGACCACCGCCACCGCCACCACCGCCGCCCCCTGCAAGAATACCATAGTTGTCGATGATCAACTGCACAGAATTTGCAAGGGTAAAAATAGCAGGTCCCCCCGTAAACCCGCTCTGTACTGGTACGGTACATGGGGCACCTACCTGGCCGCTTGACCCCCTTCCACCTACACCGCCTACGCCATAGATTGACCCTCGGTTTACTATCTTTATTGTATAAAAAATACCTGTTGATAGGGTGGTAAAATTAATACCATTTGATACAATCACTCCGGGTTCAATCAGCAATGTAAATTTTGTGGCCCCGGGAAATTTAGAAGCATACAGGGTATTAAAATTGATATTGCCTGTGCTTTGTGAAATGCGAATCAAAACTACTTTACAGGTATCATCTGCGCAATAGCAAGTCCAGGTGTTGTACAAAGAATTATAATAGTTTAGACAGTGTTCGTCCGTATTGTAAATGTGTAGCCCGTCGGGTGGGTTTTGTATGGCATCTCTTTGCGCCGAAGTTACTGAAGGAAACCGCACCCCTTTATTGGGAGATTGTATATCGAGTATTGCAGCGGGGTTAGGGGTGCTGTTGCCGATACCTACATTTTGTGCATGTGAGGGAGTAAAAAGGAATTGAAAAGCAACAATGAACAAGAGCGTAAATATTTGTTTCATTTGTGACAATTTAAATTGTGGTAATAGAACAGGCCTGTAGGGCGAACTGAATACCCTATATCGGGGAGTTTAAATTTGAAATTAAATTCTATAGGTTACTAAACTCATATTATTGGGCTATTTGTCATATCGAGTTTTCTGCAAAGCCGGCCTACCTTCAAAGGGGTAGGATGCCCTTCTGATCTTCAGCTTCTTCAAAGCAACATCTCCAGTAGGGGATGGGTTACTGTGATTTGCGCCATCTATTAAATTTCTTGCCGCAAAGGAGCATCTCCCGGCAGCTACATTCGCTGCGCTCAGTAAGACAGCAGATACTGGGCATTGGTTCTTTGCCAAACATTTACTGACGCAACGTTCCTGCAGGAGAGGGTGCTGAGAAAAGATCTATATTTTTCATTTCACGCCTTTTCGCCTTACCGGCAAAAATATCTTGTTCAGCATCTCCCGGCAGATACATTCGCTTTGCTTGGTAAGACAGCGTGTGCAGGGTATAGGTTAGGTAGTGAACATTTTTCAACCTCCCCCTGCAAACCGCTCTAGTACAGATTGTTTATATAACCTGCCAATGGGTATTTCCTGGTCATTGAGTTGTACTGCAGTATGGTTAAATGAACTGATGTGTTGGGCTGAAATAATATAGGAACGATGAACACGAATAAACTGGTGTTCTGAAAGGAGGCTTTCCAGCGAGGAAATGGATTGTTTTACCAAAAGATATTTTCCGCCGGTTTGATACACTTTCACATAATCTCTCCAGCTTTCTATGTAACGGATGTCGTTGATAAATACCTTTTGCATATCCTTATCTACTTTCAGGTAAACAAAAGCTGCCGGATTATTTTGGTAAATATTTTCCTCTGTTAAAGATTCATTACCCATGCTCTTTTTCAGCCGGTTAATGGCTTTAAAAAAACGTTCAAAAGAAACGGGTTTTACCAGGTAATCTACCGCATCCAATTCATAAGCATCAACAGCATACTCACGATAAGCTGTTACAAATATTACTTTTGGAGGCCTCGCCAGGTTTTGTAAAAACCTGGTGCCAATTATTTTTGGCATTTTAATATCAAGAAATAATACATCTACAGGTTTGCTGTGTAAAACATCCATAGCTTCGATGGCGTTGCTGCACAGTGCCACTACCTCCAGGCCGCTTATTTGTGCAATATGCGACACCAGCACCTTAAGCGCAGGCGGTTCGTCATCTATGAGCAGGCATCGCAGTTTCATTTAACGGGGGTTGTTGCTGTTTTAATTTATACACTTCAACCGGCCGCTCTGCCAAAGTAGGAGCCAATTGCAACTCGAGTGATACGACGTAGAAATCAATTTCATTGGTACACTTCAAGCTGTGTTTGCCAGGATACAATAAACCCAGCCGCTTCTCTACATTTTCAATACCGATACCATGAATTGTTTCTGGCACTGTATTGTTTTTACTATTTACAATCTTGCACCAAAGCGTGTTTTGTTTCACTGCCAAATCGAAACTGAGCCAGGGCTTTGTAAGTTGTTCTGATGCACCATGTTTAAATGCGTTTTCAACAAAAGGCAATAACAATAGCGGGGCAATAAACCTGTCCTGTATATCGCCTTCAATGTTGATAGAAATGTCAATCTTATCACCATAACGCTCTTGTTCCAGCGCTATGTAATTCTTCATGATCTCCAATTCCTTTTCCAGCAAAACTTCTTCTGCCTTGCAATCGTATAACATGTAACTAAGCAGGGAAGATAGTTTTAAAACCAGGCCCGGTGTTTTAGGAGATTGCTGAAGGGAGAATGCATAAATATTATTGAGGGTGTTAAATAAAAAATGCGGGTGTACCTGTGCTTTCAGCAATTGAAGTTCAGCAATCATCTTGCCCTGTTGTGCTTCCTGCCATTGTTTTTGCTTTATATACCAGTGCTTAAATAATACAAGAATAGCCGCTTCTCCCGCAGTGGTGCACATACACAGGAAGGTACTGGGGTCCAGCACCGGTCTGTACACATCATTCGACCATAACATTTCCTGCATGGGAATAAAAATGTATTGTCTGTTCAATGCATGAATGAACAGGCCTGCGACACCCCATGCTATGATGGCTACTATAAAAAATGCATAGCGATTTTTTAACAAGAGCTGTGGTATCATCCAATACACAATGGGAAATGTAAAAATGACGAAAGCCGGTATCCACGAGAGCATATGCACCAGGTGACGGCCATAGTTGTTAAACATAAATGCCCAGAAGCAACTCCACAACAGCGAGTGTACAGCATAATATGCCACCCACCGCAATATTCGGTACCTGCCAGAAAATATAAATTCCTTGAAGCTGATAACGTTCATTTTAATTAATTAAAGGCTTATCACAATTTAAATCATTTACGCAGCATTCTTATTTAAAAAGACAGAATGCAAAAAACGCAGACAAACGGCAAAAAATACTTCATCAACCGCAAACTCAAAAGTTAGATAAGCCAACTAAAAGCGTTCGCCATATTGATTTGATGCAAGAAGGCTAGAAAGATCTATATCAGTAAATGCAATTCATAGCATTTCAAATGCTTTTGTCTGGTTTATGCTACGTTCATCGTTTTTCAAAAAAAACGTTTATCCGCATTTTTATCTTACCCTATTGAATCAATTTTCACCTTTTAAAAAATAAAATTATGCGCTCAAAAATTATTCATTCCATGCCCATTTGCTCCTTATTTTTTATGATTATTCTTTCCTCCTGCAGTAAATCCAATATATTTTCTACAGGTGACGCTCGTGAGTTTGAAAAGGGTCATTTAAAGCAAACAAAAACATATTCAGCAGATGTAGCCATTCGGTGGCTTAATATGGAGCTAAACATGTTTCGGCTTCCGCTGGCAGCAGG
>JBKJKD010000099.1:0-2589 GCA_046597635.1 Ferruginibacter sp. | reverse complement strand
ATCTGCCGAAGACAAATTGAAAAATGCCAGGGATTTTATGCAAGCCAGAAAATTTCCGTTTTATGTTTTAATGGATGATGATAATAAAATGGTCGTAGATTTTAAAGTGATTGGTATTCCTACCAAGTTTGTTTTGGACAAACAAGGTCGCATCCGTTTTAAGGCGATCGGTTTCAATGGAAATGATGATGAGCTGGTAGACGAGTTAAGTACCATGATTGAGCTGGCTTCAAATTAACCGAAGCATACTTATGTTTAATCCACCGCAGAGATGCTCGCAGAGCTTATGGTACTGGCCTAATACCCCGGGATTTATTTTGATTTCTGCAATCTTTTCCCCAATCCAAGTATGAAATACCAGGTGTACGTAATAGAACTTTCAAAAAAAGTGTTTACAGAAAATGCAAAGTTTCGCAATGCCAACCCGCAGTTTAATGGCGTGCTGCAATGTGTGTATGTGGGGATGACAAGTAAAAGGCCTGCAGAGCGATTGAAGCAACATAAGGCTGGCTTTGTAAATGCAAAGGGCCACAACCTGTCGGCAAAAATTGTATATCAATATGGCACCTACTTACGACCCAGCCTTTATGATCATTTAAACCTACAACCTATGAACAGGCAGCAGGCCTTGCTGATGGAAGAAAAGCTTGCCCTCGACCTCCGACGAAAGGGCTATGCAGTTTGGTTTAATTAATATTTTCTACCGGGGAATTTATCGACACAGCGTTTGGTCATCCTCAGCAAGCCCGAACCTACCAATCCCATTTTTTTGTTTTAATTTTATGGCTCAGTCTTTCTTCTCCTTTATTGAAAAATACACATGCCATTTAATTTAAATTCATCATACTCGCCTGCCGGCGATCAGCCGTCAGCCATTAGCCAACTTATACAGGGAATAGAGGAAGGTGAGCCATACCAAACCCTCCTTGGTGTTACGGGTAGTGGTAAAACTTTTACCATGGCCAATGTGATCCAAAGTGTGCAAAGGCCCACACTGGTCATTACTCATAACAAAACATTGGTAGCGCAACTTTACGGTGAGTTCAAGCAATTTTTTCCGGACAATGCCGTAGGTTATTTTGTATCCTACTACGATTACTACCAGCCGGAGGCCTACATTCCCACCAGCAATACCTACATAGAAAAAGATTTAAGCATCAATGAAGAACTGGATAAACTTCGGCTGCAGGCCACGGCACAGTTGCTTAGCGGAAGAAGGGATATTATAGTAGTGGCGAGCGTAAGTTGTATTTATGGTATGGGTAACCCAACGGAATATGAGAATGGCATCATTCGCATACGGCAGGGGCAGGTCATTTCCCGGCAAGGCTTTTTACATTCTTTGGTAAATGCTTTATATCACCGCAGCCAGGGTGATTTTACAAGAGGTACGTTTAGAGTAAAAGGAGACACGGTTGATATCAACCTGCCTTATGTTGATTTTGGCTATCGCATCAGTTTTTTTGGGGATGAAATAGAAACCATCGAAACGCTGGAGTTGTCTTCGGGCAAGCGCATCAGCAGTGTAGAAAATGCGGCTATTTTTCCGGCTAATTTATACATTGCTCCCAAAGATATGCTGGGCGATGTGATCAGCGAAATACAGGATGAAACCGCGGCACAGGTAGAATATTTTAAAAAATCAGGTAAGTACATCGAGGCGCAACGAATTGAAGAACGGGTGAACTACGATCTGGAAATGATTCGGGAACTGGGCTATTGCAATGGCATAGAAAACTACTCCCGATTTTTTGACCGGCGTACGCCAGGCTCCAGGCCCTTTTGTCTGCTCGATTATTTCCCTAAAGATTATCTCACCATTATTGATGAGAGCCACCAAACCGTTCCGCAGATCAGCGGTATGTATGGCGGAGACCGTAGCAGAAAACTAGTATTGGTAGATTATGGGTTTCGCCTGCCCTCTGCCATGGACAATCGCCCGCAAAATTTTCACGAGTTTGAAAACCTCACCAACCAAATGGTGTTTGTTTCGGCCACGCCGGGAGATTACGAGCTTGATAAATGCGGCGGCGTTGTGGTAGAGCAAGTGGTGCGGCCAACCGGTCTGTTAGATCCGCCCATAGAAATTCGCCCTTCTATCAATCAGATAGATGATCTGTTGGAAGAAATAGACAAACGAATTAAAATGGGTGATCGGGTGCTGGTGACTACGCTCACTAAGCGTATGGCAGAAGAAATGGACAAGTATCTGCACCGTATCAACATCAAAAGTAAATACATTCACAGCGAAGTGCACACGCTGGAACGTATTGAAATATTGAGAGAACTGCGCCTGGGCACCATAGATGTGCTGGTTGGCGTAAACCTTTTAAGAGAAGGATTGGATTTGCCCGAAGTGTCTTTGGTTGCCATTTTAGATGCAGACAAAGAAGGGTTTCTCCGCAATGAAAGAAGTCTTACTCAAACAGCCGGCCGTGCTGCCCGAAACGTAGATGGACTCGTTATTTTTTATGCAGATAAGATGACGGAAAGCATGCAAAAAACAATTGATGAAACCCAACGCCGCCGGGAGATACAGGTTGCATATAATATTGAACACAGCATTACACCGACAACGATCGTAAAAAC
>JBKJKD010000008.1:0-16891 GCA_046597635.1 Ferruginibacter sp. | reverse complement strand
CTCCCACAGAAGCCTCACAGAAATGTGAGGCTTTTTTTATTTTATGCAGTATACAGTTTACATACTTTATTCTATTGCTAGAAATAAATATTACGTCTGTTATACCGGTGGGTATGTATCCGTTCGCCTCCGCAAGCATAACTCTAGCCATGGTGGTTTTACAGGAAAGGTAGGTGACTGGACTGTTGCCGACAGTGAACACTACAATGATCAGGCAGCTGCCCTCCAAAGAGAAAAAGACATCAAGTCTAGAAAATCAAGAAAATATATAGAAGAACTCATTTCAAAATCGGAGTTGCCTTAGAGCATCCCGTTCTTAAACGGGAGGGTCCACGGTTCGAACCCGCGAACTCCCACCAAAGCCTCACAGAAATGTGGGGCTTTTTTATTTTATGCTGTACACGGTTTACATACTTTAATCTGTTTCTAGAAACAAATATTACGTGGGCTATACCGGAGACGATATATCTAGTCGCCTTCGCAAGCATAACTCTAACCATGAGGGTTATACGGGAAAGGTGGGTGATTGGACTATTGCTTACAGTGACCAATATGATGATCAATCAGCGGCCCTCAAGCGAGAAAAAAAAATAAAGTCTAGAAAATCCAGAAAATATATAGAACAACTCATCTCAAAAGCAAAGCTGCTTTAGTGCATCCCGTTGTTAAACGGGAGGGTCCGCGGTTCGAGCCCGCGAACTCCCACAGAAGCCTCACAGAAATGTGAGGCTTTTTTCAAAAGGTTATCCTCCAATCAGGCAAGGCCCAAGTGCAGGATCTCATCATGCAATGGGCACCCTGCTTCCGACTGCCCCTAAAGAGTTTAGGAAACAAAAAATGAGACGATACCGGTAGCAATGAGTACTACTCCTGTAATAATTCCTGCATTATGCTCCCACTTGTGCCAGTTTAGCTTGATCATGCCCTTGTAAACAATCCTGATCCATAGCAGCATTCCAGTGATGGTGATAACGCTATACATGGAGGCTACTGCTGCCATCATCTGCCAGCCCCTCTCTCCGGCCAATAAAAAATAGGCCTCAATTTCCATGCAGGGAGATAAAAACATGGCGGTTACCAATGCAAGGATGATAGAGCTTTTCGTCTTCTTTTGAAGTTGTTTATTTTCAAGGTGAAAGTGGTGGTGCGAGTAGTGTTGCTTTACAAAATACAGTCCGATCAATACCAAGATAGCAGGTGCTACAATATGACTGAAATGCTCGATATTGTTAGAGAGTTCTCCACTAATGAGACCAAGAAGAATACCAATAATAACCGTACTTACCACATGAGCCATCCCGGCAATAAAAGTTATGCGGGTGGTTTCGGCCAGCGTCCAACCTTCTTTTTTCCCGATGGCCAATACCGGCAGCCAGTGATTGGGTATCACGGCATGCAACAAACTAATCAACAAACTACCAATAATAATACTAACCATTTTATGTAATGTGGTACTTAAAATATTGCGGGCGCCGTTACTCCAGCACCAATTGATCTTATCAGCTCTATTTTTTAGAGCTACTGTAATTTTCCCGGTAAAAGTACACGCTAAATTTCTGCCCCATGTATTTTACAGTTTTAGCTTAACGCCGCCATTAAATACAAATCCTTCTGTATGTGTCCAAATTTCATCAAAGGAAGGGTCAATTCTCGAGCCGTTCACTACGTTCTTATACCTGCTTTGCCTGGTATCGGTAAAGTTTTCGAAATTGATGTAGAGGGAAAATTTATTAAATATTTTCTCCGCCATAAAACCCAGTTCTTTAAAGGCGGGCGTTTGTGTGCCATTGGCCAGGTATTGCTTACCGGTGAAATAGCCTTCCAATCCTATTTTGATCACATTCTCTTTTTCATAAATCAAGGCAGAGTTTAGTTTCCCCTTAGGCACACGGGGTAGAAATTGGTTACCCGTTAAGTAGGTTGCTTTTGTATCTGTGTAGGTGTAGCCCAAAAAAAGTTTGAAGTTTTCTTTGAAAATGAATTTGGCATTGGTTTCAAAGCCGGCGCTGTATATGGGCGCCGCTGCATTCATAAAGCTAAAGTTGCCCGGTATGTTTTCCTGCAGCACAATTGGCTTGCGTATAGTGGTATAGAAAAACATGTGATTTAAAGAAAATACAAGCTCATTGTTGATGTTGGTTTTAAAATTGACATCAGCGGTTGCGCCGTAACTTTTTTCTGAAGTTACATTGTTGAGCTGCTCTACGTTTTTGTACTGAATGGTTTCTGTTTCCTCCGTGAAAAGGGTAGGATTTTTATAGCCCATGCCTGCACCAATCCGGGAAGACCAATTGCTGTTGTATTTTAATAGCAGGGAAATTCTCGGCAATACAAAAGCTTCCCTGTTTGAATAAAGGTCATTGCGGTAATTGGTAACATCTATCCTCAGACCTGATTCTAATTTTACTTTTTCTGAAGCATCCCAGGTATGCTGCCCGTAGATGCCGCCAGTGCGAATGGTATTATCCCTTTCGACAGCACTGTTTGCTTTCTCTTTAAACTTGTTGTAAATAAAATTACCTCCTAAAACCAGGGAGTGATTTTTAGTATTGCTGATGTAAGAAACATCGGTAAACGTATTGTAGTCTATTCCACTAAACTGATAAGAAGGAATGGTAATGTTGCGATCAAAAATGCTCAGGCTCTGCTTCGCCACCCATCTTTTGGTGTCGCCACTTTTTATATTTACTTCGAGAGTGCTGATGTTTCTGAGCGTTTCATTTTTTTCAAAATACTGATGTGTTGGGCTGGCATTGTTCTTTATCACTTCTACATCTCCGCCAGTTCTTTGCCCTTTTGTAAAACTGTTTCCCAGTATAATAGTAGTCCGCTCATTTGGGTATAAAAATAATTTTGGGTTTAGGGTAAATTCATCAGACTCGGGCACTTCCGTAAAATCGTCGTTATCTACATCGTATGCTTTTTGTTTATTGTAGAGTGCCAGCATTGTATAGCCTATTTTTTTGCCCCGCTGCGCTGCAAAGCCACCCACATTGGTTTGGCCAATGTTCGATTGATTGAAGATGAAATTATAAACTCCTTTTTCTTTAGGCGTGCGACTTACAAAATTTACCACACCCGCAATGGCGCCGGCACCGAAAAGGGGAGAGGCTGGCCCTTTAATAATTTCCACTTGCTGCAAATCAAGTGGAGGAATTTCAAGGATACTTAGCCCGCTGGAAAAGTTGCCAAAGTTTGGAAAGCCGTCTTTTAAAAGTTGGGTATAGCGCCCATCCAGGCCCTGGATTCTTATGCTGGAGTTGCCAGAAGTAGCAGATGTTTGCTGCACTTGTATGCCGGTACTTTCATGCAGTATCATAGCCACGTTGGCTGGCCGCATATTACTTTTTTCATCTATCTCTTCCAACTCAATTGTTTCTACACGGGTAGGTACATTCGCAATGCTGCGGCTTGTTCTGGTAGATTGAACGATTACTTCCTCTTCTTCTTCCTCTGGTGCTGATGTGAGCGTAACCAACAGAACACTTTCACTATACGGGATCGTTACCCTGGCTACCTGGTTTTCAAAACCAATATGAGAAATCTTTAACTGGTAATTGCCTGCAGCAAGATTTTTAAAAACTGCAACGCCGATTGAGTCGGTGGCAGCGTTTTTTTTCAGGGTCGGGATAGAAACAGTGGCGGATACAACTGGCTCATTCGTATCCGGATGAACCACTTTTACCTGCAAACTATTTTGTGCCAAAACAAGGGTGCTGCACAACATTGCCATAACGGCTAAAACTATTTTAAACATGAAAATATTTTAATGGAATAAAATTTTTGATCTACATAAAACAAGCAGGTGCCGATGCCCGGGGAGGTTGCCATACAGAATGCGCATCGTGAGATTCAATAAATGGAGACGATAAGAAAAACTCTAATTTTTCAACTTGACCTGCCGTAGTCGTTTGTTGATCGCCTATGCAGTTTACACCCAAGGTTGCACAGCAGTTACAAGCGCAGAAGGGGGTGCAGTTCTCGGGCTCATGTTCATGGTTTCTCTGAGGGCCAGTGGTGAAAACTTTTGATTGTGCTTTTTCATTACACGCTCTGCCATCTCCACAAGGGAGTGCACTCATATAGAGCATGAATAGGCTGAGAATAAAGAATGAGAATT
Source organism: Ferruginibacter sp. (assembly GCA_046597635.1). Classification (GTDB taxonomy): domain Bacteria; phylum Bacteroidota; class Bacteroidia; order Chitinophagales; family Chitinophagaceae; genus Ferruginibacter. The sequence goes on along the minus strand of JBKJKD010000008.1, from coordinate 12,771 downwards.
TCACAGCGGCAAAAATACGGGTTATGGGTAACACTGTTGAACCCAAGATTCTTATTCAGGATTGAGGCGGTATTTCATACTAAGATTAAATAGAAAAAAGTGTGCAAAGATTTTGATTAATAAATCATCTTTCTTTCTCTGCCTTCTTTGTGTCGTGATGTGAAACTTTTAAATTTGAGAAAATCTTTTTGTCAGGATGTAGGATGCAACTTTATTTTACTGTACAATAATCATCTGTACCCCGTTTTGCAAGCTAACATTTGCTCCACCTTGCACCGTCAAACTTCTCACAGCAGTGTTGCTATTTACCACCGGATAAAGGGAAGCACCTGTTTTTATGAACACATCTGTATTGGCATCGGGTAAATACATACAACCCCAGTTGTTCATATTTTCCCAGGTATTGTTGCTGCTCCCTGTCCAATTAAGGGCAAACTTTAGCAGGTATTCAATACTGGAATGCGTACCCTGCGCATCTGTAATAATGCACTTGTATTTGTAGCCATACCAAGTTGTGGGCGCATTTATTAAAGATAGGGATGCTGTGGCCGCACCACTATAAATACTATTGTTTACGACGTTGGTAAAACCAGCACCGGTATTTACCTGCCACTGGTAGTTGAGTCCTGTTTCATTGGCAGACAATACTTCTGATGTTCCAGGGCATATCGGGCTAATACCAGCCTTACCAATACTGAAAGTGGAAAATCCGGTGAAGCTTGCCGTGATCTTTTTTGCCCCACTTATGCCATAATCGGTGATGCTGTTGTAGTTGCTAAATTCAGGTATTGATGAAGGCGGAACTTGTGTAATATCAGAAGCGGTTTTTACAATGGCCATATCTGTAGCGCCGTTTCCTGTGGCGGCCATCCATCCATTTATTTCTTCTGCGGTATAATATAAGCTCACCTCATAAGCGGCGTTCGCAGGGTTATTGGCAGCGGTAACACGGTAAGATTTATCCGTTATTTTTTGTGCATTGTAATCGCCCCAGGCGGTTTTGGCACTATCGCCAGTTCTTAATATTTCCAGGCTGGTGCACCCAAAATCGAAATTACTTTTGTTGGTAATGCTGCCCATTATATTTTTGGTAACATCATTATAGAAATGTACGGTTTGGTTAGGCCCCAGCGGTGCTTCAAAAATATTAGCAGCGTTAACCTCAGTTTGCACAGGGCTGCTGCCGGTGCCTTTTATTACAATGCTATCCACTATGAGGGGCTGGTTGTTCACCACCGACCGGTTATTTTGCCAAACAAAGGCGAGTTTCATTGCCGTTGCGTTGTTCACGGCAGGCGGTAGAATTATTTCATCGAGCGTTCTGTTGTTTCTGCCAAATATATTTTCTTTCAATATAACCCAACTGCTTCCATTGTTGATGGAGTAATAGAGATTGCCAAAGTCAATCCCGCCGCTGGCTCCACCGATTGTACCTTGACCCACACTTCCCTCGCCATTTACTTTGTACAGGTAGGTCAGTTTCATATTGCTAAATCCGTTTGCGTTAATGGTCGGCGATTCAAGCCGAATAACTGCAGAATCATTTGGGCTGCTACCGGCGTAACCGGCGCTACTCCCATTGGCAGAAATGAATGCTGCCTTAGTAGGAAATTGGCTGTCACCAGCATCACCTATTACCCACCTGTTTGGAGAAAGATTTCCATACAAAATAGTTTGCGACCAGGGGCCAAAACCTGTTGCAATATTGTCAAAAGTTTCTGTATAGAGCAGTTGGTTAAGCGTAGAATCTGGCCGGTGATCTAAACTTAAAATATCTAATTGAAATACGCCATTCTTTACTGCATTGGTGCCGTTGCTTTCAATGCTATAATCCAATCTCAGTGTTTCCTTATTTTCTATTATGGCATCATCGTACACTTTCAGTTGAATAACTTGCGCAGTGGTATCAGCCAGAGTGAAATTGAAAGTAGATACCTCCACATCTTTGTTTGTGCCAACTTCTAATCCAGGCGAAGCAACATTCGATGCGGTCATAGTAATAACAGCAGGTTGAGACGGCGTATAATTTAGGGCTAGTTTCAGGTTTAGGAGTTTGTAATCGAGACAGCCGTTATCTGTATCTGCCGTTTCTTCGGTTATTGTTTGATAATTGGTATTGAAAGAAATCTTCGGATTGATACAAGGATTGTTTCGTACCGCATTTCTGATGGTTGCTCCAGGCAAGGGTCCAAAACCATTGGCAAGGTTAATACCGTAGCCTGTGAGATGACAGTAGCTCATAATGGTTCCGCCATTAACAGGGGCAGGACCGCTTGCGCAGCCTCCTTCGGTTGTCGTGCAATTGTCAATTGCTCCGCCAGGCCATCCACACCACTGTGTGTGGTTAGATGCAATGTTGTGCCCAAGTTCATGCGTGATCACCATCGTATTCCACGAATACGCAGGATATGCATTAAAAGAACTGCTGAGATTTCCGCTTACGCCGGTTCGGTAGTAGGGGCTTCCGCACAACACATTCAAGAAGGCAATACCTCCGCCGAGGCTTCTGCGAGACAAGATATGTGCGAGATCACCAGGAAAGCCCGCTGCCATATTACTTGCGAATGCATATAATACAGTGGATGTGCTTGTAAGCGCAACATAGGGGTCAGCGCTTGTCCATACTTTAATACCACTTATCTTGGTATACACACTGTCATTTTCATACAAGGTGGTTACCACATTAAATATTGCCGCAACCCAATTGGCCGTGTTGGTAACGCTGGAACCGTTACCCTGGTAACAACTGTAATCCGCTTCAAAGTAAATGTCTAGCGGTTCTCCATTCACCACAGCTTCCGTTCCCAACGCACTGTGTAGTTGAGGCAAAGGATTGCCCGGTTCACTTTCCAAATTTTCGCTCGCACACTTAAATGGATTGGAATCTTTGATATCTGATTCCCGAAAAATAATATGGGTATTTTTTTGTATGGCGTCTTCACTTTTAACAAGGCCAATATTGATGTTGCCATCTTTGTCTGCAATCACCGCAACAATTTCATCTTTTAAGATACTGATGGCCGCAAAAGAGCCAGGTTGCCCGCTGATGCTACCTTTGTAATGCAGTGCCTCGCTTGGGTTATAATCAAGCGCTTTGCCATTGGCAGTTGTTACAGAAAATCCCTTTGCAAAAATTTGACTGGGTTTTAACTCAAGCTGCCAGTCTTTATTTTCAAAATGAAATTGAAGATTGAATTCAGTTGGTTTTGCATTTTTTAGTTGAGTTATAGCCCCTTCGTCGATGGTATAAATGGAACCTTTGCTTACATGCTGTTGGAGCCTGGTGGGCAATACTTTCTCTTGTTTCAAAACTCTAAAAACCGGCGTTTGCGCATTTAACCAAAAAAGGTTCAGCAGTAAAATTAAACTAAGGATAAACGAAAAACGGATTGAGTAGGTCATAACTAGTTTTTTGGCCATACAATAATATCATTTTTAAAACGAATATGGCCGGTATTTATTTCAGTATTGGGCTGCCCTTTTAATTGGTGCGATTACGGCAGAGATTACAAAGCTGTTTAACTATGTTATTAACCTTCGGTTTTTAGCTGAAGCAAAAATTGAGATGACTATACGGTGAATACTTATGCCGACTTTAAGGGCAACCCCTGTATTTTTGCAGGGCTTTTTATTTTGATATAAGAGGATGCATATTTGCAATTTTCCCTTTCTGCATGAAATACTCAAAAAAATATATCCATTTCATCAACGGGCGTTACGTTAACGAAGGCGTGCGTATTACCGCCGGCATTGTGGTTCCGTCTTTTGTGATGAGTTACTTCCAACTCTTACCTATTGGTTTTGTAATTTCCCTCGGAGCATTGTGTGTAAGTGTAGCAGACACTCCTGGCGCAGTTAAGCATAGGTTTAATGGCATGTTTGCGTGCTGCATTCTCGTAACAGCCACTTCCGTACTGGTAAGTTATGCAGCCATCAATATCCCGTTGTTGGCTCTGCTCATAGCCCTGGCAGGCTTCTTTTATTCTATGCTTGCCGTCTATGGCAACCGAAGTGCTGCGGTAGGGTTGGCGGCAATGATCGTAATGGTGTTGAGTCTTCAGACCGTGCATACCGGTATTGACATATGGAAGAATGCCGGGTACATTCTTGCAGGCGGTAGTTGGTATATTGTATACAGCCTGTTGTTGTATCGTCTGCGCCCTTACAAATTTATTCAGCAAGTACTGGGAGATTATATTTTTGATGTGGCAGCCTATCTGAAACTAAGGGGTGACCTTTATGCGGCTGAGCCAGATTATGATAAAATAAATGGCCAGCTACTGCAACAGCAGATAAGCATTGAAGCCCAGGAGAACGTACTGGGCGATTTGCTATTAAATACCAGAACGATCGTAAAAGAAACTACACACATCGGCAGGGTGCTGGTAAAAATTTCATTGGAGGTAGCAGATCTCTACGAATCTGTAATGACCACTTACCAGCAGTATTCATTGATGCATGAGCATTTTGACAAAACGGGAATTTTACAATCTTATCAGCAGATCATTTACCAACTTACCGCAGAGTTGGAGGAGATAAGCCTGGCTATTAAAAGCGGATTTTCGTCGGAGCCAAAAAAAGATACGGATGAACTGGTAATTGAAACACGAAAATTATTTGAACTATTGCGGCAGGATTACATGAAGGATGAAAATGTAGAAAATTTTGTAAGTCTCGGAAGAATACAAAGCAATCTTGAAGCCATAGCAGCAAAGGTGAACCAACTACATCTATACACGAGTTACGAAGTTAGTTTTCAGCAAGAAAAAAATGCTACCAGGGTGCTTGGTGGTATGATGGCCACACAAGATCTGAGGCCGTCTTTATTTGTCAATAATCTACATTTTGGCTCTAATATTTTTAGGCACTCCGTGAGGGTTGCACTGGCATTATTGGTGGGGTACCTCGCCTCCTTACTGTTTAAGGCCGATCACGGGTATTGGATTTTACTTACCATTATTGTTATTTTAAAGCCGGCTTATTCGCTTTCTAAAAGAAGAAATTCCGACAGGCTTATAGGCACAGTCGCTGGTATTTTAATTGGTGTGCTCATCTTATTCTTTATAAAAAATCTAACTATCCTGTGGATCATACTGATCTTATTTATGGCAGGCAGTTACATGTTTATTCGTACTAACTATTTTATGAGCGTTCTGTTAATGACAACATACCTGCTCATTTTCTTTCACTATTTATATCCTGGTAATGTAAATGAGATTGTGCAGGAACGTATTGTAGACACAGTGATTGGCTCCGTGATTGCTTTTTTTGCCAGCTTGTTTTTGATACCAGCCTGGGAGAAAAACAGTATTCGGGTGTACATGATAAAAATGCTTGAAGCCAATCAAGTATACTTTACCAGCATCGCATCTTACTTTGTAGAAAAGATACCTGTGGATGAAGCGGGGATCAAAATTGCCCGGCGGCAGTTATTAATAGCCCTGGCTAATTTGTCGGATGCTTTTACGAGGATGTTGTCTGAGCCAAAAAGATACCAGCAGGATGTGCAGCACATTCACAGGTTTGTTGCCATTAACCATGCAGTGATCGCTCATCTGGCCTCCCTATCTTACCTCTTGCAAAAAGAGTTAAATAGTTTTCGTTCCGCCGACTTAAAGCAGGTGATAGAAGTTGTAAAAATAAATTTTGAGAATGCCGTTGCCATTCTTTCCGGTCAGCATGAGTTGGTTAAAAAGACCGATAGCAACGCAATGAAAAAACTGAATAAACAAATACAGGTATTACTGGACGCAAGGAAATTGGAAATTGCTGAAGGTAATCTCGAAACCAGCACTAAGAAATCTCTGGTAGAAACAAAGTCTGTGTTAGATCAGTTCAATTTTATTTACAGTAATGCGGCGGTTCTGTACAAAATTATCAGGGAGCATGAAGCAGAAATGGTAAATGCAGGACACTAAGATATTTTTTTACTGAAATGGGAAATGATTTACATTTGCAACGTTGTAGCAAAAAATAATTTTGAATAGAAATCTCCTTATAAAAAAATTGGTAGCGGCCGTCATGCTTTGCGTGTTTGCCCTTAGTGTCGCACCTACCATTTTTTTGCACAATACATTTGCCAGCCATACCGATTCAATAGAAAAGTCTATTGGGAAAACTGAACAGCGGATAAGCAATCACTTATTTAAGTGCAAATGCGATCATCTTGTTGCAGAATCACCTTTTACGGAAGCATATGTTTTTAAATTGGTTTCCCCGCTACAAATTTTTCTGCTACCGGAGCATCATCTAAAGTCAGATGTTGTTTGTTGCCAAACCATCTTCTACTCTCTTCGTGGCCCGCCATTAGTTTAGTAATTGTTTTATCTAGCAGGTTTTTATCTTTCATTATAATAAGAAAGATACAGCGCCTGTGTTATCAATCATTTATTAAGAAGCTAATTATGCGCCTTGTCTCTATCTATTTATTTTGTGTTCTATCAATCGCCAATTTAAATACTCATGCCGAAACCCGAAACGAATCATTTCCTGCAGCACATCCAACATATTTGTTGCTGTATGGCTCTTTTTCAGGTAAGATAACCGATGCTACAACAGGCGCCCCATTGCAGGCTGCCACAATTTATATTGCCGATGTTAAGCTGGGAACTTCCACCGATGCTACAGGCATTTTTCTCATCAAGAATATTCCACCCGGCATCCACCTGGTAGAAATTTCACATATCGGTTATACATCTGTCGTAGAGAGCATTGATTTGGTTAAAAGCGTTACCAAAGATTTTGCATTGAGCGAAGCGGTGATTGAAAATAATGCGGTAATTGTTACGGGTGTAACCGGGGCTACACAGCTAAAAAAAGTACCGTTCGCCGTAAGTGTGTTGCGCAAGGAAGATTTTTTTAGAAATACCTCTTCTAATATTATAGAGTCGCTCACAAGAATTGGGGGTGTATCCACGTTGGCTACAGGGCCTGCCATTTCGAAACCTGTAATACGGGGTCTGAGTTACAACCGGGTGTTAACCATTAATGATGGAGTGCGACAAGAGGGGCAGCAGTGGGGAGATGAGCATGGCATTGAAATAGATGAAGCGAGTGTAAATAAAATTGAACTTCTTAAGGGACCAGCTTCCATAATATACGGCAGCGATGCCCTTGCAGGTGTGGTAAACATTATCACCAATGTGCCGGTACCTGCAAATACCCTCAAGGCAAATATGTCCAGTAACTTTCAAACCAATAACAATCTGCGTACCCTTAATGCCAATATTGGCGGAAACAAAAATGGATTTAACTGGAACGTTTATTCTTCTAATAAATCAGCCAACGATTATAAAAATAAATATGATGGCAGGGTGTTTAATTCCAAGTTTGCTGAAAATAACCTGGGTGGTTATGCCGGCTATAATGGCAGCTGGGGCTTTAGTCATTTACTGGTAAGCAACTTCAATTTAAAAGCCGGGTTGATTGAAGGAGAAAGAGATGCAGAAGGTTTTTTTGTAAAGCAAATGCCAGGAGGCGGCACGCAAAGAGTAACCAATGATGATTTTAAAAGTAGTGTACCATTGATCCCGTACCAGCATATCAGTCATTTCAAAATAGCCACCGACAACAATATTAAAATTGGGAGAAACAATCTCACTTTCAATATTGGTTACCAGCAAAACCAACGGGAAGAATTTGGTAACCCTGATGACAAAAAGGAAAGAGCTTTATTTTTTGATTTAAAAACAATTACCTACACGGCACAATTTCACCTGGCTCAAAACAATGGATGGGAAACTTCTTATGGCATAAATGGGATGCAGCAAAACAACCAAAACAAAGGTGTAGAGCAATTGGTGCCAGATTATAATCTTTTTGATGTGGGGCTGTATGCCTACTCCAGGAAAGCGATTGGTAAAGTTACACTCAGCGGCGGGCTGCGCTTTGATAGCAGGAGTGTAGATGCCGGTAATTTGCTGGATGGTGTAGACATTAAAGGAAATGCGTTTAAAAAATCTTTCTCCAATTTCTCTGGTAGCCTTGGGCTAACGGCGCAGCTGACAGAGCAAGTAAATTTTAAAGTAAACATCGCCCGGGGTTTTCGTGCACCTAGCCTGCCGGAACTCGCCTCCAACGGTGCTCATGAAGGAACAACAAGGTATGAATACGGAAACACCGCTTTGAAAAGTGAGACCAGTTTACAGTTGGACGCTGGTATCGATTTTAGTACTGAGCATCTGTCAGTAGGACTCTCTACTTTTTACAACAACTTCAATAATTTTATTTTTTACAGAAAATTGCAGAATGTGAGTGCAGCCGATAGCCTGGTAGCGGTAGACGGAAATCTGTTGACTGCTTTTAAATTCGATCAGCAAAGGGCTTTCTTAGCTGGCATGGAAGCTACCATTGATATTCACCCGCACCCGTTAGATTGGCTTCATATTCTAAATACATTTTCCCTCGTCACCGGCCAGTTTAATCAACCTATAGAGGGCAATAAATTTATTCCATTTGTTCCTGCATCAAAAGTAACCACAGAGTTTAAAGGGAGTTTCAACAAGCTTTCAAACAGTGTACGTAATTTCTATGTGAAGTTTGAAGTTGATAACACATTTAGAAAGAACGAAGTTTTTACCGCCTACAATACCGAAACACAAACACCCGGCTATACTTTATTAAATGCAGGCATAGGAGCCGATGTGGTAAATAAAAGCAACCAAACTTTGTTTAGTCTGGGCTTTAGTGCCATTAACATGGGCGATGTGGCGTACCAAAATCATTTAAGTCGTTTAAAATACGCTGCAGAAAATCAAGCAACGCAGCGAACAGGTGTTTATAATATGGGACGAAACTTTAGTATAAAACTAAACATTCCTTTAAGTTTCAGCCTCGTAAAATAGTACCAGATATTTAGAAATAAAGAGGCTCTCCGAAAAGTCGGGTTTTGCCGGGAAACCGGGAAGGCGATTCATAATTATAAGTTGAAAACGGAAATTTTTCGTCTTACCGGCTATTAACTGTTTTATGCTTTTGAGACAGTCTTTTTATGTTTAATTTCTTGAATTTTTTAGGAGAGCACTCAAATGCCTGTTGTATCATCATTACATCGCCCCCTTCATCATACAAACGGCGCCCCTGTTTTAAAATCAATTTCTATCCATATCACATTCTTCACCATTCCTCCCTGCTTTTTTCCATTTGGCTACATCCATGCTTCTACTGCAAAAATGGACAGATAAATTTGCGTCGTAAAAAGTAGCAGTCATGAAAAAACATTTATTCTCAATCGTTCTTTGCCTGTTTTCATTCACAATTACGGCCCAAAAGATCACTGGCCTGGTAAAAGATGAAAGCGGTAAACCATTTACAGGCAGCACGATAAGCTTGCTGCGTGCCAAAGACTCTGTAGCCGTAAAATATACTGCCACCAAAGCAGACGGTCAATATAGTTTTGAAGGAATCAGCCAGGGGAGTTTTATTGTAAGATCAACCTACGTTGGCCACAAAACCAGTTACAGCAAAGCTATAGAGTTAGGAGTAGGCGATGTAACAGTGCCTGATGTATTGATGGCAAAGAGCACTGCCAACCTTGGTGAAGTAGTAGTTACTGCAAAGAAGCCGATGGTGGAAATAAAGGCAGACAAAACTATTTTGAACGTGGAGGGTACCATCAATGCTACAGGAAGCGACGCACTGGAGCTTTTAAGAAAATCTCCGGGAGTGATGGTAGATAAAGATGATAACCTGAGCCTCAGTGGTAAAACCGGTGTGCAGGTTTACATTGATGGCAGGCCAACGCCTCTTGCAGGTAAAGACCTCGCCGATTTTTTAAAGTCGCTGCAATCAAGCAATGTAGAGGCCATCGAAATAATTACCAACCCCTCAGCAAAATATGAAGCAGCAGGTAATGCTGGCATTATAAATATTCGCTTGAAAAAAAATAAATCTTACGGTACCAACGGATCTGTAAACGCCGGTTGGGCTATTGGTACGTTTCCGAAATACAACAGCGGTTTGTCTCTCAATAATCGTAACAAACGTACCAATCTATTTGGTAGCTATAATTACAACCAAAGCAAAAACCTGAATACGATGCAGTTTTATCGCAAGGTGGCAGATACACTTTTCGATCAAAAAAATAGCATGATTAACCGTGGCGACAACCATTCCTACAAAGCCGGTTTCGACTACACGATCAATAAAAATAACACCCTTGGCATGATCATAAGTGGTTCTGTAAATGACAATGAAATGCAAAGCCAAAGCCGAACACCTATCACTTATATCCCTACCAACACGCTGGTTAAAAATCTATTTGCTGATAATAGCAGCACCAGTAGCCGGGATAATTTAAATGTAAATGCCAATTACCGCCATACTGATACTGCCGGCAGAGAATTAAACATGGATGCAGATTTTGCCCAATACAAAATTGAAAACGATCAACTACAACCCAACATCTATTACAATCCGTCGGGGCAAAATGAATTGAGTCGTTTGATTTATAACATGCTCGCACCCTCTAATATCAATCTTTATTCTTTTAAAACAGATTACGAGCAAAATTTTAAAAAAGGTAAACTCGGTGTAGGTGGTAAAGTCGGTTTCGTAAATACCGATAATGATTTCAGGCGCTTCAATGTTTTCAACAATGGAAAAATACTGGATACTTTGCGTAGTAACCGGTTTGATTATGAAGAGAACATCAACGCACTTTACATCAACTACAACAGGCCATTTAAAGGGTTTGCCATTCAGGCGGGTTTGCGTGCAGAGAATACCAATATTACCGGCACCTCCATTGGGCAAAAGTTTAATGGTAGCAGCTATGTTGGCTATGATTCTACTTTTAAAAGAAACTATACAGACTTATTTCCGAGCATTGCCATCACTTTTAACAAGAACCCTATGAATCAGGTTGGCTTTAGTTACAGCCGCCGGGTAGACAGGCCAGCATACCAGGATCTAAATCCATTTGAATTTAAGCTCGATGAATATACTTTTCAAAAAGGAAATACGAACTTAAGACCTCAGTACACCAACAGTTTTGGTATTACACACAGTTATAAATACAAACTCAACACAAGATTAAATTACAGCCATGTAACTGATATTTTTTCGCAGTTGATTGATACGGCTGAAACATCTAAGAGTTTTATTTCTAAACAAAACCTGGCCACCCAGGATATTGTGAGCCTCAATGTGAGCTATCCTTTTTCTTACAAGAAATTTAGCTCTTTTGTGAATTTCAACAGTAGTTATTCAGCCTTCAAGGCAAACTTCGGACAAGGGAGGCAAATAAACCTCGATGTGTTCAGTTACAATCTTTTTGTTCAAAACAGTATTAAAATCGGTAAAACCTGGACGGCAGAATTGAGTGGTTTTTACAGCTCACCTTCTATTTGGCAAGGAACTTTTGAAAGCAAAGCGATAGGAGGGATGGATATGGGTGCACAAAAAACTATATTAAAAGGTAAGGGAACAGTGAAGGCAACGTTTACCGATGTGTTTAGAACCATGCGATGGAGCGGTGTAAGTAATTTTGCCGGGCAGTTTATGCGTGCCAGTGGCAGATGGGAGAGTCAGCAATTCCGGATGAACTTTAGCTATCGCTTTGGCAACAGCCAGGTGAAAGCAGCCCGTCAGCGTAAAAACGCACTCGAAGAGGAAAATAAAAGGACACAAGGCGGTGGGGGTATTGGGCAATAGGATAATATAATAAGGAAGCAGCAAAAAATATAATTTCAAATAATATCAACGAGGGGCAAGGAAGATTTTTTTCCTTGCCCCTTTCATTTTAGAAGAAATGCTTTGGCTTAAACTGGTGATTCATGGAGGTAAAATCTAAGCGGTAGCTAAAGTCAATTATCTTTACTCCAAACAATAATTCAAATCATGAGTAAGAAGAAAGTTATAAGGCAGGCGACCAAGCAACTGGTTTATCACAAATTAGTAGGTGCGCTGGCCGAGTTAAGGATTGGCACAGATGATAAAAAGTTTACCAAAAAACTAAAAGAAGCCAGCAGCTTTTTAAGTGAGGATATAGCAGAAGTGCTGATAAAAACGATTCCCGAAAAGGTAAAGATAAAAGGGGGAAAAAGTAAAGTTTCTAAAAAGGACAATAAGAAAGCTAAGCCCGATGCGTTAGATTCTGTGAAGATTAAAAAGATAAAAAAGCAAAAGAGTGCGACGGTAACAGATACGCCAGCGCCACCCACGCAGGGAATTTAAAATATTACATCCAATAAAAGGGGCCATTGCAGCAAATGCAATGGCCCTTTACGTTTACTTCTCATACACTACCAGATGCGAATTCTATCAGCAGGTTTTTTATACAATTTATCTCCTTCTTTTACATCGAATGCTTTGTACCAGGCATCCATATTTACCGGCGCACCAATGGTTCTGTAAGGGCCGGGAGAATGTGTATCTGTTACAATTAACTGCGCTGCAGATTGTGGCAAGATATTGCCACGCCAAACCTGTGCCCATGCTAAAAAGAAGCGTTGGTCTGGCGTAAAGCCATCTATCAGTTCGTTGCCTTTACCCTGTGGCGTCATTTTAAATGCTTCGTAGGCCACATTCAAACCACCAAGATCTCCGATGTTTTCGCCAAGGGTAAGCTTGCCATTTACATGTATGGTATCTAGCACTGTGTAGTTGTTGTACTGCGCTGCCAGGGTGGCTGTTTTCTCATCAAATTTTTTGCGGTCTTCTCCTGTCCACCAGTCTCTCAACGTGCCATCGGCATCATACTTACTGCCATTATCGTCAAAGCCATGGCTCATTTCATGGCCTATCACTGCACCTATACCACCATAATTCAAT
>JBKJKD010000225.1:0-19511 GCA_046597635.1 Ferruginibacter sp. | reverse complement strand
CGGTTGTTGTTCCAAACAGAACCACTTTGTGCGTTCTGGTTTTGAGTAAGCGTATAACAATTGCAATTTTCCCTGAAGGCATTGCCATTTACAGTGTATTGGGCATTGCAAAGCAGGCTGTATACCAATAAAATGCAGATTAGTAAAAGAAGTTTCATACAAAGTGAGGTTATAGCTCGGATCACCACATTAAAGCTGGCTGCCTTGGGCATAAAAAAAGCCATTCGTTTTTAAGTGAATGGCTTTCTATTTTTAAAAGTTATTACTAAAAACCTTTAGTGGCTACACCGTCTTTAATGGCTTGCAAAGCCTTGGCTTCAGCCAACATGGTTGTCATTTTATTTCCTTTTCCGTCGTGGCCCTGGGCCATATAGCCACCACGAGATGTTTTAGTGACTACTGCATCCTGCATTGGAACGTTTTTTTCCTTTGTTTTCATGCAATAAGCTGTTAACATGTTACTCATTTTAATAGAATTTATGATTAGTGAATATGGGTTCTTACCTGAACTTTACACTACAAGCTACTAAAAATATTGGTTTTGCCAAAAAATGTGCTGAAACTTACACGGTACATATAGGATACTCATAGAAGAACACCCGAAGGTTTCTATTAATGATACATATGAAACATTTATAAGTACCTAATTTAAAGTAACTTAAAAAAATATACAGGATTGAAATACTCGTTGTATTAATATTCCTTCACCAGGCCGAAAATTGGGAAATTTTCATGATTTCACCTTTAAAGACTCGCTTTGCCCAAGGACACTTGAAATGGGAGTTGTTTGAATACTGATAATACAATAACTAGTTGCAGGGAAACATCAAAGGAGGACAACCGTCCTCCTTTGATGTTTAAAGTTATAATTGGAATCGTTATTTAGACATCAATTTTGGCATATTTAGCATGCGTTTCAATAAATTCACGTCTAGGTGGTACTTCATCGCCCATCAGCATACTAAATATACGGTCTGCTTCTGCTGCGCTATCAAGTGTTACTTGCTTCAAGGTACGGGTATTAGGATTCATAGTAGTTTCCCATAATTGTTCTGCATTCATTTCCCCAAGACCCTTATAACGCTGTGTATTTACACTTTCATCTTTACCCTGGCCAAATTGCTGGATCAATGCTTTGCGTTCCAGGTCGTTCCAGGCATATTCCTGCTCCTTTCCCTTTTTTACAAGGTACAGTGGTGGCTGAGCAATGTAAACGAAACCTTGCTCTACCAATGCCTTCATGTAGCGGAATATAAAGGTCATGATTAAAGTGGCAATGTGGCTACCATCCACATCCGCATCCGTCATGATAATCAGCTTGTGGTAGCGCAGTTTAGAAATATCCAAGGCTTTTGGGTCGTCTACGGTACCAATTTTTACACCTAGAGCAGTAAACATGTTGCGGATTTCCTCATTGTCGTAAATCTTATGCTCCATGGCTTTTTCCACGTTCAAAATTTTACCTCTTAAGGGTAAAATAGCCTGGAAGCTTCTGTCACGGCCCTGCTTGGCCGTTCCCCCTGCCGAGTCTCCCTCTACCAGGAACAACTCACACATTCCAGGATCTTTTTCGCTGCAATCGGCGAGTTTACCCGGCAAACCTCCTCCTACTAAAACACTTTTACGTTGCACCATTTCACGGGCACGCTTAGCGGCAGCCCTGGCCTGTGCTGCAAGTATAACTTTTTGAATAATCGTTTTAGCGTCCTTTGGATTTTCTTCCAGGTACGCTTCCAACACACGGCTCAAGGTAACATCCACGATACCCATTACTTCACTGTTTCCTAGTTTGGTTTTGGTCTGTCCCTCAAACTGTGGCTCTGGTACTTTTACAGAAATAATTGCACTGATGCCTTCTCTAAAATCATCTCCCTCAATAGCCACTTTGGCTTTTTCGAACATACCCTGCTTATCACCATAGCTTTTAAACACACGGGTAATGCTACGCCTAAAACCGGCCACATGCGTACCACCTTCAATGGTATTGATATTGTTTACGTAACTAAATATGTTCTCCTGGTAGCCTGCATTGTAAACCATCGCTACTTCCACGGCCACGTTACTTTTCTCATCGTGCCCGTCGCAATAGATAGTTTGCGGTATCAGCGCTGCCCTATTTGCATTCTTATCAATCATTTCTACAAACTCTACGATGCCGCCTTCGCTATAAAAAGTCTTAGAGTAAGTTTTGCCATCGTCACCTATTTCTCGCAAATCATTCAGTACGATCGAAAGCTTTCTGTTAAGAAATGCGAGCTCTCTAAGCCGACCTTCCAATATTTCTTTATTGTATTCTGTAGTGGTAAAAATAGATCCGTCGGGCCAAAATTGAACGGTTGTTCCCGTTCTATCGCTCACGCCGATTTCTCTTACTGGGTATTGGGGAATACCGGTGGCATATTGCTGCTCAAACATTTTACCTTCCCGCTCCACGGTAACGTGTAATATCGTACTCAAGGCGTTCACGCAACTTACACCTACACCATGCAACCCGCCCGATACTTTGTAAGAGCCCTTGTCGAACTTTCCACCGGCGTGCAAAACGGTCATTACTACCTCCAATGCACTGCGATTTTCTTTTGTATGCATCCCTGTGGGTATACCACGGCCGTCATCCTTTACAGTAATGGAATTATCTTCATTAATGGTTACTATGATGTTTTTGCAATAACCGGCCAAGGCCTCATCGATAGAGTTATCTACCACCTCATAAACGAGGTGATGCAGACCTTTGACGCTGATGTCTCCAATATACATGGCCGGCCTTTTACGCACCGCCTCTAAACCCTCTAAAACTTGTATGCTATCTGCGCTGTAACCCGCATTGGCGGGTGTAGGAACTACGACTGTTTCTGTGCTCATAAATGCTGAAAAACGCTTTTGATATGTGAAAATTCACATTCCTGCAAATGTAACGAAAATCAATCGTTTAACCTGCTCTCTTTGAAGCTTTGTTTGGATAGAATTTGTAACAAGTTCTTCCCAAAATTTGGGGATATGAAAAGCAAATTAACGGCCATTATTCATTCGCACTCCAGCCAAATTTTGTTGCTCTAATCCTGAGGCTGAATTGTGTGGCTTTTACTGGAGTAGTATCCAAAAGACCTAGCTTGCCGTACACACAGGGCAAAGGCCATATTTTGCAATTTTAACTTCATTGTTTAAACAGCGATTTTAATTATCCGTTTGCTCTGCCTATCTTTGCAGCGGAGATAAACAATGCACCAAGCTTTAGACATATTAACCTTAGCGCACAAGCAACCCTTTATGCAAGGAGAACTGGAAGTATTGCAGGAAGTGGAGCGCCATGTGCCCGGCTCCGTTAAATACAGCATTAACCGGTTTAGAAAACATCCGCTTTTTGCCATTGAAGATACCGGCGTTCTAATATATCATCAAGAAAAAAACAACCCAAAAGAAAACTATCTGGAGTTGAAATTTTGTGTTTCAGGAAATGTTTATTGCCGCAAAAAACAGTCTGAGTGTGATTTTTGTAATTTGAATGCTAGCAAGAACTGCGTAGAAAAGGTGGATAGTGTAGATGTTGTTAGTTTTAGCTTTTCCCCTGCTTACCTACAGCAGTTTGCAAAAGCCAACAGTTCGCCCGCTAGTTTATCAGACAATGTGCTGGCCTTCAAACACAAATCCTCGTTCTCTAAAATATTGCCGCTTTGCGCTAAAACACGCATGGCCATTGAGGCACTTCTCAACCATAATTACACCGATACCTTAGAGAACATCTTTATAAATGCGCAAACTCAGATCTTGCTGCTTTATAGCATGGACTGTATGCTTGGCGAAAAAACGGAAACTGCTTTTACCTGTAAGTTTCTTGCCAACGAAGCAGACCGGGAAAAGATTTTAAAGGCTCGTGAAATCCTCTTGCTTCATATTGGCGAACCAATTACTATTAAGGCGCTGAGTCGTAAGGTAGCCATCAATGAATGTTATCTTAAAAAAGGATTCAAGGAAATATTTGGTACCACCATATTCGACTTTTATCAAGGTCAGCGGATGGAACATGCTAAGTATTTGTTGTACGAAAAAGGATTGAGTGTCACAGAAGTTTCTATGTTGCTAGGCTATTCTTCTATCTCTCATTTTAGCACTGCTTTTAAAAAGCATACCGGAATTAAACCCTGTGAGTTACTACTCGGCAGGGGCTAACTGGTCTATTTTCAAATTACATCATTTCGGCTCTCTCAATCTCGGCATTGAATATGTACCATGCTTCTCGGGGACTCTTCCTTTGCGCAAATGGATTAACTCTAATAAGTAATATTAGACAGGCTGCAAGCGGCTACAAACAAATTGTTTGACGGAGGTAGAAAGCCAAAAAAAAGGCAACCGGGTGGCTGCCTTTATGGTACTATCTAAGTTTTCTTGTCAAATTTTCAGAATCCTCGCAACGCACTTCTCTGGAGGTTCATCACAAATTAAATTGGAATTAAAACGGTTGTTATATTTACTTCAATAGTACTTACAATTTAAAATAACGGGAGTAAGAATACCCCCGTTTTACCCTAATAAAACCCTAAACCAGCAAAATCTTTACTCTACTACCACTCCTTCTTCACTTATAAATAATTCTCTTTTTGCGTTGCTCGTTGTTTCCAGTTTCACCTTGTAATAAGGTGCAACACCTGGAATTTCCATTTTAACACACTCTTTTACTGTGGCTCCTGCATACTTTTTTTGTACGGCAGTAGTAATAATCTCTGGCAAAGCTTCCAGGTTATACGTTATCCTGGACTTCACCATCACAGCAGCATCGTTATACTCTGCCACCTGCGTTAAACTGTCGCTGTTGGTAAAAGAAACCTCATAATTACCAATAACAGTTTTGTTCCACTTATTTTTTTCAACGCTTGCAAATGTGCCCTTAAAAGACTCATTCACGTTTTCTGGTACACTCACTTTTGGGGTAGACTTTTTACTCTTCTGCGCCAGCGACGCAAAGCTTAAAAGCAAAACTGCACTTAAAGACAAAAAGATGTTTTTCATACGTTAACATTTAAATTAAAAATAGATTGGATGATGTTAGCAAGACCACCCATTTCCAATTTTATGCCAAGAGATCGATATGTGGATAACTGAAAAACCTAACCATGATTGCCAGGCATTTATGCTGTTAAGCATCAATCCTCATTAATCAACTCAACACATTATGATATAACAATAACTGTACCGCAGATAAATGTCAAGTAGTAATTTCATTACCTTTGCCCACAATTTTCAGGAAAGTAAGTTTTACATCTTTTATGGCATCGAGGTACAAGGAATATCAGCAGCTAAATTTATCGGCCATCGGCAATGAGATATTGCAAAAATGGACTGACTATCAAACATTTGAAAAAAGTGTTAATCTTAGGGAAGGGAACACTCCATTTGTATTTTACGAAGGCCCACCAAGTGCCAATGGTATGCCCGGCATTCATCATGTTATTTCCAGAACGTTAAAAGATCTCGTTTGTCGCTACAAAACCATGCAAGGCTTTCAGGTGAAACGCAAAGGCGGATGGGATACACATGGTTTACCTGTAGAATTGGGGGTAGAAAAGGAACTAGGAATTACAAAAGAAGATATAGGCGTAAAAATTTCGGTAGAAGATTACAATAAAAAATGCCGGGAAGTAGTGATGCGGTTTAAGGATAAGTGGGATGACATCACCCGGCAGATGGGCTACTGGGTAGACCTTCAAAACCCATACGTTACTTTTGAAAGCGATTATATAGAGACACTTTGGTGGTGCCTCAGTGAATTGTATAAAAAGGGCTATCTATACGAAAGTGTCAGCATTCAGCCTTATTCCCCTGCAGCAGGCACAGGCTTGTCCTCGCATGAACTTAACCAGCCTGGTACCTATAAAGATGTGAAGGACACCAGTATAGTGGCCATGTTTAAGATATTTAAAAATGAAAAATTAAAAAATGAAGATGTTGATGGAGATGTATTTGTGATGGCTTGGACCACTACCCCATGGACATTACCATCTAACCTTGCGTTAACGGTAGGCCCGGCAATTGATTATGTGCTGGTAAAAACATTTAACCCATACACACATTTACCCAACAATTTAATATTAGCCAAGGCCCTGGTTGGCAAATATTTCAAACCTGAGAACGAAAACGGAGATTTCGTAGCTTACAAAGAGGGTGATAAAACCATACCGTGGGCAATCATAGATAACTTTAAGGGAAGCGATTTAGACGGAGTTACTTATGAGCAGCTACTTCCTTCAGAAGCCAATACACTTGATAAAATATTGGAGATAACCCCAGGAGCAACCCCCTTTAAAATAATCCTTGGCGATTTTGTGACCACTGAGGATGGCACTGGCATTGTGCACACCGCCCCCGCCTTTGGAGCGGATGATTATAAGGTCGGCAAAAAAAATAATCTCGGTATTCTTACCCTTGTAGATAAACAAGGAAAGTTTGTTGACGGTGTGGGAGAGTTTGGCGGGCGTTACGTAAAGGATTATAAAAATGAACCCGATTATGTAGATGTAAACGTAGACATCAGCGTAAAATTGAAAAAAGAGAATCGGGCTTTTAAAGTTGAAAAATACGAACACAACTACCCGCATTGCTGGCGTACAGATAAACCCATCATATATTATCCCTTAGATGCATGGTTTATTAAAACTACTGCTGTAAAGGATAGGATGGTAGAATTGAATAAAACCATCAATTGGAAACCTACTTCTACCGGCACGGGCCGCTTTGGAAACTGGCTAGAGAATATGGTGGATTGGAACCTGAGCAGAAGCCGCTTTTGGGGTACACCCCTACCCATTTGGAAAACCGAAGATGGTGCAGAACAAAAATGCATTGGCACTATAGAAGAACTGAATGTAGCCATCAGGCATGCAGCTGAGGTTTTGGGCGGCGATACCAACACGCATTATTTGCACGAAGGCATACTAGATCTACACAAACCTTATGTAGACGACATCATTCTTGTAAGTGATAGCGGACAGCCTATGAAAAGGGTTTCAGACCTTGTAGATGTTTGGTTTGATAGTGGTGCCATGCCTTATGCACAGTGGGGTTTACCCGATGCATCTTCTGGCAAGCACGGACCATTGAGCACCGAAAATTTTTGGAAGTATCATGCCGAATCCAGCGATTCACCGCTTGCCGGCGTAGGAGAGAAATCTGCTTTTCCTGCAGATTTTATTGCCGAAGGCGTAGACCAGACCAGAGGTTGGTTTTATACATTACATGCGCTGGGCGTGTTGTTGTTCGACAGTGTGGCCTACAAAACCGTAGTAAGCAACGGTCTTGTACTGGACAAGGCTGGTAATAAAATGAGCAAGCGGCTCGGCAATGTGGTAGACCCCTTCGCCACCATCAACAACTATGGCGCAGATGCTACCCGCTGGTATCTTATTACTAATGCATCCCCCTGGGATAGTTTAAAGTTTGATGAAGAAGGCATTAAAGAAGTGCAAAGGAAATTTTTTGGCACCCTTTACAATACCTACCAATTTTTCGCTTTGTATGCCAACGTAGATGGATTTACATTTAGCGAAGCATATATTCCATTAAAGAACAGGCCGGAAATTGACCAATGGATCATTTCTTCCCTGAACAGCCTTATAAAAAAGGTTGAGGAAAGTTTTGATAATTACGAACCGACACAAGCAGGCAGGGCTATAGAAGAATTTGTAGACTCGTTACTCAGCAACTGGTATGTGAGGCTTTGCCGCCGCCGGTTTTGGAAAGGCGAGTATGAGCACGATAAGATATGTGCTTACCAAACTTTGTACGAATGCCTGGAAACAGTCGTAAAACTCATTGCTCCTATCGCACCGTTTTTTGCAGACTGGTTATACAACAATCTTAATGAGGTGACGGTACGCTTTGAGCATAGCTCTGTACATCATGCCTATTTTCCAAAAGCCGATGAAGCAGTGATAAACATAGCCCTGGAGAAAAGAATGCTACTGGCGCAAGATGCATCTTCCCTCATATTATCGCTGCGCAAAAAGGTAAATATCAAAGTGAGGCAGCCTTTGCAAAAAGTGTTTATACCGGCGATGGATAACGAAATGGCAGATGATGTCAAATTGGTAGAAGATATTATAAAGGCCGAAACCAACATAAAAGAAATAGATATCCTTTCTCCTAACAATGACTTTATAAGAAAAAAGGCAAAGGCAAATTTCAAAACGCTTGGCAAAAAACTGGGTGGCAAAATGAAATGGGCAGCGTTGGAAATTGAAAAATTTGATGACAGCATGATTGAAAAAGTGCTGCAGGGAGAATATGTGCTCAACGCAGAAGCTGTAACCAAGGGCGAGGAGCCACTTATTATCGGCCCTGAAGACCTTGAAATTATTACGGATGAGATACCGGGATACGAGATTGCAGGTAAAGGACTCTTAACCGTTGCCCTTGATGTAACCATATCCCCGACTTTGAAGGCAGAAGGTAATGCCAGAGAGCTTGTAAACCGTATTCAGACTTTGCGAAAGGAAACTGGTTTAGAATTAACTGATAGAATATCCGTAACGATTACAGAAAATGCTGACCTTCAACCCTCATTAATTGAATTTAAAGATTATATTTGCCGCGAAATTTTGGCAGATTCTCTTGAATTTGTTACTAATACCGTGGGAACCAGCATTGAGGTAAATAATACTTCTTTAATAGTGAACCTTAAAACAAGCTAAAAAACGATGGCAACCAAAAAAAAAGCTGCAGTACCCGCGGCAAAAAAGCCAGCAAGCAAAAAAGCACCTGCAGCTACCAATGTAAAAAAAGCAGTATCAGCAAAGTCCCAGCCGAAGCCTGCTGCCAAAAAAGCCGTTAAGCCAGCTCCTAATAAAAAAGTAGTAGCAAAACCAGTTGCAAAAAAAGCTGTTTCAAAGCCGGTGTCAAAACCAGCAGCTAAGCCTGCAGTGAAAGCGAAACCGCTTGCTAAGGTGGCCGCTAAAAAAGTAGTAGCAAAACCAACACCGAAAGTAGCCACGAAACCAATCGTAAAAGTGGCACCGAAAAAGGCAGCCGCCCCCGTAAAAAATTCGAAACCCGCAGCTGTTATTGCAGTTGCCAAAAAAACTCCACCGGTTGTAAAACCTGTGCCCCTACCTATGGCAAAAAAAATGGAAGATAAAAAGCCCACTGAGAAAGTGGTAGCAAAACCCGCAGACATTCCTAAAGCTGCAGGTAAAAATACCAAGACAGCACCTGCTAAAGCAGTTGTAATTCCAAAAACAAACACAAAGACAGCTCGTAAATACCAGCCAGATTTTACGAAATCGGTTTTAGATCAGCCCATTAACGACCCCGGTGCTTCAATTGTGAGATACAGTGACTCTGATTTGACAGAGTTCCGTGAATTGATTCAACGCAAGTTGGGCGCAGCCAAAAAAGAACTGTCTTATCTACAAGGCCTCATTACCCGCAAAGATGATATGGGCGGAGATGAGGGCGACAACCGTTACATGACCATGGAAGATGGAAGTCTTAGTATGGAGAGAGAGCAGTTGAGCCAAATGGCCAGCCGACAGATCACTTTCATCGATCACCTGGAGAAAGCATTGATGCGCATTGAAAACAAAACATACGGTATTTGCCGTGTAACCGGTAAGCTTATAGACAAGGCAAGGTTGAGAGCAGTACCACACGCCACCCTTAGCATAGAAGCAAAAATGGGTCAGAGATAGTTGACAATTGAATAATTGAAAATGGAGAATTGCGAAAGCGATTCTCCATTTTTTATGATGCTACAGTTTTACTGATCTTCTATCTTTGGAAACCAAAATTATTGACCATTGACCATTGACCATTGACCATTGACCATTGACCATTGACCATTGACCATTGAACTTTGACCATTGACCTTTGACCATTGACCTTTGACCATTGAACTACTTTACTTCCTGCATATCTACCAGCTTTTTATAGAAGCCATCATGGGCAAGCAGGCTTTCATGTGTTCCCCGTTCTACGATCTCTCCTTTTTTCAACACAATAATTTCGTCTGCGTGCCTGATGGTACTGAGCCTGTGTGCAATTACGATGGAAGTTCGGTGGCTCATCAGGTTGTTGATAGCATCTTGCACGAGGCGCTCACTTTCGGTATCTAAAGAAGAGGTGGCTTCATCCAAAATAAGAATGGGAGGATTTTTCAAAACAGCCCTGGCTATGGTCAGTCGCTGCCTTTCGCCCCCGCTCAACTTCATGCCTCTATCGCCTACGTTGCTACTGTATCCATCCTCCTTTTTTATGATAAACGCATGCGCATTGGCAATTTTGGCTGCCTGTTCAATGTGGTCGATTGCTGCGTTCTCTAGGCCAAGCGCAATGTTGTTGCCAATAGTGTCGTTGAATAAAATTGCTTCTTGTGTTACAATTCCCATCTGGCTGCGCACACTATGAAGAGAATATTCCTTTATGTTGATGCCATCAATCAGTACTTCCCCTTTCCCGGCATCTATAAACCGTGGGATAAGATCGGCTAGTGTACTTTTACCGGCACCACTGCTCCCCACTAATGCAATGGTCTGTCCTTTTCTAATAGTAAGGTTGATATTCTTAAGAATTTGCTGATCATCGTAACCAAAACTTACATTCCTTAGTTCTATTGCGGTTGTAAATTCCTTTAATATTTTGGGATTAGTAATTTCCTGGATCTCCACATTTTCGTTGATAAGACTTTCAATCCTTTCTATACTGGCAGAGCCTTTTTGCACATTGTAAGAGGCGTTGCTCAAAGCTTTTAAGGGCTGTATCATTTGGGAGAAGATTGCGATGTATGAAATGAAATCGCCCGCATTGAGAGACATAGAAGCATCGTTGGCCAGCACAAGCCGCCCACCATAATATAAGATACAAAGCACAGCAGTTACACCCATGGCCTCAGAAACAGGTGAGGCAAGATCACGCCGCCTGTTAGCCCTGTTTTTTAAATGAAATAGATTTTCATTTTCGGTATTGAACTTCTTTTGAATCTTAGCCTCGGCATTAAATGCCTTGATGATGCGGATGCCACCAAGGGTTTCTTCGATAGTGGAAAAGATAGAGCCAAACTGCTGCAGCACTGCTACGTTTTGTTTTTTCAGAGAACGCCCTATTCTACCCAAAACAAAACCCGCCACTGGTAAAAAGACAAGAAGGAAAAGGGTGAGTTGTGGACTTAGTACCACCAACCATACGAGGGAAAAAATAACTACGATTGGTTCTCTGAAAATACTTTCCATCACGCTGATGGTAGAACCTTCTACATCCGCAAGGTCGTTGGAGAGTTTGCTCATTACATCCCCTTTGCGCTGCTCGCTAAAAAAGCCCACCGGGAGTTTCAATATTTTTTCATACATATTGCGACGCATATCGTTGAGGATCCTGTTACGAATCGGGTTTAAAAAATACATACTCAGGTAAGTGAACAGATTTTTTAAAATAATGGCTAAGAAAATAATGAGGCAGAGCAGGAGTAAAGCCTTTGAACTTCCCCCAGGTGTCTGCATTAAACCGTGCAATTTTTCTTTCAGCGTATCTAGCATGTTCAAGGCTCCAGAGGAATTTCCAGTCACTTTTTTGAAAGTATCTTCCTGTTTAAAGATCACCATCAGGAATGGACTTAACATGCCTAAGGATACCAGGCCAAAAATGGCAGAAAGGATATTAAAACTAAAATAGGCTGCTACAAGGCCGGGGTAATTCTTTATATATTTAAAAATTGTTTTTAAACTCTTCATGTATCGCTATAAAAGATAAAAGCCTGATAAACCTACAAAGTAAGTAATTTTACAACGATTAAAAGTGCAAACATATGTTAGAAGGTAAAAGACAAAAGCAAGTGGCAGCGGTGCTGGAAAAAGACTTAAATGAAATTTTTCAACGCCTTGGTCTTTCTATGATAAATGGGGGAATGGTGTCTATTGCATCTGTAAAAATTACCCCCGATTTATTTGAAGCCAGGGTATACCTCAGCTTTTTTAAAGTTGCCGACCCCATTGCTGCACTTAAGATTATAGAAGAAAAAGCCTGGGAAATAAAAAAAGAATTAACAGCACGGGTACGTCACCAACTTCGCAGCATGCCCCAGTTAAGTTTTTATATTGATGATACACTTGAATATGTAGATAAGATGGAACAACTTTTTAAAGACATCAAAAAAGACAGTCCGGGAAATAGCCAGGAACAACCAAAAGCAGACTAGCAGAGACTGTCAAATCCTCTTCTCGTGATTATCCAGGAGGCAAGCTCCAGCATTTACTTTCACCTTTCACCCTTTCTCACTTTCCATGTATCTAACCTTTGCCTGGAGATATTTTAAAGCAAAAAAATCGGCCAACGCCATCAACATCATTGCCTGGGTAACTACGGCGGTAATTGCCTTTGCTACTTGTTGCCAGGTTTTGGTATTAAGTGTATTCAACGGTTTTGAAGACCTGGTAAAATCTCTTTACTCTTCATTTTATACAGACCTGAGAATAGTGCCAAAAGATGGAAAGACTTTCCTGATTACCGCTACCCAACTAGCGCAAATTCGGCAGCAACCTTACCTACAGGATATGGCCATGATCGTGCAGGAAAAAGCACTTTTGCAAAATGGCGAATCGCAAACGGTGATCAATTTAAAAGGAGTGGATGATCATTATCAGGATGTAAGTGGCGTAGCCGGAAAGATTACCAACGGGATTTTCGAAACTGGTACAGCAGACAGCCCAGAACTGGTGGTAGGATATGGCTTGCAAAATGCAGCCGGCATTAGCGTTAATGCAGCATTTGCTCCCGAACAACTTACCATAATTTTACCCAAAAAAAATAGCAGTAGTTCCGACCCTACGGCTTCTATTAGTGAGGGCAACGCCATTGCCACCAGTGTTTTTGCCATACAACAAGACTTTGATAACAACTATGCTATCACCAATGTAGATTTTATCAAACAACAAATGGGTATGGTACCGAATGAGTTTACGTCTGCTGAAATAAAACTGAAATTGGGGGAGGATATAGAGAACAGCCAGGAAAAACTGCAGGAAACAATAGGTGAAAGCTATATGGTGCAAACCCGGTTTCAACAAAACATGAGCCTTTACAATACCATGCGGATGGAAAAATGGGCCATTTATGCGGTGCTTACCCTAATCCTTGTGATAGCTGCCTTTAATATGGTGAGTGCTCTTACCATGCTGGTGCTGGAGAAGAAGAAAGATATTAGTATTCTTCAAAGCATGGGAGGAAACCAGGCACTGATTCAGAAAATATTCTTAAGTGAGGGATTACTACTTGGGTTCATTGGGGCTGCAGGTGGTATTTTGCTTGCAGTGATCATTTGCCTGCTGCAAGTAAAATTTAAGCTGGTAAAATTGCAAGGGGGATCCTTTCTTATAGATTACTTTCCGGTAAAGTTGGTTGCATCAGATTTTATATTGGTAGCAGGGACTGCCGCAGCTATTGCCCTGCTGGCATCTTTGGTACCAGCAATCAAGGCATCCCGGCAGTCAATATCTCTTCGGTAAATATTTCTAGATTTTAAAAAAAGCAGCATGAACATATGCTGCTTTAAAATATTTAAAATAAGAGATTGCTATTAATAGTCCCCAAGCGTTTCTGGTAATTGTGCCAAGGCCGTTTTTAATTGCTCATCGTTGGGAGCTATCCCATGCCATTCGTGGGTCCCTTCCATAAAGTCAATTCCCTTGCCCATAATTGTTTTCATCAGGATAACCACGGGCTTTCCGTTTCCAAGCAAACCTTTTGCCTGCTTCAATCCGGCCACAACAGCATCCATATCATTCCCATCCATTTCCATCGTGGTCCAACCAAAGGCTTCGAATTTAGCTTTCAGGTTGCCAAGGTTCATTACTTTATCTGTAGGCCCGTCTATTTGTTGACCGTTATAGTCTATGGTGGCTATTAGGTTGTCTACTTTTTTATGGGCAGCAAACATGATGGCTTCCCAGTTTTGTCCTTCATCCAACTCACCGTCTCCATGTAATGAATAAACAATACTTTCGTCTTTGTTGAGTTTTTTTGCTGTGGCAGCCCCTATTGCCACGCTCATACCCTGGCCAAGTGACCCGCTAGCTATCCTTACACCGGGCAGGTGCTCATGTGTGGTAGGATGGCCTTGCAATCGGCTGTTTAACTTTCTAAAAGTAGCTAACTCGGCTACCGGAAAATACCCACTACGAGCAAGACTGCTGTAAAATACGGGAGAAATATGCCCATTACTTAGAAAAAAAAGATCTTCTCCTTTGCCATCCATTGTAAAACTGGGATTGTGATTCATCACTTCAAAGTAAAGTGCTGTGAAAAAATCGGTACATCCAAGTGAACCTCCTGGATGCCCACTTTGCACTCCATGGACCATGCGCACTATGTCTCTCCTTATTTGTGAAGCGGTATCTTTTAGTTTATTCATGCCAGTTATTTTTTTAGTAAATCGGTGTCGTGGATGCAAACCTACTTCAAAACTTTACACCTCCAAAAGAAAATTATTGCTGCGTATGCCCAACAATAATAATAAGTTAATCGTGCCTGCGTTATTAGGCAAAGGATTTGCATGACCTTTGACATTAATTGAGAAACAGTCAATAAATCATGATTTAAATTCTTTCTACAAAACATATTTAATACATTTGTACATCCCCCGGCTTTATTTAAACCTGTTGCATGGATAATATTTTACTAAGTACCGCATTGGCCTTCATCATCACCTTTTTCTCTATACCAGTAATCATTCAGGTTGCAAAGGTAAAAAAGCTGTTTGATGAGCCGGATGAGCGTAAAGTTCATAAAACGGTCATACCTACGCTTGGGGGTTTAGGCATTTTTGGTGGTTTTATTATAGCTTGTCTTATTTGTACGCCACCGGCTGTAGCCGGCCAACTCCAGTTTTTTGCTGCTGCAAGTGTAGTTATATTCTTTTTAGGCCTCAAAGATGATATTTTAGTGATATCTGCTACCAAGAAATTTATCGGACAGGTAGTTTCGGCATGGATCATCATAAAATTTGGTGGAATTCAGATAAGCGACATGGGTGGTTTTATGGGAATTAACCAAATTCCAAATTTTGCAGGGATAGTCCTCACACTTTTTACCATTATAGTTGTTACCAATTCTTTTAATCTCATTGACGGGGTAGATGGCCTCGCTGGTAGTTTAGGAATCATCACCACCGTAGTTTTTGGCACTTACTTTTATTTTATAGGCGAAATAGGGTTTTCGGTTATGGCTTTTTCACTGGCAGGCGGCCTTCTAAGCTTCTTGATTTACAATTTTTCTCCGGCTAAGATTTTTATGGGCGATACGGGTTCTCTTCTTTTGGGACTCATCAACTCCATATTAGTTATAAAATTTATAAACGTAGCAGGTTCCACAGGTGGGGACTTAGCCTTAGATGCAGCACCTGCCATCGGCTTTGCAATACTCATTATTCCATTGTTCGATACGTTGCGTGTGTTCGGCCTCCGCATACTGGATCGTCGCTCACCATTTAGCCCCGATCGAAATCATGTCCACCATTTTTTATTAGACCTGGGATTCAACCATAAGCAGGTAACCCTTACCTGCGTGGCTGCCAATATTGGGTTCATTGTACTGGCTTACTCCTTAAGGAGTATGGGAACTACTGTTGTTATAGGCATTTTGCTGGCAACTGCAGGCAGCTTAACCGGTATCATTTATTATCTGCGTAATAAAACCCGTTCTCAGTTTGTAGAGCATAAAAAAGAACAGGGAATCATCAAAAGGCACAAAGTGTTAACCCTTGTTCCAGAATCTGTTGAGGCAGAATAATTCTTTACTTTTCACAATTAGGGTATTTCGTTAATCTTAACTGTATAACAGTAGATTTCTATAAATTTGCGCCAACTATTTATATTATGTCAGAAGATTTAGAAATTGTACTGGAAGATGCCTCGCAAACCATGCAAAAGGCCATTAATCACCTGGAAGCAGAATTGGTAAAAATTCGTGCTGGAAAGGCCAATCCAAACATGTTGGATGGTATTATGGCAGATTACTACGGAGCGCCTACGGCTATTAGCCAGGTAGCAAATATTACAGCTATGGATGCCAGAACAATTTCTGTGCAGCCATGGGAAAAAAATATGCTTCAGGTGATAGAAAGAGCCATCATTGCTGCTAATATTGGAATCAATCCACAAAATGATGGAAACATCATCCGCCTGTTTTTGCCGCCTTTAACAGAGGAGAGAAGAAAAGAACTCGTAAAAAGGTGCAATGTGGAGGGAGAAAATGCAAAAGTTTCTATCCGAAATATCCGCCGGGAGGCAATAGAAGATATCAAGAAATTGCAAAAAGACGGGCTGAGTGAAGATGCAGCAAAAGATGCCGAAGCAGCAGCACAGGTGATGACAGATAAGCATATTGCTTTCGTAGAAAAACATCTTGCCGCCAAGGAAAAAGAAATTATGGTTGTCTAAAAATCCATCAATTCTGCAGGGGCGGCTGGGAGCGTGAATAATTCCACTTCCTAAATTTCACTACCATCACAACATTATATTAGCATCATGCAGTCATCAAGAGAAACATGGTTTTTATTAATGTCTGTTCCGCTTTATGCATTACTCATTGGTGGAGAAATAATATTGAGTAACTGGAAAGGGCACAAATATTATACGCTTAAAGACACCCTGCAAAACGTTTATCTTACCCTTACCAATGGTGCTCTTGACCTCCTGCTTCGAACGCTTTTTTATGTGAGTGTACTAGCATGGTGTTATCAGCAACATTTTTTCGTGGTAGAAAATGTATACCTCTATTGGATTCTCCTATTTTTATTGGAAGATATTGCGTTCTATTTCGAACACCGGATAGATCACTATTGCAGGCTCTTTTGGGCCGTACATGTTACGCACCATTCTTCAGAAGAATTCAATCTCACTACTGGCTTCCGCTCTTCCGTATTTCAGCCTGTTTATCGATTTGTATATTTTATACCCATTGCTCTCATGGGGTTTCACCCGCTGGACATTGTGTTTATGTATTCTATCACGCAAACCTATGGTATACTGGTGCACACTAAATACATCCATAAAATGCCAGGCTGGTTTGAAGCTTTGTTTGTAAGCCCCAGCCACCATCGGGTGCACCACGCCAGCAATGTACGCTACCTCGACAAAAACATGGGCATGTGCCTGATCATCTGGGATAAAATTTTTGGTACGTTTCAGGAAGAATTGCCAACTGAGCCCGTACGTTATGGCCTGGTGCACCAGCCAGATAGAAACAACCACCCAGGTAAAGTGATTTTTCATGAGTGGCAAAACCTGGGCAAAGACCTAAGGAAAAAGACTTCTTTTGCAAACAGGTTGCGCTACATTTTTATGCCTCCCGGATGGAGCCACGACGGAAGCAGCAAAACTGCCAATGAGCTAAGGAAAGAACTATAACCCTTGTTGCTTTTCATTTTTACCTGCAATCATTAATTTAAGCCCATGCAAATCTCTCTGGTAGACGACGAAAGCTCAGCCCGCTTTTTTCTTGATCTTCCCTCAGCTATTTATAAAAATGATCCCAACTGGATTCGTCCGTTAGATAAAGACGTAGCAGATGTTTTTGACCCAAAAAAGAATAAGGCCTTTAGGTTTGGCAAAGCCGTACGTTGGATACTCAACAATAACGCAGGCCAACCTGTTGGCCGCATTGCAGCATTTGTAAATGATAAATATAAAAATAAAGGAGACGATGTAAAAGTGGGAGGTATTGGCTTTTTTGAATGTATTGATGACCAGGATGCCGCTAATTTATTGTTGGACACCGCCAAAGACTGGTTACAGCAGCATGGAATGGAAGCTATGGACGGGCCCATCAATTTTGGGGAAAGAGACCGTTGGTGGGGCCTCGTCACCAAAGGTTTTCAGGAGCCCCTTTATTGCATGAACTACAACCCGCCTTACTACGTTACGCTATTTGAAAATTATGGTTTTCAAATATTTTTCGACCAGGTTTGTTTTGATATGGATCCAAAGTCCCCCCTTTCGGCAAAAATGTGGGAGCGGCATCACCACATAGCCAGCGACAAAAATTTTTCCTCCGCCCACATCAACAAAAGAAACTTAGAAAAATTTGCCGGCGACTTTGCCACGGTCTATAACAAAGCATGGGCCGGCCATGGCGGCTTAAAGCAAATGAGCAAAGAACAGGTGAACCTTTTGTTTACAAAAATGAAACCTGTGATGGATGAAAAAATTGTGATGTTTGCCTACCACCATGCAGACCCGATAGCAATGTTTGTAAACTTGCCAGACTTGAACCAATGGTTCAAACATCTCAATGGCAAATTTGGCCTCCTGCAAAAACTACAGTTTCTTTGGTTGAAACAATTTAAACCGAACAAGAAATTCTCAGGGTTGGTCTTTGGTGTTGTTCCAGAATGGCAGGGCAAGGGTATTGATGCCTACATTATTGGCGAAATGGCCAACTACGTGCAGTCTGATGCCTCCCCTTATACGGAATACGAAATGCAATGGATCGGAGATTTCAACCCAAAAATGCTCAACATTGCCAATAGCCTCGGCGAGGTATCCCGCAGTAGAAACCTAAGTACCTATCGTTATTTGTTTGACCGCAATAAAGAATTTAAACGCCACCCTTTTTTAAACTAGCCGTATCTTTGAAATACGGCCTATTGAATGGACAATCTGGCCCGTTGACTAATTTTTTATGGATAAATTCATTGTTTCTGCAAGGAAATACCGGCCACAGAATTTTAGCACTGTGGTGGGGCAGGCTCACATTACCACTACACTAAAAAATGCAATCAACAACAACCAGTTGGCACATGCTTTTTTATTTTGTGGCCCGAGAGGTGTGGGTAAAACAACCTGTGCCCGCATACTAGCCAAAACCATCAATTGTGAAACAAGAACTCCAGAAGGAGAAGCCTGCAATGAGTGTAACAGTTGCGTATCGTTCGATGCCGGTACATCCCTGAACATTCATGAATTGGATGCTGCCAGTAACAATTCAGTAGACGATATCAGATCGCTGGTAGAGCAGGTGCGGTTTGCGCCGCAGGCTGGCCGGTATAAGGTCTATATTGTGGATGAGGTTCATATGCTCAGTTCATCGGCCTTCAATGCTTTTTTAAAAACATTGGAAGAACCACCGCCTTATGCCATCTTCATTTTGGCTACTACAGAAAAGCATAAAATTTTACCCACCATACTCAGCCGCTGCCAGATATTTGACTTTAAGCGCATTACCACCAACGATACCATTGTTCACCTGCAGGAAATATGCGAAAAAGAACACATCAAGGCAGAAAAAGCGGCCTTGCATGTGATAGCTCAAAAGAGCGAGGGTTGCATGCGGGATTCCCTGAGTATCCTTGATAAAATTGTAAGCTTTACAGATGGTAAACTTACCTACGCCAATACACTGGAGCATCTGAATATATTAGATGAAGATTACTTTTTTAAATTGCTGGAACACCTGCACGGTCAGCAACTGAGTGACGCACTATTGCTTTTAGACACCATACTACAAAAAGGATTTGAAGCAGATGGCTTCCTGGAAGG
>JBKJKD010000218.1:0-14075 GCA_046597635.1 Ferruginibacter sp. | reverse complement strand
CATTTCATTAGATGCGGGCGCAACCTGGATGCGGAGCAAGTATCAAAATATGCCATGGTATAACCTTGTAAGAGACATACAAATACACCCTGTAACCGGAGATCTGCTGGTGGCTTCTCACGGCCGCGGTATTTATGTGGCAGACGATTTACAACCACTGCGTGAGTTGGTAAAGGCAGACGCTAATTCAGATGTTTTATTTTTTCCGAGCGCAGACTTTAAATATGATCTTGCACCGCAGGCGCCAACCACCGGGGAAAATATATCAGGGTGGACGGAAGCCGGTAAAGTAATTGCCCCAACTTTTAATTATTATCTTAAGCAAAAAGGCAATGATGTGGTGAAGTTGGAAGTGTATGATGCCAATAATAAAAAGATGAAAGACATCAACGGCAGTAACAACAAGGGGCTTAATAAAGTATATTGGCCACTTAACAGCAATCCACCCAAAGTGGCTGTCGGTGGTTTTGTAGCTAGCTCAAGTGTTTTTTATTCCGGCGTATTGGGGCCCAAAGTTCCCGTAGGAAAATATAAAGTGATCTTAAAAGCAAACGGTAAAAGTTATGAACAGTTTATAAATATTACCGCCAATGATGCTAAAGGTTTTTCTGCAAAGAACATGCAAAAGCTTAATCAGCAAACCATGCGCTTGCATGGGTTACATGAAAAGCTCGCCCTGCTTGTAGACTCTATGGATAATACCATTGCCAGCCTCAAGAAATTATCAACCCGCACTGCTGCACAGCAAAAGACCCACGATGAATTGGACAGTATGCGATATGAAATATTAGAACTGAAAAGGAAAACCGTTTTCTTTGATGAGTTTAAGTACCGCCGCCGCCTAAGCGATCTTTACATGGAGCTTGCCTTTGCCCTGGAGCCCCTTTCGGCTAGTAAAGAGGGGTCAATTGTATTGATAGAAACAGAATTTGAAAAAATTCAGAAGGATGTATATAAGATTTTCCGGCAATAAGTAAATGTCCCAACCAAATTGCAGAGCTTATGATAAGATCATAAGCTCTTTTTATTTAATAGGACGGAACTTACCGCTCATTTCGTCGATAAAAAACGTCCATTCGTCGAATATATGCTTAAAGAAGTCTTTAAAGTTCAATGATTTTGGCGGCTTTAATGCAATATATCGGGTGAATATTTAGGGATAATATCAATACGTTAGAAATTTTCTAATTATCCTGCTTGCGGAGGATAGGGGGTTTTCACTAAATTAGGAATTACGGTAAACCACATCGAAATGTAGTAAAATTACTACTAAAAATTAGGTAGTTTAAACGTTTGATAATATGTTTGTGTTGAAATCAGAAATGACGATACCTCGGTTATCCTGATTTTCAAATCAAAACCACCAATCTCCTTAAATGCATTATCAGTTTTTGCCTGAAACCCAAAAATGATTTCTGCAGAATTTCCAAGTTAGTTTTAAGAAACCTCTAATCACAAGAAAATGAAACGTAATTCTACATTCGTAGGCAAAATGCTATTTGCCACTTTGTTACTCTCTCTTCAACTTTTTACTGCAAAATCCCAATGCATAGCTCCATCAATGATTTGGAGAGATGCCGTGTTAACCGCTGGTACCGCCGGGCAAGTAGGTGCAACCTATCGTTTCAATGAGGTAACACCAGGGGTGTACGCCCACGTCACCATTACTGCAGTTGTTGGAGGCGCAACGCTGACAACTATTGACGATGTTACTTTTGGATATGCCAATGCATGGCAGCCGGTAGTAAAAACGCCAGAAGTTCAGGGTGTAAGTGAGTCCTACATTAGTTTCTCGATAAAATTTTACAACCAATCCGACAATTCTGACCATAAGTATGATTGTGCGCAATTATCATTCATTGATGTAGATGGCGATGGCCAGCACGTAAGGGAGTTTGTTGCTGCAAGAGGCTACGACAGCTATACCGTTGCAAACATTTCAATACTTACCCTTACCGAAACCGGAAGCGGATCTGACAAAATGTTGAAAGCTGTAGGAACTTACGCTAACTATGTTGGGCTTGATACCTCTGCCTGGATAACCAACATAAATTACAGGTACAAAAACATAAGGGAAATAGAGGAGGTACGTATTGGTAATGTTACCGATGCAAATTTTGTGGTGCAAGACAGGTTTAGTTGCGGTTTTTTTCAGCAAATATCTATGCCAGATGTAATTATGCTGCCTGTAACTTACACTTCATTTACCGGTAGGCTGGCAGATAAAACTGTGTTTCTGGATTGGAAGACAGCTACTGAAATTAACTCGTCTTATTTTGAAGTGGAGCGTTCTTTTGACGGAACTACTTATAAAACAGTTGGCTTGGTTTTAGACGGTTTCGCTGCAGACAATGGTGCAAGGTTTTATAAGTTTAAGGACAATTCTGCAGAGCTGCAAGGAAAAAGTTATGCTTACTACAGGTTAAAGCAAATGGATAAGGATGGCAAACATAACTACAGCACCGTGGTAGCTTTGGGACTAAGATCTTCGGCTTCGGATGTAGCAAAAATGACGGTGTCGCCCAATCCTTTTGTAGAAAAGATCAATGTTCAATTCAATACCACCAGCAATGGCAAGGCGGAAATACGCCTGTTGAACGTAAACGGACAGACAGTGATTTCATCAAAAGCTAACATTAGCACAGGAAATAATAACCTACAGCTAAATGGCCTGAGTAATTTGACCAGGGGTATCTATGTTTTCCAGCTTTTAAAAGACGGCATGGTGATTGACAATCAGAAAATTATTAAAAACTAGGTCTTAGCATACTACAGATCATTAAAAAGGGAGCAGGTAAATCTACCTGCTCCCTTTTTTTGTGGCCATAAATTTGAGAAAATGAAATCTTTAATAATTGCACCGCCATTGAGGCCTTGGAGATTGTAGAGCTATTTTGAAGAGTAGTGAAAGGCGAGAGTTCAACCCATATGTATTTGCTGGTTGTATTTAAAAACTAGGTTACATTTTCCGTAATTTTTTTAAAACGCAAACTCAAGAAAATAGCACTGCAACTAAGCCCGATAATAAACCCCATCCAAATGCCCGCTGCACCCATTTTAAAATAAAAAGCAAGCAGGTAACCCACAGGTATCCCAATAACCCAGTAGGCAATGGCTACAAAAAAGGTAGGCACTTTTACATCTTTTACACCTCTCAGCAATCCTGCGCTAACTACCTGCACACTATCAGATATTTGAAACAAGGCCGCAAATAATAAAAGGTACGCAGCCAAGGCAATCACCTGCTCATTATCATTAAATATAAGTGGGAGTTGTTTGCGGAATAAGACAAACAATAGTGCGCATGCAGTGCCGTAGATTAAGGCCATTATTAAAGTGCCTTTTCCAATTAATTTAATGGCTACGTTATCTTTTCGGCCGTTGGCATTGCTGGCACGAATGGCTCCGGCCTGGCTTAAACCCATACTCGCCATAAAAGTTATAGACGCCAGACTTAAGGCAATTTGATGCGCCGCAAGCTCCACGGCACCAATGGTTCCTATAATGATTCCGGAAATGGCAAACGCACCAGCTTCCAGGGTAATTTGAAAGCTGCTGGGGATGCCAATATGAAGAAGCTCCCGCTGCGCCTGCCAGCGAAACTTCCATTGCTCCTTACGTAGGGCAATGTATTTATTAAACTTATGGTGGTAATTGATAACCAACAACAGTATCAAAAAAATTAGGATTCTGGTAACTAGAGTGCCCCAGCCCGCACCAACTAATTCTAAACGGGGAAAGCCCCAGTTGCCATAAATAAGCAACCAGTTCAAAAATATGTTTACCGGCAAGGCAAGCAGGGAGAGCAGCATGGCAGTTCTGGTAAGTTCTAAACCATCTGCAAAACTTTTGAGGGTCAAAAACAGGATCATCGGAATTACACTCCAACTCATCAGCTTCATGTAGGGTAGTGCTAAAGTGGCAACTGCTGCATCTTGGTTAAGCTGAAATAAAATCTGTGTATTGGCGAGTAATATAAGCGTAATAACAACCGCAGTAAACAAGCACAGCCAAAACCCATTGTACAAATAATGACTCACCCTTCCATCATCAGCTTTACCATGTGCCATACTCACCATTTGCGACACGGCAATGGTAATTCCGATACCGAACACAAAAGGTATATTCATCACACTTACCACCAATGCTGCTGCGGCCAGTTGCTTATAATCCACAGCCCCTACCATGGCGGTATCTATTACATGCAAGGCCATTTGGGCTAATTCCCCCAAAATAATGGGGAAGGCTAATTTTAAAGTTTGTCTGGCTTGGTTGTACATACAGTGGCGCAAATTTAGGAAGTGGCTTTCTGAAATTCACTTTTAACTCCTAAGGTATGAGTTGGCAGTTTTACCTCTCATTTTTTATATGGACTAACTTTTACCAGATTTAAGGGTCAGTTAACCGCAGCAGGTAAGCTTTTTACCGATGAGGAAGCACTTAACATGATTTTATCCAGGTTGGCTAATAGCTTCTTGCAGTAAAAAATTTTCCATCCTGATTTGTAGATCATAGATCGACTACACATATGTGTTCGAGCACTTGCGCATAAAATCTTAGAGTTGGATTAAAAGTTCGTCCAATGTCCAAAAAACGAGTTAAAACCGGCTGCAGGAGAAATCTGAGTAGCGAAATTTATACACCACGCCAATAGTATTCAAAATGTAAAAATGGTAAAATAGAAATTTAAATGCACCCAATACTATTGTGATTTTTAGGTTATAAAAAACT
Source organism: Ferruginibacter sp. (assembly GCA_046597635.1). Classification (GTDB taxonomy): domain Bacteria; phylum Bacteroidota; class Bacteroidia; order Chitinophagales; family Chitinophagaceae; genus Ferruginibacter. The sequence continues at coordinate 9,344 of JBKJKD010000218.1, read as the reverse complement.
AGGTATTATTTTCCGGATGTAGTAGTTTAAAACCCATTAGATATGCCGTCAGGTTTATTGATTTTGAAGCGGCTGCTGGTTAAACCTTTTGAAGATTTAACCCGGTTACTGTTTACCGTAATTCCTGATTCCAGAATTATAGTAATTTAATCTGCTGAAACCGGTCGCATAAAATAATCGTTATTAATCTAAATAGCGGTTGATTAATATTATTGAGTCCCTCACTGGTGTGACTACAAGCTGGCATAACAAAATTCAAAATTTATAAAAGAGTCAATGGCAAGCTTATTGATTGATAAACTGCTGTGGCTATTTTTTCTCATTACCCTTTTTCGTTAATATGAAAATTGCGTTTATTATAATTTTTCATGAAGGCCCTGCAGCAATCGAACGTCTACTAAAGGCGTTGTATCATGCAGAGTTTGATTTTTATCTTCACCTGGATAAAAAAGTGGACATCGGTCCATATGAATACCTTGCTAAATTACCTAATGTCACTTTCGTTAAAAGCAGAAAATTGGTTCAGTGGGCGGGGTTTAGTCAACTGGAAGCTACCCTAAACTCCATGACGGAAATTGTAGAAAGCGGCAAACCTTATGAATTTATTAATCTCCTCAGTGGGCAGGATTATCCAATCAAAACAGCAGACTTTATACACGACTTTTTATGTAAAAACAAAGGTGTGAGTTTTATGATGTCTGAATCTGCTCCTTCTGATTGGTGGAGCCATGCTACAAGGCGGTTTAGCAACTACCATTTGGTAGATTATCGATTTAAAGGCAAGTTTAGATTAGGGAAATTAATTTCTAAAGTTTTGCCAGAGCGGAAATTTCCATTGCAGGTTAACTTATTTGGGGGACCGCACAGCGCCTACTGGACAATGAATATTAGTGCTGCGAAGTATATTATAAAGACTTTAAATAAAAACGATGAACATTGGCAGTTTTATAAATATACCTGGGGGTCTGACGAATTTTTAATGAATACCATACTTATGAATTCGCCGTTGAGGAAGACTATTGTCAATGAAAATTTTCACCTCATAGATAGGTCACTGGGCGGCACCCGGCCCAAAATACTTACGGTGCAAGATTTTGAAATGCTAAAAAGCTCCAACAAGTTCTTCGCAAGAAAATTTGATAGTAAACTTGACTATAAAGTGCTGGATATGATTGATGAGCAGCTGTTATTTCAATCGCCCGAACAAAAACAATTACAAAACCGTACATTGTTGTTAGATAGTTAACTTCAAAACAACATTATTGCAGAACAAATCCGAATGGCAATGGAAGATAAAGGCTCATAGTGGGTGGTTTCACTGGAACCTTCAGGAATTGTGGTATTATAAAGATTTGCTAAGGCGTTTTGTGCGAAGGGACTTAATTGCCAACTATCAACAAACGCTACTCGGCCCCTTTTGGATTTTTTTACAACCATTGTTAACAACATTCGTTTATTGGGTCATTTTTAGTGTTGTAGCCAAGGTATCAACCGACGGCATCCCCCCACTACTGTTTTATCTACCTGGCATTATTGCCTGGAGTTATTTTTCAGACTGCCTCAATGGAGCGATGTATACTTTTATCCATAACGCTTCCATATTTGAAAAAATCTATTTCCCCAGGCTTATCGTACCCCTCAGTAGCATTACCACCCACTCTGTAAGAATGTTGGTACAACTACTCTTGTTTGTTTTATTATACATTTATTTTTATTTCACAGGTTCGGTTCCCATCCCGGGCATATCCCTTTTATTACTTCCCATCTTGCTCCTTATCGCAGCCGCTTTTAGCCTCGGTCTCGGGTTGGTCATGAGTGTTATCACAGCTCGTTTTAGGGATCTCGATTATGCGTTACAATATATCCTTAGGCTTTTTATGTTTGCAACTCCTATTGTGTATCCAGCCTCTCTGGTACCAGAAAATTTCAGGCACTTATACTGGCTTAATCCACTTACCCCAATTGTAGAAACCTTTCGCTCTATTTTTTTTCAGCATAACCCTATCCAGTGGACTTATCTATTCATAAGTGCAATTGTCAGTATTGTGTTGGTTTGTATTGGAATTACATTTTTTAAAAAATGGGAAATGAAAATAACTGACATCATTTAAAATTTTGAAGCACTAAACATGGGGAATTCGATTATAGCGGTACAAAACATCAGTAAATATTACCGGCTCGGAAAATCCGGATCCGGACGTTTGCGGGAAGATTTCAGTGCCTGGTGGAATGGGCTGGTAAAATCAAATGCAGGCAACGAAGCAAACGATAATGGTATCTGGGCACTAAGGAATGTTAGTTTCAATGTTCGAGAAGGTGAAGTGTTAGGGATCATAGGAAACAATGGTGCTGGTAAATCAACCTTGTTAAAGATTATATCCCGCATTACATCACCAACCGCCGGTACCATCATGGGCAATGGGCGTCTTGCCAGCCTGCTCGAGGTAGGTACGGGCTTTCACCAGGAGCTTTCTGGCAGAGAAAATATCTACCTCAATGGAAATATCCTGGGTATGAAAAAAAAAGAAATAGATCAACGATTTGATGAAATCGTTGATTTTTCCGGCGTTGAAAAATTTATTGATACGCCGGTAAAAAGATATTCAAGCGGTATGTACACGAGGCTTGCATTTGCTGTAGCAGCACACATGGAACCAGAGATACTTATTGTAGACGAAGTGTTGGCCGTGGGCGATGCATCTTTTCAGCAAAAGTGCCTGGGCAAAATGAAAGAGGTTTCCACCCAGCAGGGAAGAACTATTTTATTTGTGAGCCATAATATGGCGGCTATTCAAAATCTTTGTGACAGGGCGATGTTGTTACACGGTGGTGAAATTACTGATATTGGGAATCCGGATGCAGTGGTGGGCAATTATCTGAAAAAAGAAAAGGCAATGGATTTTGAGCAGTGCTTCGATCTGTTAGAATCTGCACCCGGCAACAAAGCCATACGCATAAAAAAAGTGATGATGAAACCCATGCTGTTACCCTCACAGCAGGTAATTGATATTCGTACCCCGCTTAAGATTTTATTTGAATTCTGGCATCTCGACGAAACACCAGGATCACTCATTGTTGGTGTTCATTTGTTCAGCATTACCGGAGAATTTATTTTTGATGTATGTTCAGATGCAGTGATGAATACCAATGGTCTGATGGAGGGAGAATGTGTAATTCCCGGACAATTCTTAAATGACGGGGCTTATTATATTTCTCTCGTATTTGTAAAAAACAGTACAGATCGTTTGTATTACCACGAAGCCTGCCTGCAATTTGATGTAGAAGATTACCGAAAAGATACCGCATGGTTTGGTAAATGGCATGGTGTTGTCCGTCCCGATTTTCCTGTTACGCTAAGACTAAAATAAATGCAACTTGCCACATCATACCAGGTGCTGCATTGGCAGTTGAAAGATTTAGACGATCCTGTCTGCCCGGAGGCGGATAGTTATATTTTAATTTGGCAGGATCAAACTCCACTTGGCCATATTTGGTGGCATCAACAACAAGATAAGCTATTACAGAAATTGATTATTGATTCCATTAGGCCTGCGGTAGATTTTTATTTAAATCAAATTAACGCACAAGGCACGGCTCCTGATAATTGGATGACGAACAGAGACTTTCAAGAACTGTCCCGTTTGATGAGCCTTTCTTCCCATACTGCGCCAATTGCGCTCAGTACATCCGTTGTGATCTGCACCAGGAACAGGCCCCAACATTTACAAAAATGTTTATCTTCCTTAACCAACATTATCAACCCTTGCACTGAAATACTCGTGGTAGACAATGACCCCTCCGATGAAAGGACAAAGGAGGTAGTGGCGGAATTTGCCGGGGTGCGCTATATTTTGGAGAATAGAAAAGGCCTCGACATTGCACGTAATACCGGCGCACGCTTTGCGCAAAATAACATCATTGCTTACGTAGATGATGATGTGATCATATCTGAAAACTGGCTTGAAAATCTCCTGGCCTGTTTTAACGATCCGCTTACCATGGCCGTTACCGGGCTTGTATTGCCTGCCGAACTGACCAGCAAGGCACAGGTAATTTTTGAAAGAGACTGGGGCTTTAACAAAGGTTATTTACCAAAAATATTTGACCAGCTATATTTTAAAAAACATTCCGGTACAGGTGCACCTGTTTGGGATATTGGAGCCGGAGCCAATATGGCGTTTAGGAGAGAAGCATTTTTATATGCAGGCTGGTTTGACGAACGCTTGGATGTAGGCGCAGCAGGGTGCAGCGGCGATTCTGAAATGTGGTTTCGCATACTGGCGGAAGGCTGGAATTGTTGTTACTTTCCCCGGCTTTATGTGTATCATCAGCACCGTTCATCTATGCAAGCTTTAAAAGACCAGTTGTTTCATTACATGAAAGGTCATGTGTGTGCCCTGCTCATACAACATGAAAAATATCCCCTTACCGGTAACTACAAAAGGCTTCACTCACATATGTCAAGATATTATGCAAAGCGCATTGCTAAAGCTATTTTGAAACGAGATACAGAGAAGAACCTATTTTTATGGACTGAAATAAAGGGTTGCCTTGCCGGCAGAAATTACTATTATCAAAACAAAAATCATTTGCAAACGTCCATCAATTGTTTACCAGCTTCTCTACTAAAATACCAGGATGCAGGCTCTTCATGCCTTGTTTCGGTGGTTATACCTTGCTATAACCATGGCAGGTTTTTAGCCGAGGCCATACAAAGTGTGTTGCATCAAACACACCGAAACTGTGAAGTAATTGTGGTAGATGATGGCTCAGATGACAACAGCAAACAGGTGTGTGATTCTTTTGCAAAAGTAAAATACACCAGGGCCGAACGGGTGGGTTTACCAGCAGCAAGAAATATAGGAGTACAACAAGCTACAGGGGATTACGTAGTATTTTTAGATGCTGATGATTTTTTATACCGGGATAGCGTGGAGGTAAATTTATATTTTTTCAATTATTATAAAGACGTTGTAATGGTATCAGGTGGCCATCAGCGGGTAGATGAGCATGGAAAGCATTTACCAACAACACCCAACCAGGTATATCTTAAAAACAACTATACATCGCTGTTGCAGGGCAACTATATTGCCATGGAGGCTGCCGTAATGTACCGGAGAGATCTGTTTCCATATTATAGTTTCGATACCAGCCTGCAAACTTGCGAAGACTATGATTTGAACTTAAGAATTGCTCGTGACTTACCTGTATTTGGTCATCAGAAAGTAATGGCAGCCTACCGTATGCACGGCAACAATATGTCTGCCGATAAAGATAAAATGCTCAGGAATGCCTTGGCAGTATTAGAAAAACACAACAACCATTTACTGAATGCAGAACAGCAAGAGGCGTATGCGTTGGGAATAAAAAACTGGACTGAATTTTATATATCCGGCAAAGGAGCATGATATGATGAGCGATAGAATTCCGGCATCACCCCCCGTGATTGCCCCTTTAGTAAAGCTTGAAAACAGGCCGGTATGGTCTGTAATGATTCCTGTATACAATTGCTCTGAATTCCTGGAACAAACTTTAAGGAGTGTTCTAATTCAAGATCCGGGCTGCGAGCGGATGCAGATAGAGGTTGTTGATGATGCCAGTACAGATGCAGATGTTGAAGCCCTTGTAATGAGTATTGGAAGAGGACGAATCGGTTATTTTCGTCACCCGGAGAATAGGGGAAGTTTACGAAATTTTGAAACATGTATCAATCGATCAATAGGGCACTACATACACTTATTGCATGGCGATGATTTTGTAGAAGACGGTTTTTACAACAAAGTAGAACAGCTCTTTACAAATTTTCCGGACGCAGCAGCAGCTTGTACCGGCTATAAAGAAATTGATGTAAACGGGAATTTTATTAGCAACAGCCGCCTTCGAATTCCCGGAGACAGCATCCAAAAAAACTGGTTAAATATTATTGCACAGCAACAGTTTTTGCAACCGCCAGCTGTGGTGGTAAAGCGATCTGTTTATGAACAGTTGGGCAGTTTCTACGCCGTTACGTATGGCGAAGACTGGGAGATGTGGGTGCGAATTGCAAGTCGTTATCCCGTAGTGCATACACCGGAAAGACTTGCTAATTACAGGAATCACACCAATAACATTTCAAGCACTGCATTGCTCACCGGGCAGCACATCAAAGATATTGCTACCGTTATAAGTATTATTGGTAACTACCTGCCGGAGTATGACCGAAAAAATATTATGAATGATAGCAGGAGAAACTGGTCGCATTATTTTGCCCGTACCTCCGATAAAACCTATGGTATGTACCGGAAACCGAAACTGGCCCTGCGTCAATCGCTCAAAGCCTTACAGTTGCATCCAAATAAAACAACACTCTACTATTTTATCAAAACATGGGTTAAAGTTATTTTTAAATTGGAGCCTAGGGTAAGAAAACAAATCCCTCAGTAAAGGCTGATATCAACAGCGCCTAAATTAATCTCCAGCAAAAACCTCCCTTGCGCCCTCTGCCACTCTGCGTGCATTCAATATCAGGATCGCCCTTGCAGAAAAAGTCCCTCCCTTCAGCCCATAAAAGTCCCTTCTTTAGAAAACAAGCTAAATATCTCTGCGCCCTCTGCCACTCTGCGTGCAGTCAATATCAGGATCGCCCTGGCAGAAAAAGTCCCTCCCTTCAGCCCATAAACTAACCTGCTTCAGGAAACAAACCGAATATCTCTGTGTCATCTACGTCTCTACGTGGAGTGCTCTTTATTCCCCTTTATACACCACCCCATCCTTCATCACAAAACTCACTTTGCTCATCACTTTGATATCTGCAATCGGGTCGCCGTCTACAGCAATGATGTCTGCCAGTTTATCTTTTGCAATTACACCCAGCTGGTTGTTGCCTAAAAGGTCTGCTGCATGAATCGTAGCACTACGGATAGCTTCCATCGGCGGCATGCCCACTTCCGTCATGTAAACAAATTCCATCCAGTTCTTTCCATGCTGGTATACACCGGCATCGGTACCAAAAGCAATCTTTACGCCTGCCTTGTATGCTTTGGCAAAAGTGTTTTGTATTTGTGCACCCGTAGCAAGTGCTTTGGGTGTTACGATGTCGGTGTAATACCCGGGAATCTTCGCACTGTCTGTTACAGATTTGCCGGCAGTAATGGTAGGCACATAATAAGTGCCATATTGTTTCATCAAAGCCATGCCCTCATCATCCATAAAAGTACCATGCTCTATGGAATTTACACCACCACGAATCGCCCTCTTTATGCCTTCGGCACCGTGTGCATGGGCAGCCACTTTAAACCCATAATCTTTGGCTGCGCTGGTAATGGCTTTTATTTCTTCTTCAGTAAACTGGGGGTTGGCACCGTCTTTAGCCTGGCTTAGCACGCCACCGGTAGCGGTTATTTTAATGAGATCTGCTCCATTTTTATATCGTTGTCTTACCGCGGCATATGCTTCTTCTTTGCTGTTGATCACACCTTCTGCGGGTCCAGGGTTACCCATCAATACACGGCTGTAGCCATTTGTAGGGTCTGCATGGCCGCCCGTAGTGGCAATAGATTTTTCCGCCGTGTAAATCCTTGGTCCTGTTACCTGTTTTCTTTCTATTGCATTGCGCAAAGAAACATTCACACCACTGCCACCCAGGTCTCTGACTGTGGTAAAACCGGTCATGAGCGTAATGCGTGCATACGCCAGTGATGTAAAAGCAACATCGGTAGGGTTTAAGATAAAGCGATCTGCTGTGTTCCCCTTTCTGGTTTCGGTCTCCAGGTGCACATGCATATCCATGAGGCCGGGCATCACCGTTTTATTCTTCAGGTTAATTACTTTGTCGCTTCCCACAGCCGTTGCAAAACCTTCTTTTACTTCCAATATCTTATTGCCTTCAATTATAATGGAGTAATTGCTGAGCACTTTGCTGTTAACGACGTCTATCAATTTGCCACAATGTAAAATGGTTTTTTGAGCAGAAACAGAAAAGCCCGTAAGCAGCATCGCAAGCAATGCAAAAGATAATTTACGCATAGTTCGTTTTGATTTGTTTGTAATATAAAACAAAAGATCAGTTAAAGTATTTACAAAACCCAAAAGGTACCGGGCTGGCTAGAATGCCTGGGCATTTAAACATTACATTTGGAACATAGTTGTTTATTTAGAAATCTAAAGTTGTCAAAACCTAAACTAACATATTACCTGCTTCTGCTCTTTTTCTCCTGCCCGCTAAGTGGCTTGCAGGCACAGCAGCTTACGGGTATATGGAGTGGAAAAATTAGCAGAAGTACTGCCCAATACTCTGGAGCTGAAAATATTGAAATCCAATTATCACAGTCGGGCAAGCGCTTGTGGGGCCATTCATTCAGTTTTAAAGATACCAGTCGTTTTGTGTTGTATAGGGTACAGGGCAACCGGGATAAAAAAGATAAATCTGTGTTGTTGAAAGAAAATGGGGTGGCTTTTTATCTTTTGCCACGAGGTTATTTTCCTTGTGAAAAATATTTTGATCTTACTTATTCAAAGATTGGCAAAACAGAATACTTAACCGGCAAATGGGGAGGGGTTGGTATCGAGTTAGACACCAGCTGCTTCCCCAATGAACAGCTCATTGTAGTGCTGCAAAAATTAAAAAATCCTGACTATCCTTTGGAAACTTTTGTAAGCAGGAAAGTGATGGATTATTTTGTGAACCCTAAAAATATCAAGAGCGAGCCCGACGCTGTGGACAGTTTCCTGCTGGTTGAAAAGCCACCTTTACAAAGATTGCCTGATGGAGATAGCATTATAAAAGAAAGAAAGCTGGACATCCAACGCATCCTGCAGCTCACCGATAGTGTGGTGCGGGTTTCCCTCTACGACAATGCCATCATAGACGACGATACCATTTCTGTTTTTGTAAATAAACAGCCATTGCTCGTTAAGGCAAGAGTGAGCGATAAAAAGATTGGTTTCGACCTAAAGCTGACTGATCCCACCCAACCCATTGAGATATTGATGCAGGCAGAAAACCTCGGCAGCATCCCGCCTAATACTGCCTTGATGATTATTGAGTGCGGTAAAAGGAGATATGAAGTAAGGCTTACGTCGAGTTACGAAAAACATGCAGTGATTGTGATTACGTATGACCCAAGCTCACCATAAGAATTAGTAATGACACCCTTGGGATTATGTCAACAGCTTTACGAGTAAATATTTCACACAAAGGCAACAAAGAAATACTAAGAGCACAAAGGATTTTTCACCGTTGTTGCTTTGCCTTCTTTGTTGCCTTTGTGTGAAACTTTGAAGTTTTTTTAGTCTATCAAATGAGTGAGCAATCCATCTCTGAGTTTAGGTTCAAACCAGGTGCTCTTAGGTGGCATCACTTCGCC
>JBKJKD010000141.1:0-4861 GCA_046597635.1 Ferruginibacter sp. | reverse complement strand
GATTTCATTGGCGAGCAAAGGGGTTATCCGGATGCTTTCTTACTGCCGGAATATATTGATGAAAAGGAAATGGAAGCCAGGGGAGATTTTGATGTAAATGATAAAGATGCATTGTTTGAAGATGCTGCCAGGCTCATCGTTTCTACACAGAGCGGAAGCACTTCCTTATTGCAACGGCGCATGAAACTCGGCTACAACAGGGCTGGCAGGTTGATGGATCAACTGGAAGCAGCAGGAATCGTGGGTGCGAGTCAGGGCAGTAAAGTAAGAGATGTTTTAATAAAGACAGATGCAGACCTTCAACAATATTTAAATGAAATGATTTAGGGCAATGGTGAAAAGTGAAAAGTCAAAAGTCAAAAGCCTGCCCCTATTTGGTGTAGGGGTCAAAAGTCAAAAGGAGTGCTGTACTTCGCAAGATAGCATTGAATGCAATGTCATTAATCCTTTCAACTCATAACTCATCACTCATAACTCATCACTCACCACTCAAATTCATAATTCACCATTGACGTTTGACGTTTGACCTTTCACCTTCAACCCTTTCTATGTCTAAATTCTTAATCGTCGGCCTGGGAAATATTGGTAACGAATATGCTAACACGAGGCACAATATTGGGTTTGATGTGGTGCATGCTTTTGTAACTAAACATGGCGGCAGCTTCAACGTAGAACGATTGGCCTACATGGCAGAGGTAAAGTGGAAAGGCAAGAGCTTTGTTTGCATTTGCCCCACCACGTTTATGAATCTCAGCGGTCGTGCCTTTAAATATTGGTTAGATAAAACCAAGGTTCCGTTAGAAAATACCCTTACCGTTGTAGATGACCTGGCACTACCGCTGGAAAAGCTGAGGTTAAGGGGAGCTGGAAGTCCGGCAGGTCACAATGGCCTTAAAGATATACAACAGGTACTGGGTACCGATGCTTACCCGAAGTTGAGGTTTGGTATTGGCAACGAGTATCCCAAGGGCATGCAGGCAGATTTTGTGTTGAGCCAATGGCGAAAAGACGAACTTCCACTGGTTCGGCACAAGGTGGATAAATGTATAGAGGCCATTGAGAATTTCGCAGCTATCGGTTTGGATAAGACGATGAACCTGATCAATACAGGCAACATAACGCTCCCTTAATAAAATATATACTTATTCTTATTATCATTTGTTTTTCTTTATTTTCGTGGCAACAAACCCTTCACCCATCTTAAACTAGATAATCATAATGAAGATTATATGCGTTGGAAGAAATTATGCAGAGCATGCTAAAGAGCTAGGTAATGAAATACCGGACGAGCCGATTCTTTTCATGAAACCTAAAAGTGCCCTGTTGCAAAGCCACACGCCATTTTACTACCCAGAATTTACAAATGAGCTGCATTACGAGTGTGAATTGGTACTTAGAGTTTGTAAAAATGGCAAGTATATTCAGGAAAGACATGCATCCAACTATTACAACGGCATCACTGTGGGCATCGATTTTACTGCTAGAGATCTTCAGGATGAGGCAAAAAAGAAAGGTTTGCCCTGGGAAAAGTCTAAGGCTTTTGACAATTCTGCTGCAGTGGGAAAATTCATTGATATTACCCCGGAGTTCAATAGAAAGAACATCAACTTTCACCTGCTAAAGAACAAAGAGCAGGTTCAAAAGGCAAACTCCAAGGATATGATCTTTAGTTTCGATGCGATCATTGCTAATATTTCTAATTATTTTTCGCTCAATATCGGCGATATCATTTTTACAGGCACGCCAGCTGGTGTGGGCGAATGTGTGGTGGGTGACGAACTGGAGGCCTTTATTGAGGACAAAAGCCTTTTGGCATTTGGAGTGAAATAAACGAATTTTTATATTCTTTCAAACGTCCCCTTTCACTTGTGAAAGGGGTTTTTATTTGGGTAACAAGAATGCCCGGGTGGGTAGCCCGGGCATTCTGCATTAAGAATCTATTTGTGCTATTTTAATCTTCGTAAAAATCAATCAGGCTATCAAAATATACTTCGTTCCAACCGTCTACAATTTCGTTGTACGCCTCATCCGGAATATTTGTATGCCGCAATTCTGCCGAGGTTCCTTGTTTGTGAGCATGGAGAATAATTGTAACTACCGAAGCTTCTTCCTGGTCGCCAAAGTACCATTCCTGCATCATCTTTTTTCCCGGCTCAAAGGCAATGTTCTTGCCGGCAATGCTTCCTTCCCATAACGAGAATTCGCTATCCGGTTCGGTGCTCATGGTGGCAGGCTCGCCCGTCCACAATTGCAAGGTAGCAGGGTTGGTGAGAGCAATGTAAACCTCCTCGGGAGTAGCGCCAATAATATAATAGTTCTTAAAATCTTTCATGAATGCAAGTTGTGAATTTATTTACTGGCAGCATATTTTTTTTGCACTTCATCTAGCTTGGTAACGAAGATGCTGCGGCCGTGAGTGCCTACTACCAGTTCGTTCTCCCTTGTTTGTATCACCAGGTCGTGCACGGCTACATTTGGCAATTGCTGGCCCATACTCACAAAGCTTTCGCCCCGGTTGAAAGATGTGTATAGACCATTATCTGTGCCAAGGTAAAGTAGGTTTGCTTCTTTGGCATCTTCGATTATTACATTAACTGGCTCTGCTGGCAGGTTCTTGCCAATAGCTGTCCAGGTTTGGCCATAATCTTCGCTCACATACACATAGGCAGCAAAGTGATCGTTGCGGTAGCCATTGAGCGTGGCGTACACCCTGGATAGTTTGTATTGAGAAGCCAATACTCTGCTCACGTATAACCCTTGCGGCAATTTTTTACTCACTAACGTAAAAGTATAGCCGCCATCTTTGCTCAACTGTATGTTACCGTCATCAGTGCCTGTATAGATCAAACCAAATTGCAGCGGCGACTCGCTGATTGTCGTCATTGTGCCGAAAGGAATATCACCTTCTCTTTTGCCATTGGTAAGATCCCCGCTTAGAGCTTCAAGTTGCTCACCCTTGTTCATACTACGATGCAATCGGTTAGTGCCGTAGTATAAAATATCCTGGTTGTGTTTGCTCAAAAGGATGGGTGTTTGCCAATTGTACCTGAAGGCTTCTGAGCCGAGGGCATGGCGTGGGTAAATCATTGCACCCCGTCCACCATCTGTGCTGCGGCGGCTATAAAAGCCAAACTGCGATCCGCTGTAAAGTGTTTTATTATCCCGGGTATCTATTTGCACCTGCATGCCATCGCCTCCGCCCATTCTCTTCCATGGGTAAGGGTTTTCATAATTCCATTGGTCAGATTCTTTGGCTGTGGATGGGCCATACCACACACCATTGTCCTGCAAGCCTCCATATACATTGTAAGGCTTGGCATTGTCTGTAGTGATGTTGTAAAATTGGCCTACCGCAGGCGTACTTCCTTTGAACCAATGATCTCCATTGTCGTAAGTAACATTGAAGCCGCCATCATTGCCTGCTACCCAATGGTTGTTGTTTGTGGGGTTTATCCAGCAGGCATGCCAATCGGCATGCGTAGATACTTTGTCTTTCGCTTTAAAAGTTTTACCGCCATCTGTACTCACTTCCACATCAAAGCCGAGGATAACAAGTTTATCGGGATCGTCGCTTGCCACCGTTAATTTCCCAAAGTAGTAACCATAGGTGTTATAGAGCTCAAGCGCTTTTGTATTGGTTTTTTTCCAGCTTATGCCTGCATCATCACTGCGGTACATTTCGGCTCCTATGATAGGCGTTTCAAACAAGGCAGTGTTGGCGTTAAAGAGATAATCAAAAATTGCAGTGGGCTTTATAGAATCTTCCTTCACTAATTTTTTTACATACAGAGCTGTGTATTTACTGTCAAAGTTATTATCGGCCAAAAAGCTGTCCAATTTGTTTTGATCCATTGCCAGTAAAGCCTCCTTGCTTATATTTCTAAAATCTTTCAGAACGTAGTTGGTATCGGCTTTTGCTTTTGCGGTGTCGGGACGGTTGTTTTGGTTGTCTACAATCGCATAAAGAATTGCAGGGTTAGCAGCATGCACAGCTATTCCGATTCGACCAATTTTATCACCAGTAGGAAAACCGGCAGCAGCAGTAGAAATAAGTTTCCAGTTGTTGCCACCATCGTTACTTTTATAGATGCCGGATGTTTTTCCGCCTTCTTCAAAGTTCCAGGCACGGCGGGTGCGGTACCATGCACAGGCATAGAGTTCATCAGGATTTTTTGGGTTGATGTCCATTTCTATTACCCCGGTATTATCATCTATTTGCAAAGAATGCTTCCAGGTTTTGCCCCCGTCGCTGGTTTTAAAAACACCTCTTTCTTTGTTGGGTGAGTACAAGTGCCCAATGGCACCTACCCAGGCAATGTTCTTATCGGTGGGGTGCAAAAGTATTTTGCCAATATGATGAGTCTCGGGCAAGCCAAGCCATGTCCAGTTTTTTCCGTTGTCGGTACTTTTGTAAATACCATTGCCCGAGTAAGAACTGCGGCTACTGTTGCCTTCGCCAGTGCCCACCCAAATCGTATGGCTTGGCCAGTCTACCGCAATATCTCCGATGCTATAAGCGTTTTCTTTTTCAAAGATGGGTACCAGGCTTTGGCCATTATTAGTTGTGTGCCATAGCCCACCGCTTGCATAGGCAATATAAAATTCTGTGGGGTTTTGTGGGTTCACCTCCACATCTACCACCCGGCCACTCATATTAGTAGGGCCAATATTGCGAAATTTTAGATCTTTTAAGCTGCTATTTTCATCCAGCATTTTGCGTTGCAAAAGGCCTGCAGTTCTTTCAGCAGCTGTAGATGGTTTCACCTGAGCAATAGCACAATTAACATTTAAGAAAAGAAGGAAAAGGGTAATTTTGATGGCAAGATCTTTAATCATCTGTTTTGGTAAATTAGTTATAAAA
>JBKJKD010000305.1:0-7035 GCA_046597635.1 Ferruginibacter sp. | reverse complement strand
TCCACACATAATAATAATTACCACCTTCTTCGGTAGTGGTCATTTGCGAGAGCAATCCAGCGCTGTTGTTGTATTGAAAAATATACTCGGGCACCAAACCTTTTTTAAAATCGTTTTGCTGCACAATGTCGGTGAGCCTTCTTTTACCATCGTAGTAATAATAATACTTTGCGCCGCTGCGGGTATCCTTTTCGATGCCTACATTGTCGTTTTCGTCCAGGGCAAATAAAATTGTGGTGCTGTCTGTACGATTTTTGATACGAATCATTTTTTCTGCCTGCCCGGTTTCGTTGTAGTACCAAATATGTTCTTCCCGGATGGTGTTGGTAAAATCATCGTCTTGCGAACGAATGGTAGACACGATGGAATGTATTCGATCCATGAAGTCGTAACTGTACTGGTTGGTAGTAACCGAAATTTCTGAGCTGTCGTAGGTTAGCAGCAGCTTACCATTTTCATTAAAAGTAGAGCTTAGTAAAGAGGCGCCCGAAATTTGGGAACGGGTAAACAGGCTGGCCTTTGAATAATCTTTAGAAAACTTTTTCTGGCAAGAGAAGCCTTCACTTGCACTGCCATCGTCTTCAAAACTTTTTATATTGATTGTTTTTACTTTGTTCAATTTGTAGGCGGCCATATCTGCCAGCAACTGTTTGTTGCTGATGATATCTTTGTAATAATATTGTGCCTGCAAAGCGCCGCTGAGCAAACAGCCGCAACCAAAAAGGAATAGGATTTTTTTCATTTGAGAAAAGTTACTTTCGGCCGAAGTTACAGCCCTCAGCGTGGCTTTAAAGTTTAGTGCTGAAAAAACTTCATTATTTTTAACAAAATTAACTTCCTTGAGTCATTTAAAAGAGCGTGAGCAGAAAAATTGCCTGAACTGTAACGCACAGGTTTATGGAAAATACTGCCACATCTGCGGACAAGAAAACCTGGAGCCAAAAGAATCTGTGTGGCACCTCGTAACGCACTTCTTCAACGATATTACCCATTTTGACGGCAAGTTTTTCAGTACGCTGTACTTGCTCCTTACCAAACCCGGCTTTCTATCTGCTGAGTATAAACGGGGGCGCAGGAATAATTACCTGAACCCGGTGCGGATGTATGTATTTACTTCTTTTATTTTTTTCTTCGTTTTCTTTTCTACCGTGCACATAGACGAGAACATGTTTGAGAGCAAGAGTGCTATCTCAATGATGCATAATGTGGCTTCAAGCGACAGCGCCACTTATGCCGGCTTTAATAAGGAGATAGCCGCCATGGATAGCCCAACTTTTCAGGCGGTGAGCAAGGCCCTGAACGAGGGGCGTTCTACTACGAGGGCTGGTTTTCAAAAAAACCTGGATAGCCTGCGGCAAACACGCAAGAGATACGTAGATGCCACACCCATGGAGCGGTTGTTAAAGATGGACAGCATTCGTTACAACTATCTTCTCAATGCCGTGAGCGAAATGGATAGCAGCACAGTGGCTTCTTTTACAAGGGCCATCAACAGGGGAAAACCCATGACGCAGATTGAATTTTTTAACTACCGCAGCGAGGCCATAAAAAACCCCACTACTTTATTTGGAAAGCGTTACGAAGACCGGGCCGAGTATGATTCACTTACAAAGGCGGGCGTAGTAAATCATAGCTGGCTTACAAAAGCTATAGTGCATAAGGTTTTTGAAGTAACTGAGAAAATAGCCAATAGCGATGGTAAGGTAATGACTGCTATCATCAACATTGTGCTGCACAATTTTCCGCAGATGTTGTTTTTGTCGCTGCCGCTGTTTGCGTTGTTTTTAAAACTTCTTTATTACAAGCGTCAGGATTTTAACGTGGTGAACCATGGCATTTACTCAGTGCATTTATATATCTTTTATTTTATAGTATTGCTTGTAATGATTTTGCTGAACCAGCTAAGCGGTAGTACGCACTGGGCCTGGCCAAACGATGTAAGTGTAGTGCTCTCCTTTCTGTTGTTTTTTTACGAATACAAAGCCATGCGCAATTTTTATGGCCAGCGCCGGGCCAAAACATTCATCAAATTCTTATTGGCAGGTATGGGACGCTTCGCTATTATTTTAGTCTTGTTTTTCTTTTTTTTATTGTTCTCTTTTTTAAAAGTTTAATGCTATGGATGTTTCCGCCAACGAATTTATGCGCCTCGTAAAAATAATGGATGAGTTAAGGGAGCAATGCCCCTGGGATAAAAAGCAAACGATAGAAACCCTGCGCCACCTCACCATCGAAGAAACCTATGAACTGGCAGATGCCATTACGGATAAAGACTGGCAGGGGATTAAAGAAGAACTGGGCGACCTCTTGCTACACATTGTTTTTTATGCAAAGCTGGGTGCCGAAAAAGAGGAGTTTACACTGCAGCAGGTAATAGAGGGCGTATGCGAAAAATTGATTGTGCGTCATCCTCATATTTACGGCGATGTAAAAGTAGCCGACGATGAGGAGGTGAAACAGAATTGGGAAAAGATAAAATTGAAGGAAGGTAAAAAGACCATTCTCGGCGGTGTGCCCCGCTCTTTGCCAGCTATGGTAAAAGCCATTCGGCTGCAGGAGAAGTCCAAAACAGTAGGCTTTGAGTGGGAAGACAAAGCCCAGGTGTGGGACAAAGTAAAAGAGGAGATGCAGGAGTTGCAAGAGGCCGTAGCCGGGGGAGACAAAGACATGATGGAAGACGAAATGGGAGATGTATTGTTTTCGCTGGTGAACTTTGCAAGGTTTTTGCAGCTAGATGCAGAAAATGCGCTGGAACGAACGAATAAAAAATTTATGACCCGTTTCAATGGTATGGAAGCAGCAGCTCATCAACAAAACAAACAATTGCACGACATGAGCCTGGAAGAATTAGACGTACTATGGAATCAAATGAAGCAACAGAACAAATAAAATCGGACATCTTTGTTTAGCAATATTACCATCCCTCTTTTTTTAAAAAAGAACCTCTACCTGTTAGTGCTGGCTGCCTGGCTTATCACCCTATCTTTTCTCATCAACAATTACTGGTCTTCTTCTTCTTCTCTCAAGGCTGTAAAAAAAGAAATGAGCAGCTATGTGCGGGAAGCCGAGGTTGACTTTACAGATTTAATGCAAGACACTGCATACACTCCTTTGTATGCAGGCAAGGTTGCGGCAAATGAAGAGCCTCCACTTACGGAACGCAATTACTTCGTGTTTTTTTACCAGCCAGATACCAGCGGTAGGTACGTTTTGCAATATTGGAATACCCAACAGGTATTGCCCGACTCCGGTATTTTACAATCTTCGCTCAAAGCGGGCTTTGCCCAATTGGCCAATGGTTTTTATGTGTGGAACAAACAGGATACTGCCGGCACCATTGCCATATGCCTTATACCTGTAAAATGGAATTACATTGTAACCAACGATTACCTCAAAAATAGTTTTGTAAACCATCCCCGCATAGGCAATCAGTATGATATCTTTCCCGGCGAGGGGCTGAGTGGCACAATTACATCTGTGCATGGAGTGCCTTTGTTTTACCTGGTACAAAAAAAAACTGGCATAGATGCAGGGGATAATATGGTCTCCGTTTGGCTGCGCCTGTTAGCCGTGTTGTCGGTGCTGCTTTTTGTGCACTTTTGCTCCGTGCATTTTGCTGCGCACAAAAGTTTTGGTCATGGCTTTTTATTTTTGTTGGGTACCATTATTTTTTTACGGAGCATCAGTTACGTCTTTCCCATTCCTTTAAACCTTCGGTATTTCGAGCTTTTTGATCCTACCATTTACGGGTCTGGCTTTATACAGCGTTCCCTCGGCGATCTCCTCATCAATGCTTTACTTTTTGTATGGGTCGTTGTGTTCACCCGTCATCAGTTAGTGGCGTGTCACACCACGCTCCGGGGCAGCTATAAATATCAAAAATGGTGGGTACTTGTGGGTGGCTGTTTGCTACTGCTCTCCGCAACCTTTATTGGGATACATATTGTGCGCTCACTCATCTCCGACTCGCAGATATCTTTTGATGTGATCAACTTCTTTTCCCTTAACATTTACAGTGTTATTGGGTTTATTATTTTATGCTGCATGGCTGTAGGATATTATTTTTTATGCCAGCTGGTGCTTTACCTTATCAAGCCTTTTTTCACCGCCGCTTTTCCGGAGCTTTATCTGTGCACAACCATCCTGGGCCTCATGCTGCTTACGTTCAACATTGGGAGCCTGCAGCAAGGTTTGGAGCTTTATGGACTTGCGTGGTTGCTACTTATTTTATTTCTCCTGAACAGCCGGTACGTCAATCAAATTGCCACACGTATCATCAGTTCGAAACTGGTGTTCTGGATATTTTTCTTTTCTATTTCTATGACCGTGCTCATGATTGTGGAGAACAACCAAAAGGAGCTCCGCAACCGTACACACTATGCGGAAGTGTTGGCCACCAAAACAGATCCTGCCAGCCAGTCTATGCTAAATTCCATGCTCACAGATTTCAGGCTCGATTTTCTATCGGTGAATTTTGACAGGTTAAAGAGCCCCTATGCCAACAGGTTTTTGAAAGATAGCCTTATCAATAATAATTTCTCCGGCTATACCAACCGCTACGATACCCGCATCTATAGCTTCGATGCGAAAGAAACGTCCCTATTCAATGAAGACAATTCCAGTTACAACCAGCTCAACACCATTTTAAATACCCAGGCAAAAGCTACTTCGGTAAAAGGGCTTTATTATTACGATGAATCCTACGATCGTTTTAATTACATCAGTAAAAAAGTGATCAACGATTTTTCAGGAAATTTTTTGGGAACTATTTTTATTTTGGTGAGCCCTAAGCGGCTAAAGAATGATATGCTTTACCCCGAGCTGTTTAGCAAGGGAAGCAATGCAGCCATCGAAAATTCTTCTACCTATGCTTATGCTACCTACATCAAAGGGAAAATAGTAAGCAGTCACAACGATTACCCGTTCTCTGCAAGCCTGCCCTCGCTCAATTTTAGTGGCCGGCAATATCTTATGGTGGGTAGGGGGGCCTATAACGAACTGTGGTACCAGGCAGGCCCTGATAAATTCATTGTGATAGCCAAAAAAAGTGGTACAGCCCTCGCAACCATCACGCTGTTTTCTTATTTCTTTTGTGCCTTTCTTTTGCTCACGGCTATATTTTGGTTGATTACGGTATTGGTTCGTTCCAGGCTGGACCCTGAAAAACTTAGGGGTTACTGGCAGCTAAGCATTCGCAACCAGATACATGGTATCATTATTTTTATAAGCGCATTGTCTTTCCTTGTGATAGGTGTTGCCACCATATTGTTTTTTATCAGCCGGTATCAAAGTAACAACCAGGAAAAACTGAGCCGGGTCATTCAGATCATGAAGACACAGGTGAGTGAGTCCCTATCTGAAGGTTGGCAATTAAGCGATTCTATGTTGATAGGAGATAAGGCCCTGGGGCCGAGCCTTGAGCAAAAAATTATCAACATTGCAGAGATACATGGGGTAGACATTAACCTCTACGACCTCAACGGCGATCTTAAGTTGGCTTCACTGCCCCTGCCGTATACGAAAGGAATTGTGAGTACCAAAATGAATCCTGCTGCATTTTATCACCTAAGCCGGCAGCAAGAGATTCAATTCTTTCAGGAGGAACACATCGGCAACCTGGTGTATGTGAGCAGCTATGTGCCGGTGTTTGATCCTGCGGGCAATGCAGCTGCTTACATCAACATTCCTTATTTTACTTCAGAGAGTAAACTGCAACAGGAGATTGCCAATTTTTTGGTGACCATTATTAACCTCAATGCTTTTATATTTTTGATGGCAGGTATTGTTGCGTTATTCATCACCAATAAAATAACCGGGTCTTTCGCTTTGATTGGCGAGAAGATGAAAAAAATAAATCTTGGTAAAATTAACGAGGCTATACAATGGAACAGGAACGATGAAATAGGAAGTCTGGTAAAAGAATACAACAAGATGCTGGCAAAGCTGGACGAGAGTGCCACAGCTCTTGCTAAAACAGAGCGGGAAGGTGCCTGGCGGGAAATGGCTAAACAGGTAGCGCATGAAATAAAAAATCCACTGACTCCTATGAAATTGAGTATGCAGTTTTTACAGCGATCTATTGAAAACGACGCACCCAACGTAAAGGCCCTTACTGCTACAGTAGCCCAAACGATGGTAGAACAAATAGATCACCTCAGCAATATTGCCAGCGAGTTTAGCCAGTTTGCGAATATTGAAAATGCCAACAAAGAATTACTTGACGTGAACGAGGCCTTGCTTTCTATTAAACAGTTGCACAATAGTAATGAGCAAATAACCATAAACTGGAACTTACTGCAGGATCAAATTTGGGTGCAGGCCGATAAGACGCACCTCAACCGGCTTTTTACGAACCTGGTTTTAAACGCCCTGCAATCGGTACCAGAAGGCACCCGGCCGCAAATAGTGATAGAAGAAACTTTACCGGAAGGGAGCGTGTTGATTAAAATTAAAGACAACGGAGAAGGTATAGCCGAGAACATACAACCGCAAATTTTTACACCAAACTTTACCACTAAAACTTCCGGTACCGGTTTGGGGCTCGCCATGTGCAAGCGCATTGTAGAACAAATGAACGGGCAGATATGGTTTGAAACATCTGCGCAGGGTACCAGCTTTTTTGTGCAGCTACCTTTGAGTGATGGCTAGATTTTTTTCAAAACCTTTCTTGCTTCAATAAACTTTTCAAAATCTGCGAGGCTATAACTGCTCAGGTTATTTTTTTTCGTGACCATGGCTTTCTGCGCCACCAGCACACCATAGAGGGTATCATCAAGCCCTGCTATAAAATGCGCATCAGGATCTATGGAAATTAGTACATTTTTATCAAGGGCCTTTTCGATATGTCTCCAATCCATATCCAGCCGGCTGGGGTGAGCATTCAGTTCTATCACTACATCGTTGGCAGCACAGGCAGCTATAATCACATCATGATCTACCGGGTAGCCCGGCCTGCTCAGCAAGAGCCTGCCGGTAAGATGGCCCAGTATGGTAGTGTAAGGATTTTCAATTGCACGCAGCAAACGGGTCATTGCT
>JBKJKD010000238.1:0-17496 GCA_046597635.1 Ferruginibacter sp. | reverse complement strand
ACGGGATTGCT
Source organism: Ferruginibacter sp. (assembly GCA_046597635.1). GTDB lineage: Bacteria > Bacteroidota > Bacteroidia > Chitinophagales > Chitinophagaceae > Ferruginibacter. Next base: position 17,485 of record JBKJKD010000238.1, on the reverse strand, counting down.
AAGGCCCGCCGTCACGGCCTGGTAATCGATGACAGGCTGGGCATTTAACACGGGAGAAAATAAACTGCAGAGTAAAATAGGAAAGCATGAACTTAAAAGGCTGCGTAAAAGGTTTTTCATATAAATGGTTTTTTAAATGACCGCAAATTCAGTGCCTTATAAAATTAGGTGTTTTAATTTATGCCGTCGCAAAAACGAGTGAAGCCCTACAACAGCAGGGCTTCACTCGTTTCTAAAATAATATTGTCGATAAAGTAAGCTGGCTATTATCTCACCAGTTTTAATTCGTTGATGATGTTCTTTGCACCACCTAATTTGTCAATGCACCACAGTACGTAGCGAATATCTACATTGATGGTACGATTAAGGTCTTTGTCAAAAGCAATTTTATGGCTAAGTGCTTCATAGTTGCCGTCAAATGCCAGGCCTATTAAATTGCCGCTGCCATCTATTACAGGACTGCCACTGTTGCCGCCGGTAATGTCGTTGGTTGTTATAAAACCTATAACAAGGTCATTGCGTGTTTTATCGATATACTGGCCAAAGTCTTTTTTCCTCAGCATTTCTACCTGCTTCACCGGGAGATCATATTCATAATCTCCGGGCTTGTATTTTTCAAGGATTCCCTTACTGGTGGTAACGTAGTCGTACTCCACAGCATCCCGGGGTTTGTAGTTTTTTACATTGCCGTAACTCACCCTCATACTAAAGTTAGCATCCGGGTACATTTTAGCCACAGCAGCTGGGTTCATTTCCATAATTCCCTTCATATACATGCGGCCCAGCTCGTTGTTCTTGCTGTTGAATTCTGTAAAGAAAGAACTGTACTTAGTATTGTAACTCTTTACGAACGAAGCAGCAAAATCAAATGCAGGATCAGCCTGCAGCGTAACAGCATCGGGGTTGGCAATAAAAGCGTTCCATTTTGCATCGTTCAATATCATGCTGTTCGTAAATACATCTGCCGCCCATTTTTTATAAGTGTTCTCGTCGTTCAGCGGACCATAAGCCGCTTTCATCTTTTCGTAAAAGCCAATTGGATGCTGATTCATTTCTACATCATTATAAAAAGCTTGCGCTACAGCGGCCAAAATTTTCACGTCGCTGGGCTGGTCTTCTCCCTCTAAAAATGCCTGACGCTGGCTGTTGGCAGCATCTGCTGCTTTGCGTATATCCGCCGACGTGGTTCCCTGTTTTACCATGGTTGCCTCCAACCCCATCAGAGAAGAAGCAAAAGCAGCCAATGGAGAACCGAGAATACCTTCTCTCAAATACTGTCTGTGTTTGCTGTAGGGTGTCCAGGCGGCATATGCTTTTTCATAATCGCTGAGTATGTTTTCGTAAGCCGGCTTTCCTTTTGCCCAAACCGCAAACTTTTGTTCGTACTGCTGTTTGGCTTCGTAGGTTTTAAACTTAACCAGCTGCTTTGTTTCGCCATCGAAAAATTTCCAATAGTTTGCTATACCTGCGTAGCTGCTTGCTAACTTCAATTTCACAGCGGGGTCTTTTACCATCTGAGCATACATGGCTTTTAGGCGCATGTCTCTTAGAGCAACCAATGCCGGATTGTCTATCTCGTTTTTCAACTTAATACCATAGCTAGTTTCATAACGATTGGTACCTCCCGGATATCCGTAAATCATGGCAAAGTCGCCATTCTTTACTCCTTTCAAACTTACTGGTAAAAAATGCTTTGGTTTAAGTGGAATGTTCTCTTTGCTATAGTCTGCTGGTTTGCCATCTTTGGTTGCATACACACGGAACACAGAAAAGTCACCGGTATGGCGTGGCCACTCCCAGTTATCAGTGTCGCCGCCAAATTTTCCTACACTTTCCGGAGGAGCACCTACTAAGCGGATGTCCCGGTAAGTCTGGTACACGTACATGATGTACTGATTGTCTTTAAACATGCTGTAAATTCTGCCGGCCTTACCATTATCCTTATCAGCAACTTTATCGGTAATGGCTTTATATACATCTGGTAATTTTTTTACCCGATCGCTCCAGGCCAGGCCTTTCAAACCTTCTTCTACTTCTTTGGTAACATCTACGATTTTGTCTAAAAACTGCACCGTAAGTTTAGATTGAATTTCCTGGTCTTTGTTAAACGCATAAAAGCCATCTCTTAAATAATTGTTTTGTACACTGCTTGCGGTAGCTATGGCGTCGTAACCACAATGGTGATTCGTAAAGATGAGTCCCTGGTCGCTCACAATTTCACCTGTACAACCTCCGCCAAAAATGAGGATAGCATCTTTTATAGAGGATTTATTAATAGAGTACAACTGCTCTTTGGTAAGTTTTAGTCCTTTTTTTACCATATCGTTGTACACCTGTTGGCCGAGCAACATGGGTAGCCACATGCCTTCGTCTGCACGTGCATTAAAGAGGCTTGCAGCAAGTACAAGCGTTACAAATAATTTCTTCATATTGATCATTTTTTTGAGTAGACAAACCTACCCTTTTTTTAGCTAAGGGAGGAAAAACGGATTGGGCCTCCAAAAAGAAAATATATATCGGGCATTTCTTTTCTAAAAGAAATATTTTTGCTGCATTCAACAACAGACATACCATTTTGACACAAACATATATTATTGCAGGAGGCTGTTTTGCCGCTGGCTTTATACTTGCTATTATTATCCACCTTGTTGTAAAGGCTAAACTTAGTAAAGAGCTTAAAAGTGCACAAGGATTTTTGGAGAGCGAAAAGCTGATGAAGGAAACTTTGAAGAAAGAAAACAGTACGCTCTTTCAGCTAAGGCAGGCCAACGAAATAGAACTGATAAAGAAATTGCAGGAGGCTCAGGCTTTGAATAAACGCTTGGATGAAGACATTCTACTTTTGCAAAAGAGCAACGAAGAAACTGAAGAGCAACTGCGTATTACCCAACCAGAGTTGCATGCTATTAAAGTAAAGCTTTTAGAGGCCCAAAATAATCTTGCCAGGTATAAGGGGCAGCAAGCAAAATAAAATTCATGCACCGCATAAATCCAGATATTGATATCATTGCAGACCTTTTGAAAGCCGTTATACAAGCCCGACCTGAAGATAGCTTTTGCATCAGCCTGCTACAGCAATACCAGGAGCGTGGTGGGCTTAGCAAGAAGCAACTGGAAGGCTTATTGGGCAAGGCAAGCAAATTTACCAACGCTCCGCCAGGTAAACTTGCCACGTTGGAAGCAATCATTTTAAAAAAACATAGCAACCACCGCTCTGTAGTGAATGCACAGCCAGAGCCGCCAGAACCTGCCGACGATAGCGCAGCACTCATCAATGCCATTTTAGATAAATTCCCCGGGCATAAAAGGGTTCTTTTCTTTAAAATGAAAGTAGACAATACTGAAAAGCTAACAGCTGTGGAAAGAACAGAGCTCGACAAATTCTCAAAATTCTTACTATCTAAATAGCGTTTTGGTTAAAAGATAGCCAATACGAGGTTGTTCCGGGGCGTTTAAGATTTCCTTACCTATTTTATGAGGCAGTGGCATGATTTTGACCTTTAGTGTGGTAACTAAATTACAAGATCATGAAAAAATTATTCCTATTCTCACTTGCTGCAGCAATTAGTTTTGGTTCGATGGCTCAAAACAAACATTCTAACAAACATTACGGAAAGGACCATAAAGACAAATCCTACAAAAATAAAGACAAAGGCGATCACGACCATGGTGATGGAGACTATCGGAATGACGATAACGATGACAGGTACGACAATGAGCGTAATAACAACGACCGCAGAGATAATGGGTATGAAAATGGCCGATACTCTAATAACAATTTGCCACGTAAAGTAAGTGATGCATTTCAGCGGGACTATCCCAATGCAAGCAATGTGAACTGGAGTAAAGGTCGTGGAGTGTGGACTGCCAATTTTAGGCGTAGTGGTCTGTTTGGCGGTAACAATACAGTGAGTTACAGGGCCAATGGGCAAAGAGTAAATACCAACAACAATAACAGGAATAATCCGGTGTATGGTAGAACCGATCGTCGCCAGCAGGGATCTTCCAATAACCCGGTGTACGATAAAGTTTTTGGTAGAAATCAATAAAAACAAAGAACGTATAACAAAAGAGAGGCTTGAAAAAGCCTCTCTTTTGTTATACGGGATAAAGTTGGTCTGGAAATACACAGGAACATTTTTCATTCAACCATAATTACTGAATCGTTGTATGGGTTTGCAAACGTGTGCGGTAGTTTACTGTATAAAAAAAGTAAGTAACAGCTGAGCTGCACTTACTTCTTTATTGGGTACATATTTAAAACAAGCTAATTCGCCTGTTGGTTTCTATCTGGCTGATATTTAGAAAGAGTTGTCTACACTGGCTTTGAAATCGTCTTTCATGCCACTCATTTTAGCTTTCGTCTTATGTTCAAGGTCTTCCATATGTCCCTCTGCCTTTGAATAAGAGTTCTTCACCTGGTCTATAAACTCACCAAAAGAACTTTTTACGTTGTCGGCTAAATCACCAGTTTTACTGGATAATTTTTTTCTTGTTTCAGAACCTTTATCTGGCGCAAGTAAAATACCTGCAACGGCTCCTATTGCTGCGCCGGCTATAATGCCTAGCAATGTTTTTGAACTACTCATTGTTTTTAATTTTAAGTTTTTTAATTTTTGAAGCGTCGTATTTTAAGAATCTTAGCGGATAAATCTTGCTAGAATATATAAAGTAGATTTATCCGCCATTGATTCTTGAAAAACATTTTCATAAAGAGGTAAAAACGGGCGGAGAATTACTTGTGGCAAAAAATTTATTATCTGTTGAATGATTTTCCGAAAATCAACGACAAAACGAAAAGAATGATAAATATGATGAAAAGGATTTTTGCGATGCCAGCAGCGCCGGCAGCAATGCCACCAAATCCAAAAATTGCTGCAATAATTGCAACTACTAAAAAAGTGACTGTCCAACGTAACATAGTTTTAAGTTTTAATGGTTTAAATGATTGTTGTTACGAGTAGTAATGAAAATAATGTGCCGCAAACTTACTCTGCTAAATTATACTTGTAAGAACGGCTTTGTGTAGAAGTAATTCACCAGGTAGGGGAGAACTTCTTGGTTTTTTGCGGTGGTCTCACCTGCCTACCCTATGTACATATACCAGAACCTCGTATTCACTCATCTAAAAATAATCTCGAAACAGTCTTATTTACCGTTGCAAAGTTTCGATGCCCTCTCTCTAAATTTTATCCGATAATTTTTGGGGCTTGTCTTTTAAACTATAAACCCTAACAATCGAATGGCAGATGAACCAGGCTCTGGTAAATTTGTTTTATTTGAGGCTTGGCTTTTGCATAAGTTTTTGTGGACAAGTTATAATAGCTGCATTAAATGGAACGACTTGAAAATAGAGAAGAGATAGACAAGAAAATTCTGGGTGCTGTAGGCCTGGTAATATTACTGTTTAGTAAATGGGGTAACAATTAAAGTAAAAACGGAATCTATACATGGAAATAATTAAAGGAACCCCAGCAGAAATGACCAATTTGCTAAGGAGAATAGCAGAACTGGAAAATGCAAATGCCGATTTAGAGTATTCCCACAGTGAAATGAGGTTTTCATCAAACGGCCGTATAGCCCGAACCATAGCACACGAGATACGCAACCCTCTCACGAATATTAACCTGGCTGTAGAACAATTGGTTGCAGAATTTCCCCCGGAGGAGAATAGCCGATTTTTATTGGACATGATTGATCGCAACAGCAAAAGGATTAATCAGATTATTTCAGAATTGTTAAGTTCAACAAGGTTTGCAGATTTGAATCTTTCTTCTACCTCTCCTAATGAAATATTGAAGGAACTCTTAGCGAACCTGCACAATCAGCTGGCTTCACAAAAAGTGGAACTAATCGCAAATTTTGATCCCGCCGTAAAAGAAATAATGGCAGATAAGACTCAACTAGAACAAGCATTTCAAAACCTGCTGAACAATGCTATAGAAGCAATGGCGGATAAACCGAACGCTTTATTGTCTGTAACAACAGCACTACAGCATGGTGAGGTGATGGTGAGTATATCAGATAATGGAAAGGGTATTAGTGAAGAAGATAAGAAGAGGTTGTTTGAACCCTATTTCAGTAAAAAACAATCTGGCCTTGGCCTAAGCCTTACTACTACACAAAATATTATTCTCAATCACAAGGGAAAAATAAAATGTAACAGCAAACTGGGAGAGGGTACTTCGTTTGTAATTTGCCTTAAGAGTGGCTTGTAGTCACTTAGCGTGCACCTTGTTCTACAAATTTTACATTTACGCCTTCATCATTAAGCTCTTTTGACAACGGTGTCTATAGCAGTGTACACTTCCTTCATCATAAAAGGTTTGGAGAGAAAATAATCTACTCCATTATTATTAGCACGAAATCGATCATTTGGTGTGTCGTGTGCCGTTATCATTACGATTTTAATATCTGGATAGCTCATTTTTACCTGTTCTGCAAAGTCTAACCCAAGCCCATCAGGCAAATGATTGTCAAGGAGTACAACATTAGGGTGATCCCTCTTTATCTGCTTTAAAGCCTCTTTGAGGGTATTTACAAAAGTGGTTATATAATCCTTCCGGTCCAGGTTTCTTTTGAGAAAGTAACAAATATCCACCTCATCGTCTACTATTAAGACATTTTCCATTTCCATGATAATTAAGCATTGCTGTTGTTATATATTACTTAGCCCCGTACTTCAAATTTTTAGCCAAGGACACATTTTCTTAATAAAAAAATAACCCCGTAGTAGGAAAGGCATTGGATTTGCTTACACTCGATGAACATTTTACCTTAATATTGGGATTAGTTACCTACTATGTGGAATTAATTGCAACTTTGATAAGTAAACCCTTTTTAAAATCATCTCCAAAAAACAAAAGCGAATTGTCATGAAGCAGATACTTATTATTGATGATGATATGGACATGTGTAACCTTTTAAGTCGTTTCCTGAATCGCAAGGGGTTTGAAACAGATACTGCATTTACGGGGAATAAAGGCCTGGCAAAGTTTCGGGAAAAAAAATACGATGTAGTGTTGAGCGATTTCCGCCTTGGAGATATGGATGGAAGGGAAGTTTTAACTGAACTTAAAAAAATAAACCAGGAAGCCGTAGTGATTATTATTACCGGCTATTCTGATATTAAGATGGCCGTAGATGTGATGCGGCAGGGGGCATTTGACTACATAACCAAACCTTTGATCCCAGAGGAAGTAGTTAATGTGATCAACAAAGGCCTAAACGAACAGCAAAATACACCGGTGAAAGTAGGAGGTTCTACAGGGCAAAGTTCTCTAAGTCTTCCTAACAAGGCTGCACAGGGCCAAACCGGAGAGTTTATGACAGGCGTTTCTCCAAGAACGGTAGCACTCAATCAACAGATAGATTTGGTTTCCCCCACTAACTACAGTGTAATATTGTATGGGGAAAGTGGTACAGGTAAAGAGGTAATGGCCAGAACCATTCATGAAAAAAGCAACCGCCACGACAAGCCTTTTATTGCGGTGGATTGCGGAACCTTATCCCGTGAACTTGCAGGAAGTGAGTTGTTCGGTCATGTAAAAGGATCTTTCACCGGCGCACTAACTGATAAAGAAGGAATTTTTGAAGTAGCCAACGGCGGCACCTTGTTTTTAGATGAAGTGGCTAACTTACCGCTGGATGTGCAGGCAACACTGCTAAGGGTGATACAGGAAAGAAAGTACAAAAAAGTAGGCGGTAACAAAGACTTGAGTACAGATGTTAGAGTTTTGGTTGCGTCCAACGAGAATCTGCAGGAAGCTTACAGGGAAGGAAAATTTAGGGAAGATCTTTACCACCGCTTCAATGAATTTTCTATTTCGATACCGTCTCTGCGGGAGCGTAAAGAAGATATTGTATTGTTTGCCAACTTCTTTTTGGGCAAAGTAACTGCAGAGCTTAACAAAAACCTGGATGGTTTTGATGATGAAGTGATCCAATTATTTTTAAATTATAGTTGGCCAGGTAACCTAAGAGAATTTAGAAACGTAATACGTCGTGCAGGTCTGCTCACTACGGCAGGAAAAATAAACAGCAACGTTTTGCCATGGGAAATTATTGGAATGCAACAGCATACCCATACAGCACCGGTGGAATCCGCTCAACCCATCAGCGTTTCCTCAGTACTCACAGAGATGGGTGGTCTAAAGGGTGCTTCCCTGCAAGCCGAATACGAAACCATCATGAATGTGTTGAAAGAAGTAAAATACAACAAAAGCAAAGCAGCTGCTAAATTGAATATTGACAGGAAAACGCTTTATAATAAAATAAAAGCTTTTGAAGATAGCAGAACAACTATCGGATAGTTCCACTATTTTATAAAGAATCTACAAAAAAGGGCCCGTTGAGGGCCTTTTTTGTAGTGCTAATATTATGTTGATGGATTTTGTTTTCTGCTGTCTTCATCAGGTTTTGAAAACCCCGAACCAATGGCTTGAATGAGGCTGGAAATAGGACCCTCCATTTTATGGGTACGATCATCTAAAGTATTTTCATTTAAAAGATTTCCTATTTGAAGGCTCGGCGGCAGGTAAGTAAGTATGTTATCTATTTGCGATTCTAACACTGCTTTTATATCAACCGGCTTTTCAGAAGGAGCAGCTTCTTTTATAAGAGCAGCTGCCTTGGCAGCAATATCGTTGAGCTTTGCTTCCGTACCTACCTGATCGAAACCGCTGTATGCATTTACCCTCTTCACCACTTCGGTTGCTTCATTTCCAAAAATTTTTGATACCCAAGTTGTAGAACTATTGGGGTACAAAATCTCTTCTGCACCTGCATCTGACGCAAGCAGACGGTGAAAACCAACCAGGATTACCGGTATACCAGCCTGGCTAAAACGGTGCAAATCTGCTTCGCCATTTTTGTGCACAACGTCCTGCGTATTCGGGTCTATCATAGCCAATGGGTCATACCCAAAGTGTTTTGTAAGCGTTTCTATAAGGTTCATGAAAAGGAATTTTTTGGGTGTTCTGAACGAAATAATTATCAATTATAACTGACAAATTCATGCCAGCTATCAGGCATCAAATTTGTCCAGAAGGAGGCTATACTACATTCATCCTTTAAAACAATCATTGTATGCATAAGACAGAAATGACCACATTATCTACAGTAATGGAAAAGCTAAGACTGAAAAGACAGGATAATGAGTTTACCTTGACAGAAGGAGGATTCAGCTCCAACAGTACCAAAGTGTACCAACCAGAAGACCTCACTATTATTAAAACTTACCGGTTCGAAGGCGATTCCGATCCCTCTGATAATGCAATCCTCTACCTCATGGAGGCTAATGATGGTTTGATAGGATATAGCATCGACATCTATGGGGCGAGCAGCAACAACGAGGAGGGTTATGACGATTTTATTAAGAAGGTGAGAATGGAAGACCGGGACGAGCAGGAGAATTAATTGGCGGTGGGGAATAACGAAAAGTCCCTATTTGCTATGATAACTTTTAAGGTAGGGTTACTACACAAAACTACCACTCTTTTAAAGGGTGGTAGTTTTATGGAAGTCGTTTCAAAGGTTGCACATACGCTTTGCCGATCGCAACACGACTTCTGGAGTAAGTAATGCTGTACCGTTATTTTTTTGGACCCTTGCCCTCTGGTACATCTGGCTTGGTTTCCATAGAATCTGCTTTGAAAGGTCCTTCGGGTTGTGCAGGATTTTTTTCATTGTAACCCATGTGGTCCAACTTTTTCTCTGCCGGCATGGGCGGTTTTTTAATTGACTTTGCCATAACTTTTTTCTGTTGAAGGCAAAATTTCGTGCCAATAAATAATACGTTGCGCAGGGTCATCATAGGGGTGACTTTCGTTTTTTAGGAGAAGTACAGATAAGGCACTCGTAGTTTGTAGATAATATTGCCCATCGTTGCAATAAATTTTTTAATGGAGCCTGCCTGCACTAAAGATAAATGCGGTACGATTTTTCTATAATAAGCGTATATGAATAAATGGGTTAGGCGGTTTTTGTATTTTTTTGCCGGCATCATTGTGTTGGTACTTGCGATCTTTTTGTGGCTGCAAACAGACTGGGGCAAAAATGTAGTTCGTAAAAAAGTACAATCTTATATTTCCACCAAAACAAACACAGAGTTTTCAATTGGTTCCATAGACTATAGCTTGCCCACTTGGGTAGAGCTGAATGGAGTGCTTATGCGTGACCAAAGCAAAGACACCTTGCTCTATGGCAACCGCATCAAAGCAGACATTGCCATGCTGGGTCTACTAAAAGGAAAGTACCAGGTAGATAAGATACTGCTGGATAACATGTATGTGAACCTTACAAAAAAAGACACCGACTCAGTTTTTAACTACCAGTTTATTATTGATGCATTTAAAAGCAAATCAGAATCTGTAACCCAGGCAGATACAGCCACAATTGATCTTTCCTTGAAAGAACTTACACTCAAAAATGTACGCTTCAATTTACTGGACGATCAAACGGGCAGTTATACCAGGATGAGCGTAAAAGATATGCACCTGCAGCTAAAAAATCTGGATATCAATACCATGAACTTTGATATTGATAAATTTTACACTGACGAATTAAGGTTGGAGCTGCTGGTAAAAAAAGACTTTAAAGATACATCTACCAACAGCACCCCGATAAAGCTGCCCATTGTGATGGCAGATAGCCTGCTCATCAAAAACAGTTACATCTCTTTTATAGATGAGGTAAACAAAGTAAAAAGTATCAACAGCATCGGCCAGTTGCAGCTGGCTGGCTTCTCCAACAAAGAAAACTCCAACGTATTGAAAGGGAAGTACATTCAATTGGCAAATTCCAATATCGCTTTTGACCATGTACTTGCCGCAACCAAACCAGAGGTAGTTATCACAAACGACTCTGTAATTGTTACAGACAACCTGGCTTTTTTAGTAGAAGAAATAGATTTGCAAAACAATCAAATTAGGTACAACAACAATGCAGCTCCAATAAAAATTAATGGCCTAGACTATGCCCATCTTGCTATTTCGGACCTCAACTTAAACGCTACGGAGAATGAATTTAAAAATGGAGCCATCAGGTCTACCATCCAAGGCTTTTCTTTTAAAGATAAAAGCGGCTTCCAGTTAGACAGCCTGCGTGGCACTATCAGTATGGATAGCGGCAATGTGCGCATTCAAAACCTGTATGTAAAAACACCCACCTCTACCATAGAAGCCAATGCAATGATTTACCCGCTGAGCTTTACTGCCAGCAATGGTACTTCTCCACAAGGCTTTCCACAAAACACTATTATTCTCACCAACACGTTGGTTTCTAAAAAAGATCTCGACCTTTTAGCAGAGAGCATAACGGCAAAGTATAGCCGTCAAATGAATGCCCTGGGCGATCTTAGGATAGATGCCAATATGGTAGGCAATGCCCAGCAAATGCTGATCAACGACTTGAATGTGCGTTCCGCCACCGGGCGTGGTTTCGTGTTGCATGTTGCTGGCACAGCCGCTAATGTGAATAATGTAAATAAACTGATTTACAACCTCAACATAAAAAATCTTACAGCCAGCAGGGCCCTGGTTAATCCTTTTTTAGAAGGCAATGCACAACCTATTCAACTGCCACCCACATTTTTTGTAAACGGCACCCTTGCCGGAACCATGAACCGACTGCTACCCAATTTAAATGTAAGCTCCGCTTATGGTAAAGCCAGGATAAAGGGTAACATCATCAACTTCCAGGATCCGCAAAAAATGCAATACGATGTGCAGATTGCTGCCAACGATTTAGAAACCGGTAAATGGATTTACAAGGATTCGTTGCTGGGTAAACTCACGGGAACCATCACCGCAAAAGGCTTCAATGGCTTTGATATCAAAAAAAGCTCTATAAAATCTACCGGTAATGTAAGCTCCTTTCGCCTGGATAAAAATGTGTACAACAACATCAAATTTAATGTGGTGCTGGTTAAAGGCGTTGCAGATTTTGTAGCTTCTATGAACGACGAGCTGCTGCGGTTTAACACAGAGGGCAAGGCAAATATTAAAACAGCTTATCCTGCTATAAATGCTACGCTCAATTTGCAAAAAGCTGATCTCTTCGCATTGGGTTTCGTAACAGATAGCCTGCAGTTGAGTACATTGGCAAAAATTGATTTGAAGAATGGCACACCCCAAAACCTGGATGCCAATGTAATATTAGATAGCCTGCTGGTAACAACTGCCGGTAAAAATATTTTTGCAGACAGCGCCTTACTAGTTGCTTTTGTACGCAACGATTCTACGATAGCCAACCTGGTAAGTTCCCTTGCGGATGTGAACCTGGCCAGCAACCTTAACTACGAGCAAATGCCCCAGCTCTTAACCGAAGTAATGGCCAACTATCTATCGGCGCACAACAGCAAGCCGGTACCGAAAGCACCCCAAGGCACTATAGTAGCAGGTATGGTTGTAAAAGAAAACGAGCTCTACGAATCTTTTGTAAATGACCTTTCTTTTGTGAATGTGTTGGCCAACTTTCAAATAACCAACCAGGATAGGGACAGCGCAGTGAAGGGAAATATTACAGCAGAAAAAATACAAGTGGGTACAAACAAGGCTACCAACCTGCTGGCCACCATCAATGGAACCTCAGATTCGTTGTTGCTGGTTATGAATGCCGATACCATAACCACCGGCCAAATATTACTGTATGATGCGCTCGTTAAAGCAGGCTTTGACGACAACAATGTTTCGGGCTCACTCCTCACAAAGGACGCTGATAAAAGGGATCAGTTTGCTTTAGGTTTTATAGCCAACCAAAATGCGGCAACAAAAGGTTACGATCTTAAACTGAGCGAAGCCCTTTTGTTGAATTATAAAAATTGGCAGGTAAATCCGCAAAACCAGGTGCGCACTTCGCCTCAAGGTTTCAACATAAGCAATTTCAACATCAGCAATAACCAACAAAAAATTTCTCTATCCAGCAATACGCCGGCATTCAACGCCCCGGTAACTGTTGTGATAGATGACTTTAAACTGAGTACTATTACCGCAGCGCTGAACCAGGATTCGATGCTGGTAGAAGGCCTGCTAAATGCGGACATGGTAGTGAGTGATTTTAAACAAGCTATTCCAACAATAGATGGAACCCTGCAGGTAGACAGCATTCAATACCAGCAAATAAACGTGGGTAATGTAGATCTGAAAGCCAGTAGCAGTAACGGCGAAGTAACGGTATCTGGAAAGTTGGATGGCAATGGTAACAATGTGGATTTGTTTGGTAACTACAATGCCAACAACATTGATGTGAAATTGAACCTCAACCCACTCAGCGTATTAAGCATTCAGCCGTTTACACAGGGCAACCTGGAGAGAAGTTCGGGTAACATCACGGGCCCCATCAATATTACAGGAAATGTAGCAGACCCTCAGTGGAATGGCGAACTTACTTTTAACAAGGTGCAAACCACAGCAGCGCAGTTTGGTACTTATCTAAAAGTTGATGGTCAAAAAATGACGCTACAATATCCGGTGGTGAGCCTCAATAAATTCACTGTGCTGGATAGTACCAACAACGAATTGGTGCTTGATGGGACCATCACGCAAAACAGTCAAAAAGAATTTATTGCCAACCTCTCTGTAAAGGCCAGCAATTTTAATATCATTAATAATACCGCGGTTGACAACAATACTATTTATGGAAAGGCCATCGTGGCAGTAGATGCATCAATAGAAGGACCGTTGGTTGCCCCTGAGCTAACCGGTAACGTGACCGTAAAAAATGGTACCGAAGTAACTTATGTAAAACAGAATATTCCTGCTTCCTTAAAAGAAAGGAACCAGTTGATAGAATTTGTAGACATGGATACTATCCCGAATCTTATTACTGCAAAAACATTATACGAGGTAGAACTGGAGAACCAAAAGCAATCTTCTACCACAGCTTTGCTTCAATACAATTTAGACCTTGATGTGGAGGAGAATGCCAGGCTCAATGTAATTCTGGACCCTGCCACAAGAGACGAGTTGCAAGTGCAGGGTGGTGGGCAAATTACCGTAGGCTCAAACCCCAACGGTGATGTAACGATGGCGGGCACCTATCTTTTAAAAGGCGGCAGTTATCAATTAAATTACGGACCTGTAAAACGGAAGTTTATTTTGCAAGAGGGCAGCTCTATCAGCCTGAGTGGAGACCCGATGAATGCCACCGCAAACATCACCGCCATTTATGAAATAAACACTGCACCGCTGGACTTGATAGGAAATGAAATAGGAGGCGCCACCGCTGCAGAAAGCCAGCAATATAAACGCAAAGTTCCTTTCGAAGTATTGCTGAAAATAAAAGGTACCGTAGCTAAACCAGAACTCGGCTTCGACATTGCTATTAAAGAAAAAGCTGCTGGTATTTCTTATGAACTGTCTACAGCGGTAGAAAATAAATTAGACCAGTTGCGCACCGATCCTTCTGCCATGAACAAACAGGTTTTTGCATTGCTGGCATTGGGTAGGTTCGTGGGTGATGAAAGCAGTAACTTTTTTGGTGGCAATGGCATAGCTAACACCAACCTTTTGGCAAATGAAAGTGTAAGTGGCTTTTTAAATGCAGCAGTAGAACAACTTGCTCAAAATCTTTTTAAGGGTGTAGATCTGGACATCAACCTAAAGTCTGTTGATGATGATCCTTCTGCAAAAAGGACCGATTTAAATGTTGCGCTTGCTAAAACATTTTTAGATGATCGCCTGAGTGTAAGCTTCGGAAAAAACTTTACAGTAGGCGGTGCAGATCCTTCCTCAGGGGGCGGAGCCAATGGCGGCAACTCCCAGTTTATGCCAGATGTAAATACTACTTACAAATTATCGAGAGATGGAAAGTATATGTTGAGGGCCTATCGCCGCAGCCAGTACGAAGCTATCATGGATGGTTATTTTATTGAAACCGGGCTGGCCTTTAGTTTTACGATGGACTATAACAAGTTCAGTGAATTGTTTAGACGAAAAAAGAAATAAAGAATGCGAAACAGATCCTTATTATGGATGTTGATGTTAGTGGTAGGTGCCAGTTCCTGTAGCATCAGGAAACACCTGCCCAAAGAAACCTACCTGTACAATGGGCCGATTGTAAATATTAAAAAAACGGCCGACAATCCTGTAAAGACCAGACCCGTAAAAAAGGAACTGGTGGATATTACCTTTCCCAAAAAGAATAAAATGATTTTAGGGCATGCCTATAAAGTAGGCTTTTGGTATGCCATAGGAACCTCCCGGCGGCAAAAAAGTTTTCGCAACTGGCTGCGTAACCGCTTTGGAGAAGAGCCGGTACTAAACACAATGGTAGACCTTGAAGCCAATACAGAGAACCTGGTAGCGCACCTGGAAAATAAAGGATATTTTAAATCTACGGTGGCGGCCAAACCAGTGCTGAAAGGGTATAAAATGAAAGCACAATATGATGTACTACTCACCAGGCCTTATACAATTGACACGGTACAATGGGTGTTGGACTCCAGCATCCTCGGAAAAGACATTACAACCTTACGACGTAAAAATTTATATGTATTAACAGGTGATCAATTCGACCTGGATAATATAAAGGCAGAAACCCGCCGCATGGACCTGGCACTAAAAAGAAAGGGGTATTATTATTTCAGTCCCGATTATGTGAAAGCCTATGTGGATACCACAGTAGGCGGGCATAGAACGAATATTTTTTTCAGTGTAAAAAAAGATGCGCCCTTGCTGGCAAGAACGCCGCAAACAATAAACAGTATTACGCTGTTTCCTAACTACACGCTGATGTTTCCCCCGCCTGATACCAGCAAAAGAGGATTAATAGTGTTCGAGGATATTTTAATAAGAGATACCGTGAATGCCTTTAAACCCAGCACACTGGCACGCTCTATCACTTACGATACAGGCTCGCTTTACAACCAGCAAAAGCACAACGAATCCCTCAACAGGTTTATCAACATGGGGGCATTCAAATTTGTAAAAAGTCGCTACGAGCCATCTACAGATTCTGTTAACCCATCCCGCATGGATGTATATTATTATCTTACCCCGCTAAAAAAGAAAACCATCAATGCAGAAATTGGTGGCTTTACAAAATCAAACTCATTTACAGGCGCACAACTCAATTTAAACTGGAAAAACAGGAATCTTTTAAAAGGCGCAGAACAACTTATCATCAAAACCTACGGTGCATTCGAGGTATCTCTCAACGATAGCCTTAAGCAAAATAACAACTGGCGGGTTGGTGGCGAAGTGGCCCTGCAGGTTCCACGGTTTGTAACTCCTTTCCGCATCAGGGAAAATAGTTTCTTTCCGCCCTATACCAGATTTCTGCTTGGTTATGAGTGGATGAGGAGACAACTGCTTTACACCAAGAATTTTTTCCGATTACAATACGACCTCACCTGGAAAGAGAAAGTAAATATCGAACATACCATTTCTCCCGTGAGCATCACTTATAATAATGCCACGGCATTTTCTGAAGCTTATTTACAAAAAGTAAATATTTACCCGGTACTGCAATTTGCCAACAGGCCAGAAATTATCCTGGGATCATTTTATAATTTCAGCACTTTTACCCGCAGCACTTTTAAACCCAATACTTTTTTCTTTAAAGGCAATGTAGAGCTGGCAGGCAATGTTGCTGGCCTTTTAAATAAAGCAGATTCTGCCTTTGATAAAAAAATTGCCGGGGCCTATTTTGCACAGTTTGCAAAGATGGATGTAGATTTTCGCTATACCAGGAAGCTCACTAAAACTACCTCGTTGGTAAATAGAATTAACATGGGCGTTGGTCTGCCTTATGGCAACTCATCATATTTGCCTTTTTCAAGACAATTCATAATTGGCGGCAGCAATAGCTTAAGAGGTTTTCGTCCCCGGCAATTAGGTCCCGGCCGTGCCATTACCACGCCAGATCAGCAGGTGTCTTACCCGCAAGTGGGTGGTGATTATAAATTAGAATTGCAATCGGAGTTACGCTTTCCGCTGGTATCAAAACTAAATGGAGCTGTGTTTGTAGAGGGTGGAAACATCTGGACAAAAAATGATGTGCTTTATGGCAACAGTGCAAAGTTTACCAAACAGTTTGTGAGAGATCTTGCAGTGGATGGCGGGTTAGGTTTTAGGTTTGACATTACAGTATTAATCATTAGGCTGGATGTGGCCATCCCGTTGCGCAAGCCCTGGCTACCAGCAGGTAGCGAGTGGGTTATAGATAAAATAGATTTTGGTAGCAGGGACTGGCGAAAAGACAACCTGATTTTTAATCTTGGTATCGGTTATCCGTTCTAATGCTTAACCACACAGTGTTGCTTAAGAAACATAAATTATAAAATCTTAAAAGGTTACTTTGAGATAAATACAAACAACATGATCGTATTTACCCATATCAAAAAAAACATAGGGCTTCTTAAACAAACATTTATAGAATTTTCCAACGATAATGTACTTAAACTAAGTGCAGCACTTTCTTATTACACGGTGTTTTCTATTGCACCCATGATGTTTTTGATCATATCTTTTGCGGGTGCATTTTA
>JBKJKD010000079.1:0-3622 GCA_046597635.1 Ferruginibacter sp. | reverse complement strand
CAAGGGAGCGCTTGATACGGTGTTGACAATTGCCAGGACAAAATATGGGTTGAGTAATAATAAACAAACCGGTGAGTTTGACCGCAAAACAGTAGCCAACACTTTTTTACTAAGATTGGACTGGCAGATCAACGCTAAGAACAGGCTTACTTTTAGAAATAATTTTAGCAACTGGAACAATCCTTCCAGTGTAGATGATAATAGTAGTATTAATTTGTTTGAAGTGTGGGGCGATTTTAAATCGCAGGAGAACAGTGCCTTGCTGTCGTTGAGAAGCCAGTTAAGATCTAATGTACTGAACGAACTAAAAGTGCAGTATCAATCTGCTACCAGGAATTTTGTACCCAGCAAAGAATTACCGGCAGCAAATATACCGAGGGCTATAGTAACAGTGAGGTCCATACTCCCCAATGGCACGCAGGGCAACACTACCGTGCAGTTAGGCGGCCAGCGTTTTAACCCCGAAGACAATCTGGAACACCAGGTACAATTGATCAACACATCTTACATAACCAAAGGCAAATACAATTTTGTTGTGGGTACCGATAACACGCTTACTTACTTAGATACTTATATTTCCAACGAGCAAAATGGAAGATTTATTTTCAATAGTGTAGCAGACTTTGACAACCTGAATCCATCTCGTTATGCAAGGGAAGTTCCGCTAAAAGGTGTGCCCTCGGTGCAGCAGTATGTATTAAATACTTCTTTGTTTGGCGAGATGCAATTTAAGCCTGCTACCAACCTGGAGGCAGTCCTTGGCTTGCGTTGGGATGTGACCAGTTACCTCACTGCCGGCGACTACAATCCTGTGGTAGATAAGGCGCTTGGCTTGCGTACAGACAACAATCCTACAGATTGGAATAATATACAGCCAAGGGTACAATTTACATGGAATGTAAAAGGCAATCGCACCGATGTTGTGCGTTTTGGAGCTGGTATGTTCTCTGCCAATCCGATTACCTACGCACAGGTAAACAACATTCAAAATAGCGGAACAATGGTAGCAGCTATTGATGTGTCAAGGCCTTCCAATGGTAACCCCAACCTGGTGCCGGTTCCTGATTTCCCGGCTTACCGTGCCAATCCATTAACCGCACCCGGCCTTATTGCAGGTGTGCCCACAGTGTCTACCATCAACCTGAACGATCCCAACTTACAAGTGCCTAGTATTTTTAAGGCCAACCTTTCTTACAACAAAGTGCTGATGAATGGTAAGCTGAGACTTGGCGCCAACTTCCTGTATTCGTACACGTACAACAACTACGTTTATCTGGATCGTAATTTGGTAGACCAGCCTTATTTCACGCTGGCCAATGAAGGAAACCGGGGCGTATTTGTTCCCGCCAGTTCTATTTCCTCAGCCGGTATTACCAATAATGTGCTGGGCAGAAAAACCCAGGATGTGGGGCGTACACTCGAGTTTACCAATGGCGCAAAACTGTTTGGAACAACCGCTATTTTTGATGGAGAGTATCGCTATTTCAAAGATGGATTTATTAATTTCAGTTATACCTACAACATTACCAAAGACAATACTTCTTACAACGGAAACGTAGCCAACACTTCTACCTTTCGCCCTATAAAATCTGATCCCAGAGATTTGACAGAAACCAATTTCTCTGACAATCAATTTAAACACAAGCTGGTGTTTTTTGGTTCTACGCCCACCGTTAAAGGATTCTCTTTGAGCGGCCGTTTTACTGGTGTAGGCGGCACAAGGTTTAGCCTTACCGTAGATGCAGACATCAATGGCGATTTTGTGGGTGGCCCGGGCAACGACAATGACCTTGCCTTTATCTTTAACCCCAACGATGCCAAGACTCCCTCAACCATCAAAGCTTCTATGGAGAAAGTTTTGAGCAACCCCAACAACAGGATCAAAGATTATATCAGGAAAAACCTGGGTACGCTGGCTGATAGAAATGGAGCAGAGAATCCGTTTGCAGGAACATTCGACCTCCGCCTGACGAAAGATATTGGCATCAATAAAAAACAAAAAATTACCTTGAGCGTAGATGTTTTCAACTTCTCTAATTTGTTGAATAAAGAGTGGGGTAGAAACTTTAACCTTGGCACACAAAACTTATTGTTTGTTACAGGTTTTGACCAAGCTACCAAGCAATACAATTACAGGGTAAATGAAAATGTGGGTGTAACACAGGCAAACGGCACACCATACCAGATACAAGTGGGTGCACGGTATGGGTTCTAGGGGCAATGGTGAATTGTCAATGGTCAAAGGTCAATGGTCAAAAGTGAAAGGTGAAAGGTCAAAAGTGAAAGGTGAAGGGTCAATGGTCAAAGTCAAAGTTGAAAAGTCAAAGGTAAAAAGTCAAAACAATAGGCAAAAGATAAAGCATCGTCCTATAACTTGTAGGATGCTATTCACCATTCACCTTTCACCATTCACAATTCACCATTCACTATCTACAACTCATTTTTTGAGGTCTAGAATATGTACATTTTCTTTGTAGAATATTTCAAATTTAAATATTGATTATGCGGTTTCTTTTTTTGAGTCTATACTCCGTTTTGCTCGCAGCTATCGTTCAGGCACAGCCGCAAAACATACTGGCGCAGGAACTGGATAAAAAGCGGGTACAGCTTCCTAATGGATGGCAGCTTTCTCCTGCAGGCAGAATGTTGCCGCTGGGAGATTTGCCGTTGAACCTTGCAACATCTCGTTCGCAGCGTTTGTTGGCAGCCACCAACAACGGGCAGAGTGTGCAAAGTATTCAACTGATAGATCCAAAGTCAGAAAAGATTTTGCATAGTGTAGTCATCCCCACTTCCTGGTATGGTTTAAAGTTTAGCGCCGATGAAAAATACCTGTACGCCTCTGGCGGCAACGATAACCGCATTTTAAAATATGCCATTGTAAACAACAGGCTACAATTGAAAGATAGCATTATTTTAGGCGCTAAATGGCCGAACAAAATTTCTCCCGCAGGTATCGATATAGACGATGCTGCCGCATTATTGTATGTGGTAACCAAAGAAAACAATGCTTTGTACATTGTAGACCTTGCCAGCAAAAAAACATTGCAACTGGTAGAGCTTGGAGCTGAAGCGTATGCCTGTTTACTTTCTCCTGATAAAAAGCAATTGTATATTTCTTCCTGGGGCGGCGATGCGGTAATAGTGTTTGACACAAGGAGTAGAAAAATACAAAACCGTATTCCCGTTGGTGATAACCCAAATGAATTGTTGTTGAACAAAAAAGGCAATCTTTTATTTGTGGCCACTGCAAACGACAACAGTGTCTCTATCATCGATCTTAAGCAACAAAAAGTAATAGAAGTTTTGAACACCGCTTTGTTTGCAAATGCACCCACAGGTTCTACCGCCAATGGGCTGGCCTTGTCTAAAAATGAAAAAACGTTGTACGTGGCCAATGCAGATAACAACTGCCTTGCTGTGTTTAATGTTTCTGAGCGATTAAAAAGTAAGTCAAAAGGTTTTATACCGGTAGGCTGGTATCCTTCCAACGTAAAAGTGATTGGTAAAAAAATATTGGTGGCCAATGGCAAAGGTTTCTCTTCTTTCGCCAATCCCACAGGGCCCAATCCCACCAGGCCCACCGAAATGGTAGAACATCATGTAGGCGATACTTCTGTAA
>JBKJKD010000206.1:0-39881 GCA_046597635.1 Ferruginibacter sp. | reverse complement strand
CCTGTTATCGGCTTGCACTTTTTCCCAGTACTTTTTAGCAACATACAACATTCCGAAACTCTCCCCCTCCTCTTTTTCCATATGCTTGTGGTGCATTTTGTGCGCCCAGCGAATGGTTCTTACGTAAGTGTTATTGCTTCGGGTAAACCATTTGAAGCGCTGGTGAATGATAACATCATGTACAAGGAAATATGCAAAGCCATACATTGCAATACCAAAACCAATAGCGGCTAACCAATACCGCTGTTGTTGCAAACCAAGCATGATACACAACCAACTTGGTATAGCAAATATGAGAAAAAAAGCATCGTTCTTTTCAAACATGCCGGGGGAAGGCTTGTGATGATCTTCATGCAGGTACCACAAAAAACCGTGCATTACATAACGATGCGTAAGCCAGGTAATGCCTTCCATCAGCAAAAAAGTGCCGAGCATAATGGGTATAAATAGAAGCCAATTCATAAAAAAGTTCTTAGCAATAAAACAAACATCGCCTGAATGAGTAACAAATTTACGGCAAATTTGTTTTGCCGGGAAAATGCCAGCTTTTCAAAAACAAACAATAATATCATGCTTATCAGAAACCAACAAATGTAGTTCAGTAAAGGTATCTCTCCATTACCAAGCCATTGCCAGTACCCTAGTTTAACAGCCACCGGCTCCATCAACCAGTCAAAAAAAACAGCGATTGTAGCACCATCTACCGCTACAGATAAAACCTGTATTGCTCTAGATGGCTTACCCGTTTGCTCGGCAAGTTTAGCCGTTAAATGTTGTAAGAAGAGGTGCACGGTTACGCCACAACAATACATAATAATGAACCAGTTTATCCCGATTATAAAAGGTACATTTTTAAGGCCTGGGCCTAACACGGTTCCATAACTGTAGTTGCCAAAAAGTAACCCCGTACCAGTACCGATTATTTCTACAGTAATACCTACCAAAACACATATCCCAAAAAATATATAGAAAGCGTTGTTTTTTTGAGGCTGGGTGTAAAAAATAAGGCCACACATCAGCAATAAATTTAAGGGTGTAGTTGCTACAAAAGTGGTGGAATTAAACAGCAGGAAACCTACAAGCCCAATAACATGAAACAGCACAGCAATGGCCGTAGCCAATTGGTATTTAGAAATATTTTTCAATGAGATTGTGCACCCTGCGTTTTAAAATCGTTGGTGATGATATCCGTCATAATCCTGGCACTTCTTAAACACAATGGTATGCCGCCACCGGGGTGTACGCTTCCGCCACAGCAATAAAGATTTTTTAACTGCCCCGAAAAATTAGGCGCCCTAAAAAAAGCAGCCATCTTACTATTGGAACTGGTTCCATACAAAGAACCCTGGTAGCTGCCTGTGTTTTGTTCTATGAGCAAAGGGTCCAAGACTGTTTCGGTTTCTATCAACGATGTTACATCTGTTGCAAGCATCCGGTTTAGCTTTTGAATAATGTTAGCCCTTGCTTCGGCTACAAGCGTTTCCCAATTTTGTCCGGTATTGGCCGGTACATTAATCATTACAAACCAATTCTCTTTACCAGCTGGGGCATGTGCGGCTTCTTCTTTACTGGTTATGTTAATATATACTGTAGGATCAGCGTACAGTTTCCCGAGCTTAAAAATATGGTTAAATTCTTCCTGGTATTGCTGGCTGAAAAATATATTGTGCAGGCCGAGATTAGAGAACGACTTGCCCATACCCCAGTAAAAAATAACAGCGCTGCTGCTGCGTTCCTGCTTTAATACCTTTCGGGCTTTAGCCTCAAAATTCAATAAATTTTTATAGGTGAAATACACATCAGCATTGCTTACTACAGCATCCGCATATATATTCTGATTATTTACTACCACTCCTTGTACTTTACTTTCAGAATTTATAATTCTTTGCACCGGGCTGTTAAAATTAAATTGCACCCCTTTTTTAAGCGCAAGCTGGTACAGCGCATTCGTAATGCTTATCATCCCGCCCTGAGGGTAGTAAGTACCTTCGTTCATTTCCAGGTGAGGTATAAGGCTGAGCATTGCAGGTGCTTTGTATGGGTTACTACCATTGTAGGTAGCGAACCGGTTGAAAATTTGCCCTGCTTCCTTTGTTTTAAAATGCTTGGAATTATACGCATGCAAACTCTGAAACACATAGGGAAACTTCACTGCCCTGAAGGCAGTAAAAACTCTTTTGTTTAGCCATGTGCTGCGCTTGTGGAGAGAGTAGTTTAAAAATATACTACCAATGTTATGATAGATTTTTTTTGAATCCTCCAAGTAATCAATCACCAAACTCTTTTGTTCTCCAACCTGCTTTTCCAACTCTTCTGCAAAAGCATCGGCATTGGTATAAGCATTTACAGATTTTCCATTTTCAAAAAAATACCTGCAGGCAATGTCTACGTCTTTGTAATTAAAATAGTCTTGTATTACCTCACCTGCATCTGCAAAAAGCTCTTCTATATTTTGTGGCTGGGTGAATAAAGATGGCCCGGCATCAAAGCGAAACCCATCTTTTTCGAACACTGCTATTTTACCACCGGGCACTGCGTTGCGCTCAAAAACCTTTACTTCGAAGCCAGCTATAGCAAGGCGTGTAGCTGCTGCCAGGCCGGCAATTCCGCTTCCGATGATAATGGCTGATTTGTTCTGCTTCATGTTGAAATTACTCCCCTGCAAGATAACTTTCCAGTTTGGGAAAAGCTATTTTAAACCATGAAGTGTATAAATGGGGTTCTGTAGCTATCGAATGCTTGACAGCCTCTATACTTTTGAAGGAAAAGTCCGCTACTTCTGCAGGGTTTGGTTTAAATGAACCCTCGTATTGGCCGGTAAATACATGGTCTACTTCATGCTCAGTAAGCCCGTTGTCGAAACCGGCTTTATATTGAAAGGTAAATGCTTTCGTTAGTTCTGTATCGAAACCCATTTCTTCTACCAGCCTGCGCTTGGCAGCCACAGCCACTTCTTCTTCTGGCTGAGGATGGCTACAACAGGTATTCGTCCAAAGGCCACCGCTATGATACTTGTCGTGTGCCCTTTGCTGCAGCAGCATTTCACCCTTATTATTGAAAACAAAAATGCTAAAGGCCCGATGTAGCTTTCCTTTTTCGTGAGCCTCCATTTTATCCATCACACCAATGGCCTCGTCTGCTTCGTTTACTAAAATTACCTGTGACAAATCCTTTATTTTATAAGATATTAAACTGGCTTCTTACCCCCGCACGCATCAGGATGAATGCCTTGGAATAATTGGGTATACGAATGCGATTGTCGAACAAGAGGGCTGGTTGAGACCGTTTGATTTTTTTGAATAGAGATAAGTAATATTTATAGGCCACATATACTCCAAAGCGTGCTTTTACGGGTAATAAAATAATCCCCTCATACGCCTTCTCAAAATCCGCAGCTATATCGTCTTCTATCTGCTGCTTGATGGCAGGCGTGAAGTTGCTAAAATCTACACCAGGAAAATAAGTACGGTTTAAAAGCTCGTAATCTGCTTTTAGATCCCGCAAAAAATTTACTTTTTGAAAAGCAGCACCAAGCGCTTGTGCAGCTGGCTTCAAGGTTTCGTATACATCTCTTTTGCCCTCGCAAAAAACATATAAGCACATAAGGCCTACCACTTCGGCACTGCCATAAATATATTGTTGGTATCCATCAAGATCGTACTGGGTTTTATCCAGATCCAGCCTCATGCTGTGAAAAAAGGCTTCTATTAAAGCTTTATCAATATTGTAGGCATTTACCGTTAACTGAAAACTATGTAAGATTGGGTTCAAGCTAATTTTTTGCTCGATGGCTTTGTATGTTTCAGCCTCAAAGGCAGCCAGCAGTTGAGCTTTATCATGATCGTGGAAAGTATCTACGATCTCATCTGCAAAGCGCACCAGGCCATAAATATTGTAGATAGAACTGCGCAGGGTTGGGTGCAGCAACCTAATAGCGCTGCTAAAAGAAGTGCTGTATTTCTCCGTAGTGAGTTTACTGCACTCCTGGCTTACGCTATGAAAAATATGCATCATTCAATTATATTTTTTAAGACTAAAATTCTTTTATTATCTCTTTTGCTACTATTTCTCCACTTATTAAAGCAGGTGGTACGCCCGGCCCCGGCACCGTTAGCTGCCCAGTATAAAACAAATTACTGACTTTTTTACTCTTAACGGAGGGCTTCAAGATAGCCGTCTGCATAAGCGTGTTCGCCAGTCCATAGGCATTCCCTTTAAAAGCGTTGTAGTCACTTACGAAATCTGACACCGAGTAAGATTTTTTATACACGATGGCATCCTTTATATTTTCCCCTGTTAGCTGCTCAAATCTATTTAAAATTTTTTCAAAATACACATTTCTCAATTCTTCCGTATCGCCCTTGAGGCCTGCCGCCACCGGTATTAAAAAAAACAAGGTCTCGCCACCTTCTATAGCTGTTTCGGGTTCGGTTACCGATGTTGCACTTAGGTAGAAAAGGGGCTCCGTAGGCCACTTTGGATCGCTATATATTTCGTGACCGTGCTGCTGAAAGTCTACATCAAAGAACAACGAATGATGCAAAAGGTTCTTAATTTTTCTATTTAAACCCACGTAATATAGGAGGCAAGACGGTGCCATGGTGCGATTGTTCCAGTACTTTTCGCTGTAACTCCTGTATTGAAGTGGCAATAGGCCGTTTTCTATAAAATGGTAATCTGCAGCGCCAATCACTACATCTGCGTCGAAATGGTTAACAAGCGAGGGGTCGGTAGTAGAACTTGCAGAAACGGACCGTGCGTTTCCGTTCTCTATATTAATGCTTTGCACATTTTGGTTAAACTGGAACTGAACGCCCAGTTCCTTTGCCAGCCGATACATTCCATCTGCAATGGCATACATTCCATCCTTTGGAAACCAGGTACCCAATTTTATATCTGCATAATTCATGAGGCTGTACAGAGCGGGAGTCTGCTCTGGTAACGCACCTAGAAAAAGTACGGGGAACTCCATTAAAAATCTGAGTTGTGGGTGCTTGAAATATTTTCCCACGTGTTTTTTCATCGAGGTAAACACATCTAATTTAAGCAGTCCTTTGGCAAGATCAACATCCAAAAACTCTGCGACAGATCTACCTGGCTTTCGAACAAGCTTATTGATTCCTACTTCATATTTATAAGCGGCCTCGTTTAGAAACAGATCTAATTGCTGAGCTGCACCCGGCTCCATGGATTCGAAGAGATCTCTTAATTTATTGTAATCGGCAGGAACATCCATGTAGCTATTTTGCCAGTAGACCCTGTAAGATGGATCCAGGCGGTTGAGCTCGTAATAATCGGCTACTTTCTTACCAAAACTATTGAAGTATGTTTCAAAAACGTCTGGCATCCAGTACCAGCTAGGTCCCATATCAAAGGTAAACCCTGCTTCGCTGAATTTTCTTGCACGTCCGCCCGGGATATCGTGCTTCTCCAGCACAAGCACTTCCCAACCAGCCTTGGCCATGTAAGATGCTGCGGACAAACCGGCAAAACCACTTCCTATTATGACAGCTTTCTTCACGGGGCTAAAATTAGGGTATTAGGACTAAATCAACATTTTACTTCTAATACCTGCTCATTTGCTCTTTTAAAAGTTTGCGTGCAAAGTGAATACGGCTTTTGATGGTTCCAAGCGGCTCTTTGAGGAGCGAAGCAATCTCATTGTATTTGTAGCCCTCAAAATAAAGTATAAAGGGGTGTTTGAAAATTTCAGGTAATTCGTGGATGGAAGCGTGAATGTCCTTCAATTTAAGGTTCACTTCTGCAGAATTGGCTACAGCTGTTTGATTGTGATTAAGCAAATAATCATTCGGTGTGTTGTCGAAGACCGTTTGCTGCCTTGATTTCTTCCGATAATCGTTGATAAAGATGTTGCGCATGATGGTATACATCCACGCCTTTAAGTTGGTCCCTACGTTGTACTTATCCTTATTAGAAAGCGCCCTGAACAGGGTTTCCTGCATAAGGTCTTTGGCAGCTTCATTATCCCTTGTTAGGGTGAATGCGAACGGTTTTAGATAATCTGCGTTGCTTAGCAACATTTGATCAAATTCCTGCGTAGACATACTGTTTAATTTTTGATACCGTAAAGTTAAACAAAACTTTTGATATAAAAATACCCTTTATAAAAAAAGGGCATTTTTTTTTAAACTATAAGTGAGTTACAAAATCCATCACTTCGGGGAAAGATCTTTTGAAAATGATTGGTGGCAGTATCTTCTTCTCGTATGTGTTGGTAAGCAGCCCTGAGATTACAACGGGAACACCCTTGAATTTTTGGGTAACATTAAGAAGAAACTTTTCGAAGTTAAAATTTTGTCCCACGGTAGTAAGGTGGCAATACAAATAGTCGGGCTTCTTATAGTTAACAAGATACTCTACATCTTTAAGTGGCACATTGGCGCCAAGGTAGGTAACATATACACCGCGGCTTTTTAACAGGTAATACATAAAAAGCAAACCCAACTCATGATATTCACCTTCGGGCAAAAAGAGCATCACTTTTTTTTCAGATTGTAAGGCGCTACTGGCATTTTCAATTCCGCAGATTAATTTCTGACGGATAATATTGGTAACGAGGTGTTCCTGCGCAGGGTTGATATGGTTGGTAAGCCAGAGGATACCAATTTTCTCCATAAAGGGGAAAATTGCTTGTGTGATCGTTCGCTCAATACCCTTGGCTGCAATGTTCTGGCTAAGCATTTCCTCAAATGATTCAATCTCCAGATCAATCATTCTTTGAATAAGACCGTTTACAAATCTTTCCTGCTGGGCATCTGCCTGGCTGAGAGAGAGAATTTTTTCATTGATCTGAAAACCGGACATCTTATCAATATGCGATATTTTAAACCCATATTTATTAAGCAAAGCGATGTTGAGAATGGTCTTCAATTCTTCATTGCTGTAATACCTGATATTGGTAAAAGTGCGGTTCGGTTTTAAGAAACTATAACGCTGCTCCCATATACGGAGTGTGTGCGCTTTGATACCAGAAAGATTAGAAAGGTCTTTTATTGTAAATGAATTCATCGTTGTAAACGTTAGTGATATATTACAAGGGAACGATGAAATTGTTTAGAAATCTCTCCAAAAAGATGGGAATCATACCTTTCTCTCAGGCTAGCCAGATTTTAAATAATGCTTTCGATCGCCTGTAGGTAAGCGTCGACTACTATTTTTTTTGCAAAGGTAGTTTTAACTCTTTCCCTTGCCTGGCGGCCCATTTCTGCCCTTTGCCCGGCAGAAAATTTTACCATTTCCTGCATCTTGCTTCGCAAATCATTAGCATCTCTCACTTTGCACAAGAGCCCCGTTACACCATCTATAACAATGTCATTGCAGCCGGTGGTATCAGCTGTGATGGTTGGTTTTTGCATGCTGCCTGCCTCTAACAATACATTGCTCATTCCCTCCCGGTAGGAGGGCAACACAATACAATCCGCATCGGCTATGAAGGGACGCACATCGTCGGCAGCACCCTTATATTGAACAATACCGTTGTCCAGCCAGTGCATAATTTGTTTTTCGGTAATGATATTTTCTTTTAAATTTTGCGAGTAGTAAGGCCCTAAAACCTGGCAGGTAACTTCAGGATTGGTTTCCAGCAACTGAGCTGCTGCCTCTACATATTCTAGAATGCCCTTGTCCTTTATAAGTCTGCTTATAAAAAGAAAAACAAACTTATTGTCATTTCGGCTATTTGGCATTGGAGCAAAATGATCATAGTCTACTCCAGAACCTGGAATGATAGAAGCTTGCTTTGTTGTTACGAATTTTTTCTCCAGAAAAATGCCAAGGTCATCTTTGTTTTGAAAAAACACCAAGGCAGTTTTCTTTAGTACAAACCTATAAAGTAGCCTCGCCACTTTGTAAGCCAGCGATTCGCTTTCGGCCAAAGGGCCAATACCTGTAATGTTGGTAATGGTGGGAATACCCATAAAACGGGTTATCATATTGCCCCAGATGGCAGGGCGCATGGTGAATGTTAAGCATACATCAGCCTGGGTAGTTTTTAAGGCAAGCCTTAGGTTTTTCATATATTGAAAAACATCTGCAATGTTGGTATTGCTGGTACCAACATCTATAATATGGAAACCCTTGCTTTGTGCTATAGCAATTTCTTTGGGGGTGCCGGTGGAGAGTACCGTTACATTATACCCCTGTTCTATAAGTTCCTGCGTTAATTTTTGCCTGACAGTATTGGTAGAAATGATATGATTTTCAATAATTGCAATATTCTTCTTCATAATTAGTGCCTGTTATTGCAAGTATGTTTTTTTATACCATATTTCCATACTCATGAGTGTCCACAAAATTTTTGCTCTTTTTTCTGCAGGAATTTTAACTGTGTTATTGATAAGCCCATCCAAAAAAACTGGCTTAAGCATCTGCCTGCTTAGTGCTGTTGCAGAACCTACATAATCATTTATTAATTCCTTTAAATCATTCTCCACCCATTGTTTCAAAGGTATTTCAAAGCCCCTTTTGGGCTGATTGATCAACTGCTCGGGCAGGTACTTCTTTGCCAAAGTACGCAAAAGGAATTTGGTAGTTTTATTATTTATTTTGAAAGTATCATTCATGCCAGGCGCATACTCCATTAGATCCCTGGAAAGAAACGGGCTTCGTCCTTCCAACGAGTGAGCCATGTTGGCTATATCCATCTTAACCAACAGATCGCTGAACAAATTGGTATTGAAATCCATATTCATTATTTTCTTCAATCCGCTGATTTCTGCACTGGCAATTTGATGGAAGTCCTGCCGCATTTCTGAAAGGTAGTCTGTTCCAGCATGCACAATATTTTTTTCAAAGTCCTCAAAAATATCTACACCTGCAGACAGGTAAACTTCCAGGCTATCTTTGGACGCTAAGGAGGAAAGACGGTAAATATAATTATAGATATTTTTTTTAGCATGTGGGTGCGGTAAAATATTCTTTGCAATACCGGCGATAGTTTTTAATGCAGGCGCTGCTTTAAAAAAATCGTATTTGGAAAAAGGAATGTATCGGCGGTAGCCGCCAAACAACTCATCTGCACCGTCTCCATTTAAAATAACGGTAACATATTTTTTTGCTTCCTGGCTTACGTAATAGCTGGGTACTGCAGAACTGTCGAAAAATGGCTCACCATAATTTCCGATAATCTCTTCCAGGTTTTGTTTCAGATCATCAAAAGATATTTTTATTTCTATGTGATTCGTACCGTATTTTTCAGCCACCAGGCGAGCAAGCGGTGCCTCGTCATACTCACCATCAAATGAAACAGTAAAGGTTTTAAGGTGTCCTTTAAAATTACTGGCCATCGCCGTTACAAGGCCACTATCTATGCCACCACTCAAGAAACTTCCTACCTCAAGATCAGAAGATGATACCCTGCTTTGAACGGCTTTGTTTAAATATCCGTCTACTTTTGCCAGGGCTTCCTCAAAATTATCTGTGTGATTTTGTTTGTAAAATGGATCGATGCTCCACCATTTGTGTTGTTGGATGCTTAAACTACGGCAATCAATTAACAGGTAGGATCCGGCTGCAAGCTCCGTTACATTTTCATAAGGTGTGCGGCTGGCATAAAAAGAGCCCGTGCGCAGGTAGGTGTAAAAATGCTGCTGGTTCATTTGCAAGGGCAGCTGGCTTTTAAGACAATTGAGTTCGGATGCAAACAACATTTTTTCTCCGTCAGCATAGTAATAAACTGGCTTTTTACCAGCCCTGTCCCTGGCCACAAATAAAGTCTGCTGCTGTTTGTCATAAATAGCAAACACAAACATTCCTTCCAGTTCATCTAAAAAGCCCGTGCCAAGTTTCCTATACAGTAACAACAAGGTTTCCGTATCGGAATATGTATTACCGGCAAGACCATACTTTTTTCTTAGCTCCTCATGGTTGTATATCTGGCCATTGAAGATGATGGTGAATCGATCGTCAAGAGTCATGGGCTGTTTGCCGCCGGAGATATCTAGTATGGATAAACGAAGATGATAAAGGTCTACATTCTCTGATAAGAACCCATTTTGCTCATCGGGCCCTCTGTGAAACATGCTGTGATTTACCCGGTCGTAAGCCAATTTAAAATTTACCGAACCAGCGATACCACACATATTTAGGGAGATTTTATTGTGGGCAAAATAAATGTATATTATTGAATAGTAAATGATATTTTACGATAAATTTGCCCGCATAGCTGATAGGAGTCATCATTAAATAAGCATATAGATTTAAAAGGATGGGGTTTCTCGACATTATATTATTTCCGCTATATGTCTTTCTTTTTCACCTCTTTTTTGCCTCCCGGAGAAAGAGACTCAAAGACCCGGTTTTAAAATTTTATCATAAATGGGCTTTTTGGGTAAAAATATTTTCAACTTTAGTAATTACTGTTTTTAACTATTACATCTCCATCGGTGATTCTACCACGCTGTATTACCCGGAGGGTATGAACCTCTTTAGGCTTATTTTGCAGGATCCATCTCATATTCAGTGGCTCTTTATGGAAGGGAAAGATTTTAGTAAGGATTTGATTGGTAATACAGCAAACACGGGCTATTTTAAAAGTGAGGCTAATTTTTTTGTTATACGCCTCGTTGCCATCTTTGCCTTTTTTACTTTTGGCCGATACCTGCTCATCAATTTACTTTTCTCCATGATCGCCTTTACCGGTATCTGGAAATTATTCCGCTTTTTTTACAGCATATATCCTCACTTGCATAAAAAAATAGCCATTGCTGTATTGTTCCTGCCAACGGTTGTATTCTGGAGTTCGGGCACTTTAAAAGATCCTATTTGCATGGGTATGCTTGGCTGGATGACCTACTGTATTTACGAGGGCTTCTATAAAAAACACAACGCAACGGCCAATGGTATGATTGCTCTTGTGGCTATCTGGGTACTTTCAATAGTTAAGCCTTACATCATTTTTGCATACCTGCCGTTTTTTATTCTCTACTTGCTACTTATTAATATTCGTCTGTTGAAAAGTAGTTTTTTAAAATTTGCCGTTGTCATTGCAATTTCTGGAATTAGTGTTGGCGGATTTGTATTGGTATCTGACAAACTGCAGGAAGAGATGGGCAGTTTATCCCTGGATAATCTAAATGAAACGGTGGCCAGCCAGCAAGCCAATTTTATTAACATGGCAGATCGGGCAGAATCATCTTTCAGCCTGGGCGTTGAATACGATGGAAGTATCGGCGGCCTCGCCAGGCTGGCACCGGCTGCTATCAATGCGACTTTGTTCAGGCCATATTTATGGGAGTCTAAAAAAGTATCAACGTTATTGTCGTCGGTGGAAAGTCTAAGCCTTATGTTATTTACGCTATTGGTACTTTACAAAGTGGGGCCATGGATATTCTTTTCAACACTTATTAAGGATCCTATGGTAATATTTTGCTTTTTCTTTTCGGTTCTTTTTGCCCTTTTCGTGGGAGCCACAACCCTAAACTTTGGCACGCTTGTTCGGTACAAGATTCCTTGCATGCCCTTTTTCATTATGGCACTTGTGCTTATCAACGAGCAAAGAAGAAAGGTAAACAAAAAGCCCCTTCAAAAAGGGGCTCCAATATCTGTGTAAATACTGTTTTTAAGATCAGGCACTCATTGGCGTTTCGCTGCGTGTTGGTGCAAACAAACTATTAAATGCTTGCCTTGTATATTTAATATAATTTTTTAAACCTTCGCTCCATCTTTGTTGTGGGCTGCTATTCAACCTTTGTAAGATTGTTACAGGAGATTGACTAAAATCATTCGTCACTGCATCCACAGCTGGCCATAAAATAAATGATAATTTTTTTAATTTATCTGTTTTCTGATAAACCAGCACAACCGCAGCCATTGCCAAAAGAAAACAAGAATAATTGGCGAATGCTACCAGTTTGTTGTTAAACTTGGTATTTTGAATATGCAGGCGATTGCGCACATAATAATACATCTTCCAGCTTTTGCTAAAGTCCCAGTCGTTTTTATAAGTAAAAGCACTGGCGGGGTGGTAGTGTATGCTATTGGCCACGGTGCAAACCGGTATTTTATTTTTTCTGGTTATGCGCTGAAAATACTCCGACTCATCTCCCCATAAAAATAAGGAAGGATCAGGTAGACCTACTCTTTCTACAATGTTGCGATGCAATAGGGTACCATTGAAAGGATGTCCTACACCGTAAATTACGTTGGTATCAACTTCATCTATAGTTGCAAAATTTTTAGTCTTCCAAACGAAACTTTTTTTGTCCTCTTTATTAATAACAGCACAATTTCTCAAACACAACTGATCCGTTTCTACTGCTAAAATATTCTGTAAAGCATCTTCTTTGGGATATCCGTCGTCATCCATACACCATATCCATGAATAGCCATTTTTGTATGCCCAGGATATACCGGCGTTAAACCCTCCACTAGAACCGAGATTTTTTTGTGTGATAAATACCAGATCTGATTGTAGTTTCAACCACTCTTCGGTATCATCTGTACTACCATTGTTTATTACAAGAATAGTATCTAACCTCCGAGTTTGATTCCGCAATGCACTAATGCATTCTGACAAGAGAGCCCTGCGATTGTAGGAAACCACAACAGCTATAGCCTTTTCCATATTGTTGGCTTTGGTTTTATATAAGAAAATTGGACAAAATAGAAACGGCTTACAATAGAAAATATTGTAAGCCGTACAAAAAATGTTCGTTTATTTGAATATGTGAAGCGCTACGAAAAGATAAGAAAGCAGACGTTTAACCTAAGCAGATTCTATATTTGAGAAGATGGGTGCTGCCTCGCCTCGCTGCAGGCAGTTGATAAAGTCTTTGGAAAATACCATGGCTTCGCCTATTACATGATGCATATCCATGTACCGATAAGTTGCCAGCCTGCCCAAAAAAGATACGTTGCTGAGCGATGTTGCCTCCTGCCGGTATTTCAGGAGCAATGCTTTATCTGCCTCTAATCTTTTGGGATAGTAAGGAAGATCTTTTTCGCCGGTTTCCTTGCTAAACTCCTTGAAGTAAACCGTTTTTTCATGCTGCTCCCAGGGAGCAAAATGCTTATGCTCGGCAATTCTGGTATAAGGCACTGCTTCGTCGCAATAATTCATCTGAGATAAACCCTGGTAGTCGCCCTCCGCATAACTTTTTTCAAAAGTGACTGTGCGGTAGCCCAGCCTTCCATATTTAAAATCGAAATATGCATCTAAAGGGCCGGTATAAAAAACGTGATCGTAGCCGCTGGTATCCATTCCTGGAGAAAACTTCTTATTGAGGCTTACCTGGATATTTAGGAAGTCAATCATCTTTTCCATAACAGCAGTGTACCCTTCTACCGGGATACCGGTGTAGGCATGGGCGTGATAGTTATCATCGTAATTAAATCTAACAGGTATGCGCTTCAAGATGGAGGCAGGTAGCTCCCTCGGTTCGCAACCCCATTGCTTTTTGGTATACCCATAAAAAAAAGCCCTGTACAATTCTTCCCCAATAAAGTATAGAGCCTGTTCTTCGAAGTTTTTTGGATTAGTAATAGTTTTATCCCCAAGCGTAGCCAGGAATTCTTTGGCTTCGGCAGGTGAGAAATTTTTATTAAAATACTGGTTGATGGTAAAAAGATTGATAGGCAACGAATAAGTTTTACCCTTGCTCAAGGCTTTCACCCGGTGCACATAGGGCTTAAATTCTACGAAGCTGTTTACGAAATCCCAAATTTCTTTTTTATCTGTATTAAAAATATGTGGACCGTAACGGTGCACCATCACCCCCGTTTCGGCATCCCGGGAAGTATGGCAATTCCCCCCCAAATGTTCTCTTTCATCCCAAATATCAATCGTACAATCCATTTTTTGCGCAAGCGAATTTGCCAGCACACAACCAGAAAAACCTGCACCAATGATTAAATAGCGACTAGCCATAACTTGTTTCGAATTTATATTTCGGATGGAAGTAATTCATTTTTAAATATCTCTTCGTATAGCGAAGCATAAGTTGCTACCGCTTTTTCAAGAGCATAAAACTCAATTGCTCCTTTTCTTATTGCCTCTTTGTCAAAAATAGTATTTTCCAGTTGCTCTATCACTTTATCGAAAGATCCCACAGAGAAATCATCTACCACAAACCCTCCGTTATATTGTTGAATAATGTCTTTTACATCGCCCACACCGCTATTGGCAATTACAGGTATACCCATGGCCATTATTTCCCCATGTTTTGTAGGAGAGGATGATAGTTTTGAAAAGCAAGGTTTGATAAAGAAAAAAGAACAGTTGCTCAAAGCAAGTAATGCAGGCACTTCGTTTCGTACTGCTTTTACGGTGATTATTTTCTCCTCAGGCACATCATATTTTGCTGCAGTCCTTGTAATGTATTCGTGAAGATTGGGTGAGATAAACAAGAATTTAGCCCTTGGGATTTTTAACGAGACCCTTTTACAGAACATCATCATCTCTGCAGTTAAATACCAGCCACCAATAGAACCAAGGTAACTCAAAACAAAATCGCCACTTTTTATACCCAGGTTTCTTCTAAGTGAGACTTGTTCGTCTTGGCTAATGTTCCCTTTATTAAACAACTCCAGGTCGGCACTGCAAGGAATTACTTTTAATGGGATGCGGGTGCTGTACTCCGGCCAGGCAGTAATAATTTTTTCTGCGGCGTATGTTAAACAAACGATGCCATCACTTTTGCTCACCTGTTTTGCTTCCTGCTTTTTGAAAAAGTTATAAATCTGCTTATATAAAAAATTCGATTTCTTCCAAATGCCCCCATCGACCCTGCTGTCTGCATAAAACTCCCGGATATCGTTCAAAAATTTGATGCCGTATTTTTCTTTCAGCCACAAGCCTACCAATGCCGGCACGCCAGGCCTTGTGTGCACCATGGCAAGATGGTTTTGCAAGTGTATTTTTTTGGCCGCCGACCTTAACTTGATGATGTCAATAAGGGTGGAAAGAACAGGTGGTTTTTTTGTATAGTTTAACGGCATCCACGTGATGGATGCTTCATCAAGTATTTTTTGCACCATCCCTTTCCTTTGCTGGTACACCTCTCTTTTCTCGCAGCTCAATAAAAATATCTTATATCCACATTTAGTCAACCCCTGCAAATAAGGAATCACCTGGCTTTGGCCAAGTGGGTCCGTCATGCCGTCGTATGAAATGAAAAGGATATGTTTATTTGGTTGCAAACTTTTTGTTTAAGTTTTTCAAAAATTGGATGGTCACATTATACCAGAAGGTAGGATCTAACAGTTCGGCGTACGTATAAGAATTTTATAGATGAGCTAACGGTTTATTTAACGATTACGCCGACATATTTTCCCAAATGTTCAATGATAACTGGCTCCCGGCTTACAGACTGACAAAAATGGTTAAACGCAATGTTGTCATTGATGTCGTCAGACACAAAATAGCTTCCTGGTTTTAAGGCCTTCCACAAAAGTGGTGAAGCCCATGTTCTGCCGGTGTAGCTTTTGTCGCTATCGTAATGGCAAAAGTCTATTTCATCTCCAAATGTTTTGAGTGCTAATGGGATTCCCTTAAAATCTGGGAGACGCTGTAGGTTCCATTTCTCTCTTAAAAACGCAGGAACCACGCAGCCCACATAATCATCGTTGCCCATATTTATATATGGCATATCGTTACTGATGAGTATTGACCTTTTATCATCTTTAATGGCAAGTAAAATAGCCAGCGATGACCACCCGTAGGCAACCCCGGTTTCCAGTATCTTTTGCGGCGCTGCCTTTTTAACGAGGTGGTATAATAGTGACAAAGCACCCTCACCCCCCATCTTTACCGGAGTGCTATCCGCAGCTAGCCTGGCATCATGAATTACGTCAGGAAAAATAGTCTCGATATTTGAATAATCTAAAATTGCTAACTTTTTACAGGCATCTTGTAGTGTGATGCAATTATCCTTGCACCAGGCGGTGGCTTCGATAGTTGTATTTTCAAGCGCTAAATTTTTCCTGCGCTTCAATACCTGAAATATTTGGGAAAAATAGGCCGGGTTTCTCAAAAACCAAATAGCAGTTTTAATTTTACTCATTTTAAAATCTTAAAAGTTTGTGTTTACTTCTGTAGCAGCCGTTAAACTTAAATACTGCAGTCTAGCTGGCCATTAACGATACCGCCTCCTTATAAATACTTAATAATTTTTGAAGATACTTTTTTTTAGTATAATTTTTTGCGATTAACAACCCTTGTGAAGTGAGTTCCTGAAGGTTCTTCTTACCTTCCAATATTTCTTCTACGCAACTGGTGAGTGATGCCTCGTTACTTATATCAAAGAAAATAGCATTGTGCTTTGTTACCTCACGGAGCACATCAAGATCGGAAAGCAGCAAGGGCAGATTACATGCCATGGCTTCTATTGCAGCAATGCCAAAGCCCTCGTGCAAGGAACTCATGATATATACCTGATAAGAAGAAAGCAGCTTTGGAATGTTGCTACCAATTCCCTTAAATGCTATCCGAAGGTCGTTTTGGGCTATTAGAGTCTGCAACTGCGGATAAATAATGTCATCCTGCTTTCCATAAATATCCAGGGTAACGGGATAATCTTTTAACTGAATAAACGAGCGAACGAGGTATTCGTAATTTTTAGAATGCTTTACATTTCCTAAGGCTACCATTTTCAATGTATCACCCTGCTTATACTCTGCTGCAATATTATTTGCAGAAAAGAACTCATCACCAATATAGTTTTCAAGTACATATTTTTTCCCTACAAATGTTATGGCGGTCTCATAATCTTTTAGTACAGCATTTGAAACCGCAATAAGTGAGTGGTAAGATCTTAGACTGAGCTTCTCAAGAAAAAGAAGGACCCAGCTCTTTTTGAAAACATTATTTCCTATTTCGTTATGAACTGAAAAAATCAACGGGATTTTTTTGGGACAGGCCAGGCGTGCAATAATGCTGCTATATACCAGGTGGGAATGAACCAACACGGGACTTTCTCTCTTAATAATATTTTTGAGTTTTAATACTGCTGCGGGATATAACCATTTCTGAGTTGCATGAAGGCAATAACGACGAACATTTTCAAAATTAGCCTCATCAAAATTACAGCCCGGCTTAATAGTGACTAACACTACTTCAAAGGTTTGCTGCAGATCTTTTAATATTCCCACGAGTAACATCTCTGCACCTCCTTTGTTAAGGTCGTCAATCAACAACAGTATGGTTGGTTGGTTTTTCAAATTCGTTTCTATTTTAAATCAACTATGCTGTTTCCATTGCTTAAACTTTTGAAGCCCGGAAAGCAGCCCCACCATTCTTGTATTAATTTTATCAAACAAGGTAAGGTTCGGTAAAATCTTATAAGTAAAAATCCAAACTGGTTCGGTGAGGCTAATGATTTTAAAGGCGGCTTTTTTAATCCCTGTAAATTCTCCATCTATCCTAGGCAGATAGCCTGCGGCCCTTGCCTTAAACTCGGACTGATAGCCTTGTTCTACCCGTTTTAAAAAACCATGTATCTCCATCCTGTCCTGGTGATTATGGTAGAGCAACACATCAAAACAGGCGTAAATTGGAATATTCATCGACTGAATCCTCTTAGATAGTTCTATGTCTTCTCCCTGAAAGATAAACTCCTGGCGATACCCCCCGATATTATTAAAGAGGGATTTGTGCATGAGCAGGGAGCAACTGGCAATACTGTCGCAGGCATACAAGCCATGCTGCGGCTCGGTTCCATTTTGTTTCATGCGGCCCCACATTCGATGGTATGCCGCACTAAGCAAAAACCTCCCAATTTTTGTATTGCTGAGGGCATTGTTTAATTTATCGGGATACTGCCAGTTGAGGTTATAGACTGCTTTGGTATTTTTTTCTTGCAGCATAAACTGCGCTATCCATTCAATCGCCGTTGCATTAATCCACATGTCGTCATCAATAAAAAACAGGATGGAACCGTTTGCGTTGGCTGCCCCAAAATTTCTTGCTGCAGATACACCCCTTGACGGATTCTTTAAACAGCTAATTTTATTCGCCATCCCAAGAGCAGGAACAAGCGCTTGCTCACCGTCATTCACGATAATGATTTCAGCATTTTTTCCGTCTATAGCTTCTATAGCTTTGTCAACTGTTTCCCATAGTATGGCTTCCCGGTTTCGGGTAGCTATTATTATCGATATCATTGCATCACTCATAAAACTATGATTGTATACTTTTACTTAAAGGAGCGTCTTGCAAGATATAGCAAGGTTTTATAGTTTTTTATTTCAAGAGGGTTTAGCTTTATTGCCTCCGTTAGAAACTCCCTTGCTTCCTTATAATTTTTTTGATTGATATCGCTTGCTGCCATACTTCTGTATCTTTCTGCCAGCCACTTCTTCATGTTTATCCATTGCACATCTTTGTACTTTTCGTAATACTGGGTAAAACCCTTGAGCATAAATTTTTTATCTCGGGAGGCAGAGGCACTGGTTCTGCGGTAATATACGAGCGCCTCCTCCAGGTAGTCGATTTTTGCGACTGAGCCCAGGCGTATGTACATATCTGTATCCTCTATCATGAGGCTTTCATCCCATTTGCCTACCTTATCTATGACGGCCCTTCGGTATACCACGCCCACATAAAAAATGCAATCTGCCTGCGTAAGCACTTCCTTAAAAATATAGCCCTTTCTAAAACTGCTGCTGTCGTTCAAAATTGTTTCCTTTAAATCATCCAGGTATATCCAGCCATTGCTAAACAAGGCGCCTACATCGGCATTAGCTAAAAAATAATCTACTTTTTTTTCAATATTCGTGGGTTCAAACCAATCGTCTGTTGAAAGAGGTGATACAAATTCGCCTGAAGAATGATCAAAAAGAAAATTAAGATTATAGGATATTGTCTTTGATGCTTTGTTGGAATAGCATTGATGTGGAAGACCCGATTCCTCTAGCAATCTTTTACCTTTTTCAAAGGTTCCGTCTGAAGAGGCATTGTCTACATAAATAATTTCTATGTTCCCGTAAGTTTGGCTGGTAAGGCTATTGATGCATTGCTCAATGTACAATTCATGATTCATGCTTAACAATAAAATACTTACCAGCGGTTTATTTTCCATCTACAAAATATTTCCGTGTGAAGATGACCATTGCAATCCAATAGAGCGCATAGTTAATGCAAAATGCATAGGTAGTACCTATGATTCCAAATTTGCCCATAAAAAAATAACTGAGTAACACCAGGGATACTGCAAAGAGTATCTCTGTAATAATTACCAGCTTGATGTCTGCTTTTGCGATAAGGATATAGCCAAGGAGCCAACTTCCAATTTTAAAAAAATCGCCCAACAATTGAAAACTGAACAGGGGTGTCATCGGCAAAAAGGCTTTGGAAAACAAAATATGCACCACCCACACCCTGAGTAGCCAAATGCTTAACGCCATCACGCCCACAACAGGTAAAATAATTTTATACCCTTTTATGATCTCTTGCCGAAGCTCGGATTTGACCTTAATTTCAGACAACCTTGGCAGATAATAAATGCTTAAAACTGTTGTAACAAAAGCCAGGTAATAATCTGATATTCTGGTAACGGCCTGCCACCAACCTGCTTCGTTGGCTGAAAAATGCGTGATGATTCTGCTTCTGATCAGTATTTGCGATGCTGGCATCACCAGGCCAGATACAATGCCGATGACCGTAAAGCCGAGTAGCAGTTTTGCTGTATCATTATTCCACTTTGATAAAGAAGGTTTAAAGTGGAAATATTTTTTCCGCCTGAGTATAACCATGTTGGCGATGAACACAATTATGGCAGTAAAGTTATTGGCAATCAAAACACCTTTTACGCCCAACTTATAGGCAAAGAAAACCGTAAAACAAATGCCCGTTACTGAGGTTATAATGTTAACGATGGTGAGGTATCTTATTTCCTTTAAGCCATTGTACACGGCAGACACCAAGCTGTTAATAGCAATGATAGAAATAAAGAACCCATAGAGAAGAAATACATCTGCAAAGCTTTCATCCTTAAAAGCCTGCCTGGATAAAAAGTCTTTTGCAAAAAAAACAAAGAGTGAGACGATGAGGGAACTTATCAGGATAATGGCGAGCGCAGTGCTGATGACCTGCTGCTTTTTTTGATCTTGTTCCTTATGTTCTGCCAAATATTTAATTACACCTGTGGTAACTGCAAGGGTAGCAAGCATCGCCAATATGGCAATGGTGTTTTGATATTGGCCAACATAGCTCATACCGGCCGGGCCGATTTTTACGGCCACTACTTTTGTAACAATAAAGCCGCTTATAAAGCTAACTGCAGTTGAAATAGAAGTATAGAAACTTGTTTTTATTAATTTCATAATTGCCTGATCACTTTTGCAGGTATACCCCCAATAATGACGTTGGAAGGAAAATTCCCTGAAACGATGGCCCCGGCTGCCACAATAGTATTATCGCCAATGACTGAATTCTTAAGGATCATCACATTATTACCTATCCAAACGTCTTCGCCAATAGTTACCTCACCAATCTCACCAATCTCAGTTCTGCTCTCGGGTGCAAGGCCATGCGCCTCATGATCCATGATAGTAACGGACTCTCCGATCCTTGTGCCTTTGCCCACTTTTATAAAATTAGCAGCACAGATAAATAAATTATTATTGGTAAAAACCTTATCTGAAATAATAACCTGCGCATTTTTTAACCTTGGCTGAATTTCTATAGAACCATTTCTGAAACGCCCACCTAATTTATAACCGAACTCGCATTTACTTCCCAAGGTTAATGTTCCCTTGCCGGAGACGATGGTATATTGACAACAGAAAGGGGGCCGGCCCTGCAGTATTATCCTTTTGTCGTTAATCGCTGACCGGTTAGGCCAGTACCAATTTTTAAACTGGTTAAACCCATAAAGAATTCTTTTGAGCAACATATAAATTTTAGGTATGCCTGTAGTTCATCTCGCCTGGCTGTATGCATTTACTACTTCCACCACTTTATGGTATTCTGCTTCTGCCATCACCGGGCTTATTGGTATTGAAATAATTTCGCTGTGAATTTTTTCACTTAAGGGAAAACTCATATCACCCATCGCTTTGTAGGCTTCCTGCTTATGTGGCGGAATGGGATAGTGTATCACTGTTTGAATATCATTTGCTGAAAGATAATCCTGCAACCTTTTTCTGTCGGCCGTTCTTACTGTAAACAAATGCCAAACA
This sequence comes from Ferruginibacter sp., assembly GCA_046597635.1. GTDB lineage: Bacteria > Bacteroidota > Bacteroidia > Chitinophagales > Chitinophagaceae > Ferruginibacter. The sequence goes on along the minus strand of JBKJKD010000206.1, from coordinate 18,746 downwards.
TGCGACTCCCTGCCAATCAAATCTGTTCCCTTTTCACATGGTAAATGGATAGACTCATTGCTAATGTTGTCAAGATAGTATTGAGCAATTTTTCGCCTGTATGCATTATCAGCATCCAACAATTTTAATTTTACAGAGAGTAATGCTGCCTGTACTTCATCCAGGCGGCTGTTTATGCCTTGGTAAAGATTTTCGTACTTCACATATGAGCCATAATTTCTCAGGGCCCGCAGCACCGTAGCTAATTCATCGTCATTGGTGGTTATGGCGCCGGCATCACCGAGGGCTCCTAAATTTTTACCCGGATAAAAACTAAAACCACTGGCATCGCCAAGATTACCGCTTCTTTTATTGTTCATTATGGCACCGTGTGATTGTGCGCTGTCTTCAATTACCTTAAGCCCATACTTTTTAGCAACATCACTGATGGCATCCATATCGCATAGCTGACCATACAAATGCACGGGCAAAATTGCTTTGGTTTTGGCTGTAATTTTTTCTTCCAGCAACGCAGGGTCTATAAGGTAGGTGTGGATGTTTGGCTCTATTAAAATGGGCGTAAGCCCAGCCCTGGATATAGCCAGGATACTCGCAATGTAAGTGTTGCAGGGAACCAATATTTCATCTCCGTCCTTCATGATACCCATCTGCTTGTACCCCTCTAAAATCAGGATAAGTGCATCCAGGCCGTTGGCTACAGAGATACAATGCTTTGTTCCACAGTAGAACGCAAATTCCTGTTCAAATGTCTTTACAGCATTGCCCATGATGAGCCAGCCAGAATCAAGTACCGTTTCAAAAGCGTCCATTAATTCCTGCTTTTGCCTGTCATTAATTGCCTTAATATTTAAAAATGGGATCATTGCAGTTTAGTATTTTTCTATGATTTCTCCTCTCTCATTTACCTTACCTATAACACGTGCGGGATTACCATAGACCAACGAAAAAGCTGGAACATCTTTGGTAACTACGGCACCTGCACCAATCATGGCATATTCACCAATTGTTACGCCTCCCAAAATAGTTGCATTAGCGCCAATTGATACAGACTTTAATATTTTCGTGAGCTGAAATGAACCCGGATATTGTTTTGACCGTGGATATTTGTCGTTGGTAAATGTAACGTTGGGGCCAATGAACACATCGTCTGCAACCCGCAGGCCATCCCATAGAAAAACGCCGCTCTTCACCGTCACCCGATCGCCAAGGGTAACATCGTTCTCTATAAATGTATGGCAATTCACATTGCAGCTACTTCCAATAACAGCCCCTTTAAGAATTACAGCAAACTGCCACACAGTAGTACCTTCCCCTATTGCGGATGTTTGTACATCGGCGGTGCTATGTATCATTATTTTATTTGTTTAAACTCCTCGTAGTCTCTTATATAATCTTTTTCATCATAAGCAATATTGGCAATACACATTTGCACCGCATTGTGCGTGTACTGCATAATATGCCAGCAATATTTTGGCAACAAAATTCCCATGTTAGGAGACTCCAGGATAAATCTTTCCTTTATACCGCCAGGCATCTCCGTTTCCACAATTATTCTCCCTGCTACAGCCACAAGTATTTGCTCCAATTCATGATGAGCGTGGCCTCCCCGGTGTATACTTTCCGGTGTGTAATACGTCCAGTAAACCCTGTTTACTTCAAAGGGAAGGGTATCATTTTCAGAAACCGAAATATAACCTTGCATCGTGTTGCCAATTCTGGAAAAATCGATGAGGTATGGTTGTTTATACATAAATGCGGCAGTTAGATTGTTACATTGCAAAATAATGCAAATATGGCTTATATAATCTTTTTCAAATATTCTCCATAGCCGCTCTTTTTTAAACCTTCTGCAAGCGCTTCCAATTCAGCTTTGGTAATAAAGCCCATCCTCCATGCAATTTCTTCCGGGCAACCAATTTTTAATCCCTGCCTTTTTTCTATCACTCGCACATACTCGCTGGCGTCGCTCAATGATTCAAATGTTCCCGTATCTAACCAGGCAAAGCCACGGTCTAAAACGGCCACTTGTAGCTTTTTATTTTGCAGGTATATTTTATTTACATCAGTTATTTCATACTCACCTCTGGGGCTTGGTTTTAAATCTTTCGCAATTTGGAGCACGCTGTTATCATAAAAATACAGACCAGGCACGGCGTAGTTACTTTTTGGATGCTCAGGTTTTTCTTCAAGACTCAAGGCTTTGAGGTCTTTGTCGAACTCTACCACTCCATACCGCTCCGGATCGCTAACAGGATAAGCAAATATTACGGCACCATCAGGGTTGGAGGCCTGTTGCAACAACTTACTAAAGCCGCTCCCATAAAATATGTTATCTCCTAATACCAGCGCCACGCTATCATTCCCAATAAACGATTCTCCAATCACAAATGCCTGTGCAAGGCCATTGGGAACTTCTTGCTTGGCATATTGAATGTTGCAACCCCATTTGCTACCATCGCCGAGAAGTCTTTGAAACTGCGACTGGTCATCAGGGGTGGTAATAATTAAAATTTCTTTTATGCCCGCCAGCATCAGTGTACTGAGCGGATAATAGATCATTGGTTTATCGTATATCGGCATGAGTTGTTTACTGATACCCATGGTTATTGGGTAAAGTCTTGTACCGGATCCGCCTGCGAGAATTATTCCTTTCATTTAATTGGGTTTAGGAGTTTAGGGGTTTAGAGGTTTAAGAGTTTAGGGGTTTAGTAGTTTAGTGGTTTAGAAGTTTAGGAAAGAAAGCCTGCTTTTTGTTGCGACTTTCTTAAGCCCGAAATCAAGAGGGTTTGTTTCTCAATGATTGCTCTCCCTTGTTCATATTGATCATTTGATAGGAAAGCAAGGTCGTTGCTTATTATTAAGTGATTTAACAATTCGATGGTGCTGCTGTAAGCAATGGTGCTAAAATGTGCTTGATCTTTGGAAGTTTTTCGAGATGAACCCTCAGCAATATTTGATGCTACAGACATGGCTGCCCTCCTCATCTGACTCACCAGACCAAATTTTTCTTCCTGAGGAAAATCTTTTGTGTTTATATATGTCCATATCGCCAGGAGTTTGGCATGTTTCCAACACTCCAGTTTTTCAAATGAATAAACTTTCATATTCGTTTATTATTAAGCTTCTCTTTAAGTTCTAAACTTCCGTACATAATCCACTAAACCGCTAAACTACTAAACCCCAAAACTCCAAACTCTCTAAACTCCTAAACATTCTAAACCCTCTAAACCCCCTAAACTCTAAACCCCTAAACCCCCTAAACTCCCTAAACCCTCTAAACCCTCTTATCATACTGCTCTTCATAATACGATGCATAATGCCCACTCACTACTTCATTCAGCCACTCTTTGTTGTTTAAATACCAGTCAATTGTTTTAGATAACCCCTCTTCAAATTGGAGCGAGGGCAGCCAACCGAGTTCATCTTTCAATTTGGTAGCGTCAATCGCATACCGCAAGTCGTGACCGGCCCTGTCTTTTACGTAAGTAATCAATTGTTCTGATGTGCCGGCAGCGTTGCCCAGTTTAAGATCCATCTGCCTGCACAATTCTTTTATCAAATCTATATTGGTCCACTCGTTGTGGCCGCCAATATTGTAGGTTTCTCCTATTTTTCCCTGGTGAAAAATAACATCTATTGCCCGGGCATGGTCTTCTACAAATAGCCAGTCCCGTATATTTTCTCCTTGGCCATAAATAGGCAAGGGCTTATTGTTGATGATATTATTAATACTAAGCGGTATTAATTTTTCTGGAAAATGATAAGGGCCGTAGTTGTTGCTGCAGTTGGAAATTTTTACCGGCAGGCCATAAGTGTGATAAAAGGCACGCACAAAATGATCGGATGATGCTTTGGAGGCAGAGTAAGGACTGCGGGGATCATAGGCAGTATCTTCATAAAAGAAACCTGTTTCGCCCAGCGAACCATACACTTCATCCGTAGAAATATGGTAAAAGATTTTGTCATCGTAATGGCCTTTCCAGCTTTCCTTGGCCGCCAGCAACAAAGTAGATGTTCCCATTACATTGGTTCTTACAAAAGCGAGCGGATCGGCAATAGACCTGTCCACATGGCTTTCTGCTGCGCAATGTAGCACAGCTGTAAACTTATGTTGGGCAAATAGCTGCTGCACCTGGACCATATCTGTGATGTCTCCTTTTACAAATGTGTAATTAGCAGCAGCCTCAATATCCCGTAAATTGCTAAGATTGCCGGCATACGTGAGCGCATCCAGGTTTACAATTTTGTATTGGGGGTATTTGGTTACAAAGAGACGGGTAAGATGAGAGCCAATGAAGCCGGCACCACCGGTGATGAGAATTGTGTGCATAGATTGAAATAATAGGGGCGAAAATACGAAAAACCCACACCCATAAAACAACAAGTTTCGAGGGTACAATCCCTTGATATTATTATACCCATTGATGTGTAACAACCAAGCAGTTGAGGAGCTGCCCTATTAAAATTTAGTTTAGTAGTTTTGCAGGCATTTTAATAAATATATTTTGAAAATTTTATTATTAGCTCCGGCCCCGGCGAACATATCTCCCAGCCAGAGATTTAGATTTGAGCATTACCTTACCCTTGAGCAGCACAACGACCTGAAGTTTATATATAAATCTTTCTTAAACACAAAAGGCTGGGGAGTTCTCCATTTGCACGATCACCAGCTATTAAAAACGGTCGGAATTATTAAGGGCTTTGTGAGGAGGATTGGCCTTCTGTTTACGCTACACCAATATGATTGGGTTTATATTCACCGGGAGGCAGCCCCTGTAGGTCCCCCTGTTTTTGAGTGGTTGATTGCAAAAGTTTGGCGCAAAAAAATAATATTTGATTTTGATGATGCAATATGGGTAAGCGCAGCTTCTGTAGCAAATCCCGGTGTGGCCTTTTTAAAATGCACCTGGAAAGTGGCACATATTTGCAAACTGAGTACCATAGTAAGCGTTGGCAATGATTTTTTAGGCGACTATGCAAGGCAATATTGTAAGGATGTGCGCCTCATTCCCACAGTAGTTGATACAGATACACAGCACAACCAGCTAAAAAATCAGGATGATAAACCGTTGGTTATTGGCTGGACGGGCACTTTTACTAATTTTTACAACCTTTTAAAAATTACGCCGGTACTGGCCAGGTTAAAAGAAAAATATGCCTTTACATTTTTGGTAATTGCAGACAAGGATCCCGGATTTACAAATGTGGAGTATGTTTTTAGAAAATGGCAGGTTGATACCGAAATTGAAGACTTGATGCAATTTCACATTGGCCTGATGCCACTGGAAAATTCAGATGTTGAACTTGGCAAATGTGCATTTAAAGCCATCCAATATATGAGTCTTGGCGTTCCGCCTGTAGTGAGCCCCGTAGGCGCCAACAGTGTAGTGGTGCAAAACGGTATAAATGGAATGTGGGTTGGTGGCACAGATGAATGGTATAAGGCCCTTGAAGAACTCATCAACAAAACCGATCTACGCACACAGATCGGAAAGGCTGCAAGAGATCACATTGTAAATAATTATTCAGTTAAAGCCACCACTGAAAAATTTTTCAAGCTATTTATTTAAACTTTAATCTTAAAATGAAAAACTGCTTGCTGTTATGCTGAAGCTGACTTTATTAGATGTTATACTGGTTCCTGTATATGCCATACTAATCAGTTTATGTTTAAGATTATTGAGTAAGCGTTTAAAACAAAGCCAGCAACTATCCCTTTATTTTTTCAGGGGCCTACGCATAAAAATACTTTTTGGTGTGCTCTTCGGTTTGTTTTCTATTTTTTTGCTCCCCGGCGATACGGAGATGTATTATACTGCAGGCCTCGATTTTAAAAAGATCGTTTTTGAAAAATCCGACAATCTCCGGTTTATAACGGGACCGGCGCAAGATTTTGGCAATTACTACGAAACCAATGGGTTTCGCCCCGAAAATTATGGCTATGTATCTGCAGATAGTAATTTACTAGCTGTGAAGATTGTTGCCTTGTTTTCTATCTTTAGCTTTGATAGTTACTTAGTCATTAGCATATTTTTCTCACTTTTTTCCTTTGTTGGGCTTTGGTTTATGTTCAAATGCTTCTATCGCATTTATCCAACTTATTACAAAGCGATCTTTATGGTTTTCTTTTTTATACCGTCGGTATTGTTTTGGGGCAGCGGCATTTTAAAAGACACCCTCTGCCTTGGCTTTTTAGGAATTGGCTTTTATAACGCTTACCTATTTCTATTTGAAAAGAGATACCAGATAAAAATTCTTGTGGCCTTACTATTTAGCTTTTATTGTCTTTACGTGCTTAAGTCATACATGGCCTACGCCTTTATACCCTCGTTTCTTTTTTGGTATGCCTTAAAAACTATTGGATCCATAGAGAACAAAGCTTTGAAAACAACGCTTATTGCAGCCCCGATCCTGCTCATTGTACTTTACCTGTCATTTGGTAATCTAGACGAGGTTATTATTGAAAACAGTGTAGAGTCAATGGCAGAAAACATTCTTACCACACAAAAGAATTATATTGCCACTACTCCCGATGATGGCGCCCTACTTGACTATGGAGAGATTGTACCAACTTTAAACGGAATACTAAGAATAGCGCCGCAGGCACTTGTTGCCTCTCTGTTCAGACCGTTCTTATGGGAAGCTAAGAAAATTACTTCTCTAATTGCAGCAGTTGAAGGCACCTTCCTTTTTTGCTTTACCATTTTTGTATTCTTTCGGAGAGGATTTTTATACAGTTTGAAAACGATTGCCTCTGACAGTACGGTACTATTTTGCTTTCTCTATTCAATTGTATTTGCCACAGCTATAGGCCTTAACTGTTTTAACCTGGGTACCCTGGTTCGCTATAAAATTCCCTGCCTTCCTTTTTATATTTTAAGCCTGGTATTGATTATTAAGAAAGATAAAACGATGAAGCCGCTGCCAGCATTAGCTGATGAAATGAAATTTCAACAGCTAATCATTACAAAAACTCCGTAGCTTATTTTCAAAATCCTCGGGTGAAACTTCAAAGGAGGTATCAATGCCAGAAGTTGAACCGAGTATACATGCGTACTCATGGCCCATTCCTTTACTAAGCCAAAAATAGTGCGGCTGCAGGTAGTCGGCCGGGAGGAGTTCCAACACTTTCATAGGCGCATTTTTTCTGTACAAAACATTTGTAAGGCCTGCACCATGTATCCCTATCAGCCATTTTGATTCGCTAAATAGTTTGATTTGTTCCTGTAGAGAGAGACCATCAGTATCTATCACTTCAAAACCATGCTTTTGGGCAATTGCTTCCAACTCTGCACCATTTTTTAAAAACCTAATCCTTGTGCGGGAGCGGGTTAAAAAAACTTTCCTGCTACTTTGTAGGCTAGAAGCATCTGGCACCTGCAATAGTTCCTGAAGATTGAAGAATTGCTCGTTGGCACTAGGCATGACTTGTATAAACCAAACCTTTTTCGCTTTATAGTAATGCCGATCCCTAACTATCCATTGCAAAGATGCCAACCGGGGGCTTTGTAAAAGAGCTTGTTTGAAAAAGGGCTTTTCTGCTAAATTTTTGCTGATCAGGAACGGTAGCTTAGCAGGTATATATTGCAGCGCCAATGTAACTTCTCCCAAGAGATCATGCAAAAAATGCCAGTAGTTGTCTTCTCCGCCATTGATCATATTAATTGAAACTACTTCATCCATTAAAATTGCCTCGTTCTTTTGTGCCTTGCATTTAAAGTAATTGGGGTAATAGGATTCTCTCCACGAATTGTTAGAAATGGAATCAAATACCAGTTTATCGTAGCTGGTAATTCCCCAACCCATTTCGGGTTCTACTATGCAATCTTCTACGGATAGTATGTATTTTCTAACCAGTCCCCGATGCGATTGATATTCTTCTACACAAGCCAAAAAGCCATTAGCTACTACCTTACCAAGATCAGCCTCCATGTTGTAAAGGCTATAGGGTGCCTGCTCATCTTGCAGCAGATAGGTACCTACATTCTTTACCGAAGCACCAAAAAAAAGATAGTTAATATTTGCCTTTTTCTTAACCGCCCGAATAAAACGGTGTGGTATTATCTTTAAAATTATTTTACTGAATATTCTTTTCAAGGCGGAAGCTTTTGCTTATACAATTTTAATTTTTTTACCCAGGCCCACGTAACTTAATAAGAGCTTGACAAATACCAGGCTGTAAAAAAATTTTCTTGGGCCTGCTATAAATGCCTGGAGGCAGTACAATAAACCCTTTGCATTTTTATCTCTCATCAGCCAAACAAAACCGGTATAAAAATAATACTGCTGCAAAGTTGCTTTGCTAAACGGGAGGTTAGTATTACCAGAGAATTGCCGAAGCTTATCTGCAAAAAAAGCACTGTCAATACTGATGTTGCTCGCCCCTCCTTTGTCATTGAACAAACACACCGGGATTGGCAGGTAGTTTTTAAGGATGTCTTCGTTCTCAAATATCCGCAAGTTAAGATCGTAATCTGCAAGCACTTTATATTTACGATTATAGTTTCCTACGCTGTCAAAAAGGTCTTTTTTATAAAAAATTGCCTGGTGGTTTATGTTTTTTTCTATGAGTGAAGCAAAGGTTCTGCTGCCTCCGTATAACTGATTATTAGATTTCAACTTTACATCACCATAAATAAAGTCTGCCTGATCAATGTCAGCACGTTCAAATATTTTGGAAAGCACTTCATTGTCAAACAAGACATCGTCAGAGCCCAAAAAGTAAAACCAATCTCCTTTAGCTACCTCAATGCCTTTATTCATCGCATCATAAATACCCTTGTCTTTTTCACTCATAAAATAACCAAGCTTATTTTGGTACTTCGCTATAATATCTAAGGTGCCATCTGTGCTACCTCCATCTATAATCACCAATTCCCTGCCTTCATAACGCTGCGACAACACACTTTGTAGCGATGCTTCAATGGTAGTATGTGCATTGTACACTACTATTATTATTGATATCAATGGGCTAGGCATGAGCTTGCGTACTAAAATTTAATTTTGGTTCGTACCATATTCATCACTCTTAAACCAATAGGATGTATAAAGTAAACAGCCAGGCATACCAACATAAAAAGGCTGCTAACAATCAACAGCATAATCCATACGTTTAAATTACTTTGAAAGTTAAACAGCAAGTAACAAAAGGTTGCATAGAGTGCGCTTATAAACACCAAAATAAGATCGTGTTTCAATATTACGGTAGTAAGTAAAATATGGTGCAGCTTGTGGTAGGCCAATATGATAAACAGAGAACCGGCAGCCAAAGCAATGCTCCAGCCTAGTACCACACCAAACCCACTAAAATAGTACCCCAGCAAAAAACACAGGGAAACGTTGAGTACAGCAATGATAACGTTGCCAATAACATTGTTATTTAAGGTGGCATTACCCATATTTGAAAAATAGGCAGGACTCATAATAATATTAAAAAAATAGGCCAGCGCCAGCAAAATGCTGATGTAAACAAACTCGTTGCTCACCGTGCCTATCCATAATTTACTAACTGGTATAACTGCAGCAATAATGAACGTAAGCCACAAGATGCTTAGTAAAAAATTTAATGCAAAAACCTGTTTGTACAAGTTCTTGCTAGATGCTGCAGATTTTTCCTGAGCATTTGTAAAAATGGGAATCAATACCTGGTTTGCACTTACCAGTAATCCTCTGAGCTGTAACACAAGCCTGTTAGCCATTTCATAATAAGTAACAAGGCTGAGAGAGCCAAAGCCCCCAAGCAGAGATTTTGTGAGGGGATCAAAACATAGCTGGCAAATGGATATTACCTGTTCCTTTATACCGAAATTGAAGATTTGTTTGAAGATGACTTTGTCCCATTTAAAAGCAAATATTTTATGCTGCCTGAAAGCAAACTTTAAGCAAAAAACCATGGCAAGGAATAAAAATACCGCCTGTACCAGCTGTGCGTAGGCAACACCCAGCAGCCCAAACCGGGGCACCAGCAAATAACTCAAAATTATTAAAATAATAAATGAGAGGATGAAGACGATACTCCTAAGATAGTTTTTTTGCAACCCGTCAAGGCAGGATGCATATATGCCCGTCAAGGCGTTAAAGAATAAGCAGAGCAGCGAAAAAGGCACAATGGACATCGCTTGTTTAAAATAAGTTTCTTTAACCACGGCGTGCAACCAAATTGGCGATAGCAGGTAAACAACGCTAACCACCAATAAGAAGAACCCGGCAAGCAGCATAAGGGAAGTGTAAATCAGTTTGTTTATTTTTTCCCATTCATTGTTGGCTTTAAATAAAGCCGTATAACGAACTACCCCGGACCCAATACCAAGATTGGCAATATTTGCGGTAGAGGAAATGGAGAGCACTATAGCCCAAACACCCATCAAATCGGCTCCTAAACGCTGTAGTAAAAACTTGTACAAAAAATAATAAACCAGGCCTGTTATTACAATCTGAATTAAAGAAAAGAAAATATTAAGGCTTATGGTTTTCTTATTGATGATCATGTAAGTTTATCCCTTTTGGTTGGTGGCGGTAACAATAAAATGATCGAAAGTGATACCGTGATAATATTTCCTTTTTAAAAAAGGATTGACGAACTTTTTGAACAGGTTTTTGCCAAATTCAATACCGTTTTGAAGTGGCTTATGCTGAAGTGATGTTTCTCTTATGATAATATTTTTAAAATTATTATCGTGTAGCAAACGATGCATACTTTTTTTGTTGAAGAAAGATACATGTTCCCACGACAGAAAGTACCCCCAATTTTGTTTGGCCAACCGGGCATTTAAACTACCAATATTACCCGTACCAATAAAAATCATTCCGTCGGGTTTCAACACTTTTTTCAACTCCTGCATCATTGCCTGCATATTGATCACGTGCTCTACCACATCTATCAATATCACAATATCAAACTGCTCATTGTAAAAGGAACTTTCTGCAAGGAAGCTATTTTCTACCTGCAAACCAAGGTCGTTTTTGGCATAACCAAAAGCTAATGGAGAAGGCTCTACTCCGTAGCAATCGTAGCCTGCCGCTTCTAACGTTTTCAACAAAAATCCGTTACCACAGCCAATCTCCAACACTTTGCCCCGAGCTTTAAACCCTTTAATTATTGTGGTATAATCTTCGTACTCTTTCTTATTCTGGTTATATACCTCTTTGCCGGAATGATAGAATTCTGAATTCAAAATAGAATAGTAACGTCCCATTAATTCCTGCTTTATGACAGGTGTCATGTATTTATGATCACAATTTTTACATGCTACAATGTTAACTACCGTATCTGTTTCATCAAGTTCAAGAATTTCTAAAACATTGCTGCTATCATGAGTAATAGGAAACTCCTTACAAGAGTTATTTGAATTACATATAGGGCAACTAATGGATTCTAAATAATCCGCACTTTTCATCATAATGTATTGTCTATTGCTTTGATAAATCGAGCAGGATTGCCCCCCCATATCTCATCGTCTGGTATACTTTTTATAACCACAGAACCCGCAGCAACCACGCTTCTTTGGCCCACTACCACGCCTTTTCCAATAATAGAATTGCAGCCAATAAATGCTCCTTTACGTATCAATACTGGCAATATCCGGATGTTGGTATCTGGCTGTTCCATTCTCTTCCCGTATTGAATAGCATGAAAATCATTATCAAAAATCTGGGTGCCTCCACCGAGAAGCACATCATCTTCTATAGTAATATTTTCCATGGCGCATAGCAGCGAATTCGACATACCCACATTGTTTCCAATTTGAATAACCGCATTTTCGTAAGCAAACAAAACACTCTGGGAGCAAAGCCCTACTGGATTACTATTTAAGCTTGAGTTGATTCTCACCTGCTTCCCAATCAAAATTTTCCCCTTTCCTTTTACCAGTAGCTTTCCTGAAATAACAGGGTATTCGCCGTATTTAACATCGGCAGCCGAGAGTGCAACTAAATTGTAAATCTTTGCCGCAAGGAAAGCCGGCAGCTTGAATAACAGTAAAATATAAGTGCTCAATACTTTCATACATTACACCGTTTCTTTGTACCGGGAATATACCTGCTCTATTCCATCTTTTAGAGGAATCGTGTACTTCCAACCCAAGGCTTCTATTTTACTCACATCCATCAATTTCCTCATGGTGCCGTCCGGTTTGCTGCTGTCAAAAACGATCTCCCCATGGAAGCCTACGATTTCTTTGATCATCAAGGCAAGCTCCATTATACTAAGGTCTATTCCACATCCAACATTAACACAACCTTCCGCATTGTATTTATCCATTAAAAAAACGCAGGCATCGGCCATATCATCTACATGCAAAAATTCTCTTAGCGGCTTGCCACTTCCCCATACTGTTACAGCAGGGTCATTATTAATTTTTGCCTCATGAAATTTACGCAGCAAAGCAGGCAGCACATGAGAATTACTCAAATCATAATTATCATTGGGACCATACAAATTAGTGGGCATTGCGCTTATAAAATTACACCCGTATTGAGCCCGGTAAGCATCGCATAATTTAATACCTGCAATTTTTGCAATTGCATAGGGCTCATTGGTTGGCTCCAATATACCTGTGAGCAAATACTCTTCTTTCAGGGGTTGAGGAGCATTTTTTGGATAGATACAACTACTACCCAGAAACAACATTTTCTTTACCTTATGAGTATAAGCCGCATGAATTATGTTGGCCTCTATCATCAGGTTTTCATAAATGAAATCGGCTCTATAAGTATTGTTGGCTTGTATACCACCGACTTTAGCAGCGGCTAAAAAAACATAATCGGGCTGCTCTCTCTCAAAAAAATCATTCACTGCTTGCTGATTGCGCAGGTCAAGTTCTGCAGATGTTTTTAAAACAAAGTTATCAAAGCCTTTTGCCTGCAGCGATCTGTGAATAGCCGAGCCCACCATTCCTCTGTGGCCTGCAATATAAATTTTACCAGTCTGTTTCATTCTTTAAGCGATTGTTTTGTTGTAGCCATGCTCTTTTAAAAGCAATTGCATTTTCATTAAATGAACATCTGATGCTACCATTTCTTTTACCAATGCAGGGAGGGTATACACCGGGGTCCAACCCAATTTCGTATTGGCTTTGGTAGGGTCACCAATTAGTAACTCTACTTCTGTAGGGCGATAATAATGCTCATCAACAGCTACCACTTTGGTTCCTATAGCTACCTGATAGGCTGCATCAGCACAAGAAACCACTACCGCTGTTTCATTTTTACCATCTCCTTTAAACTCTATAGCAATACCGACTTCTGCAAATGCCATTCTTACAAATTCTCTTACGGTAGTAGTTACCCCCGTAGCTATCACAAAATCTTCCGGCTCGTCCTGTTGCAAAATACGCCACATGGCTTCTACATAATCTTTAGCATGACCCCAATCTCTTTGGGCATTCATATTACCCAGCCATAATTTATCTTTTAGACCCAGCGCAATTTCTGCAACACCTCTGGTTATTTTTCGGGTTACAAAGGTTTCTCCCCTTAACGGACTTTCGTGGTTAAATAAAATCCCATTGCAGGCAAACATCTTGTAAGCTTCCCGATAGTTAACCGTTATCCAATATGCATACATTTTAGCCACCGCATAGGGAGAACGGGGATAGAACGGCGTTTTTTCTGACTGCGGCACTTCCTGTACCAAGCCATACAGCTCTGAGGTAGATGCCTGATAGATACGAGTCTTATGCTCCAGCTTCAAAATTCTAATGGCTTCCAGCAACCTTAGCGTACCAATACCATCTGTATTGGCAACGTACTCCGGTGTTTCAAAACTTACATGCACATGGCTCATCGCCCCGAGGTTATAAATTTCATCTGGCTGCACTTCCTGTATGATCCTGATAAGGTTCGTAGAGTCTGTAAGATCCCCATAATGCAATTTGAACCGTACATTCTTTTCGTGCGGATCCTGATAAATATGATCTATGCGCTGGGTATTTATTTGAGAAGACCTTCTTTTTATACCATGCACTTCATATCCTTTGCTTAAAAGCAGATCTGCAAGATAGGAACCATCCTGGCCGGTGATACCTGTAATTATTGCTTTCTTCATTGAGGTTAAAATAAAAGTTTTTAGAGTTTGATGAACTTATTTTTTTCTTGGTAAATATTTTTTTCTCCTTGCCCCAGTATACCTTTAAAATCGGCCATGCCAGATGCATTGAATGTACAATCAATAAAATGACTGTGGGAAACAAGGAATGCCCAATTGCCCCAGGTGCTGGTTTTTTTAAAATTAGCATTGAAAACACAATTCCTGAAAAATGTATTTTCGGGATGATTATTTTTATCCTTCTTCCGTATTTCTGTGTATAGGCTTGGCACAATATAACTGGTAAAGCTGCAATTATTGAAGCGCATATACCTGCCCTGTATGCTCAGCATCGAGTTGCTTCGAAAAACTTTTTTACCCGGCAAACTATCTGTAAAAGTACAATTCGTAATTTTTATACCCATTGGTTCTGCCGGCGCATCGTAACTAAAAATAGCTGTACCCGCAATTTCGGAATTTTGAAAAGTATAATAGGGTGAGTTGTTGATGAGCGAATAATTGGTATTGCCGTATATCTTACAACTGTCAAACACTACCTGTGAAGCCTCATTATACATACTTGTCAATCCATAGCCACCATTGGACGCAAAAGTGCATTTAATAAAACTACCTCTCATGCACTTTGCATCTCTCTCGGGCTCTATATCTACCCCAGAGCCTGGGTTGGTAATAATTTTGCCTGAGGCATTGTAACTAAAATTACAATTATAAAAACTCACATCGGCCCCACCGCACCAGCTTACGCCATCCCGGCCATTGTAATTAAAATCGCAATTGGTAAATCTTATGCGCTGCACCGGCTGCTTATCCTGGTCTTCCAATATCATGAGCCCATCTCTACCAAAATAATTGAAGTTGCAATTTTGAACTATTACGTCCTGAGAATTTAAGATGAACAAACCCTCGTGTTCTCTTTCATAAGGATTTGCCCCAACGCCCCAGTTGTGCAGTAGTCTAAATTTTGTATTGTTACCGTTGGTATTAATATCCCGCATCCTGATTTTATTGCAACTGGTAAACCTAAACAAGGAACCAATATGCACAGAACTGTCCTTTTTATCGCTGCGGTAAGGCACACATCCAAAAGGAATATTATCCAGAAACTTGATGCTGGGCATACCCTGCCCCTCTATAATAACATTGTTACAATTGGTGAGCGCCACTACATCCCATTGCTGCGAAAGCGGCAGGTTTCTATAGCTGCTTTTGTAATTGTAAGGAGGCCCTACCATATATGTGCCTTCTCCAATGACCAACTTTACATTGCCCTTCCTTTTATTAATATAGGTGGCTGCATCATTAAAGGCCTTTTGGTCAGAACATTTATCGTTGGGGATGGCTCCAAAATTTTTAATATAGATCGTTTCCATCTGGCAAAATGCTTCGCCAAACTGCAACATAGTAAATATTAAAAGAATGGATGTACGCATAAGATACTTCAGCACGCAGGCAAATGCTCAGCGCAATGCCCTTTTTTAAGGTGGGCAAAGCTATGAAAAACAGTTTAAAGCCAGATTTTTAGCCTAAACGGCTATTGCTGCTGCTGCCGACTCCTTATCTGCAAATGATAGTCCAGCCACTGAAACAAAAAGGGTTTTTCTGGGGATCTTCTAAAAACAACTAATTTATAACAGCATCTTGCAAGAAGCAGGCTTTGGTTTTTGTGTTTAACTTCGGTTTTGCCGGGCAAATAATGGCAGGTGCTCCAAAACAATCTTTACATGAGGCTTGAGTTTCTATTTACCATTCTTTATACTTTACTTTTCATATGGCTGGTTCCGGCCATGCCTTTTGTAAAAAACAGCGGCCTCGGAACTCTGAGAGTAAGAATTTGCATTGTGTTTAAATTGGGTATGGGGCTGGCGGTGGCTTACTATTTTGCGCACACCAGCATATACAACGACTATTTGGGTTACAATGAAGATGGCCGTGCTCAATACGAACTGCTGATAACGCACCCTTCCCTGTTTTTGACCGATTTTACTGCAGACGCTGATACCTACGGCTGGGGAGGACTGTTAGATGCTTCCCACAGTTTTTGGGGTTACCTGCGTTTTAACCTGTTGTTTAAATTCATAGGGATTATGGGCCTGGTTACCAGAGGCAATTTTTATCTCAACTGTTTGCTGTTCTCCTCATTTGTATTTTTTGCCCAACTTGCTTTTTACAGGATTTATGCAGACATCTACAAGCAACATCAGCAAAAGTTGTTGCTGCTGTGTTTTCTCATTCCTTCGCTTTTGATATATACTGCCTGCCCTCATAAAGATGGGTTGGTCTTTATGGGCATAGGGGCTGTGAGCTTTGTGTTGTACCGCTACTTAAAAACGGGAAAGCTTGGTGCCAAAGCAATTGTGCTGGGCCTATTGGCCCTGAGCTGCATATTCCTTTTTCGTAATTATGTATTGATAGCCTTGTTGCCGGCGCTCTTTACAGCCTGGCTGTGCAAAGTAATGCCGCTCTCTAAAACGTTGGTGGTTGCAGGCAGTTACCTTTTATACGGAACCGTCTTTTTTCTGTCTGGTGTTCTCTCTCCCTCCGCCAGTCTTCCCGAAGCTGTTGTTAAACGCAAGGCAGATTTTGCCATGCAGGCAACAGGTGCCACAGACCTGCCCATGCGAGAACTGCGCCCCAGCGTAACCGGGTTTGCAAGCAATACGCCGCAGGCAATCAATCATGGCCTGCTAAGGCCTTACCTTTGGGAATTTAGCAACAGGGCGGTGTGGCTTACCGCATTGGAACTGTTGGCTTACCAACTTTTATTTGTTGCGTTTATTTTTTTGCGTCGAAAAAATGGAGTCGCCCTGCATGTGTTTAATATTTATGGTCTGGCTTTTTTCCTAACCATGATGCTCATCATCGGTTACACAATCCCCAATGTGGGTGCCATTGTGCGCTACAGAAGCCTGGTGTGGATATTTGTTTTGTGCCCCATGGTTGGCTGCATAGATTGGGGCCGCCTTGTACTTTGGCGTTCCAAAAGCGTATGATTTGTAAAAAAACTACGGCTTGACGGTATTCCCTTCTTTATCAACAGTACCCACCTGCCTGCCTGGGTTTCCTATCACGAGCGCATAAGGCGCTACATCTTTGGAAACCACCGTGCCGGCACCAATCATAGCGTATTCACCAATGGTAACGCCGCATACAATGGTTGCATTGGCGCCGATAGTTGCGCCTTTCTTAATAAGCGTAGGCTTAAACTCCGTTTTTCGTTCTATAAAACTCCGGGGATTTATGACGTTGGTGAACACCACCGAAGGCCCGATGAACACATCGTTCTCCAGCGTAACCCCATTATAAACAGATACATTGTTTTGAATCTTTACGCCGTTACCAATACTAACCTTATTATCTACATACACATTTTGCCCAAGAATGCAGTTCGCTCCTATTTGTGCTGTAGGCATCACATGGCAGAAATGCCAGACACGAGTACCACTGCCAATACTGGCTCCGGCATCTACAATGGCTGTGGGGTGAATGGTAAAGTCTGTCATGAAGTCTTGATGCGTTATTTGATGCCGTACAAGTGAGTGACCCCGCAATTCTGACGGGGGAGCCACAACGAAAGTTCGGCAATGACCTGATGCTGGCAACACAGGTATTGGAAGTAAAAATAGGATATCTCTTTCATAGTTCGAATGCAGCCACAGGGGGCGTAATTACAAAACCCATAATGCGAAACCTTATCTTTGCCGGCTATGCATTACGCTTCGGTAGAAAATCTTACAAAGTCGTTTGGAATAAGAACGCTTTTCAAAAACATTACCATCAACATTGAGGAAGGAGATAAAATTGCCCTCGTTGCCCGCAACGGGAGCGGCAAAAGTACCCTCATGAAAATAATTGCCGGAATGGACACGGCAGACAGTGGCACCGTGTGGGTGCACAAAGATGTGAACACGGTAATGTTGCAGCAGGACAATGATTTTGATGGCAACAAAACCATTTGGGATAATATTTTACGGCTGGATAACCCGGTGGTTAAAGTGGTAAAGGAATACGAGCAATTTTTAGAAGAAGGCTCCGAAGACCATGACCACCTGGGAGAACTGATGAGCCGGCTCGATGATTTGAATGCCTGGAGTTTTGAGAGTGACCTGAAGCAGATATTAGGCAAACTGAACATACACCACCTGAACGAAAAAGTGGGCAACCTGAGTGGTGGTCAAAAGAAAAGAGTAGCGCTGGCGCAGGCGCTTATTGAGGCTTACCTGTACGAAGGCCGCTGCCTGCTCATCATGGATGAGCCTACGAACCACCTGGATGTAAGCATGATTGAGTGGCTGGAAGAATACCTGGGCGCAGCAAAAGTTACCCTGTTGCTCGTAACGCATGATCGCTATTTTTTAGACGCCGTGAGCAACGAGATTATTGAAATAGATGATGAGAAAGTGTTTGTGTACAAAGGTGATTACGATTATTTCTTAGAGCAAAAAGCCTTGCGGCAGGAAGTGCAGCAGAGCGAATTGCAAAAAGATAAAAATATTTTTCGTAAAGAATTGGAGTGGATGCGCAAGCAACCCAAGGCTCGTACCACCAAGAGCAAGAGCCGTCAAGATGCATTTGCCGAAGTGGAAGACCGGGTGAAACTGCAAAAAGATGTAGCAGAAGTGAGCCTGCAAATGAAAATGACGAGGCTGGGCGGAAAGATCCTGGAACTTAAAAAAGTAAACAAAGCCTGGGGCGACCTGGTGAT
>JBKJKD010000168.1:0-12472 GCA_046597635.1 Ferruginibacter sp. | reverse complement strand
TAACACTATATCTTGCCTCAATAAGTACGGTGTTGATCTTTAAATGCGGCATTTCTTAAAAATTAACCCCTTGTATTTGCGTTTTTCCGAACCTTTTACTGTGGCAAATAACACAGGTACATTCTTGAACCCCGACAAAAAAGCTTACCTAAATTTTACACCGCAGAATTAGCCACCTATTAAATTGAGCGGGGCGAAATTGCATCAAGAAATCGAAATGCTCTACCCAAAAGCCCGCTGGCGGCCGAAGCCTAAGAATTCGCAACAACTTTTACAGGCTCAACATTAATTTTAAAGCAATGAATTGTGGCAAGTGAAATCGTCTTAGTGTAAATTTGTATGTGATTTGAACATTTTGTGCCTTAAGTGAGATATTATTTACCCATCTCTTATTAAGAAGAGTTTGGCAACGTTTTAGCATAGTATACAGGAGAATCTTATTTATCACTTTTAAATTTATTAATATGAGCAAGAGTAAAGTTTTAGCAGGTTTATTGGTTGGTGCAGCAGCAGGTGCCGTTTTGGGTTTATTACTGGCTCCTGAAAAAGGATCAGACACCAGGAAAAAACTATCAGACAAGAAAAACAAATTAGGAGAGGATTTGAAAAACAAATTTGGTGAGGTTAAAGAAACCATCAAAGGTAAATATGACAATATCAGAAGTGACGCAAACGAATTGCTGGAAAAAGAAAGAGAAGCAAAAAGGAACTTTGGATAATCGTATTTAGAAACAGACAATAAGCATCAATGGAAAATAACCCCAGGCATATAGATTCGCTTTTTGAAAAAGCAGGCGATTATGTAGAGACCAGGATAGAATTAGCTAAATTAAAGATTACTGAAAAGTCTTCCGATGTTATTTCTGACTTAGCCTCCAAACTTATTCTTGTTTCAATTATGAGTGTGTTTGTGTTGATGCTAAATGTTGGCATTGCACTTTGGTTGGGCGAGATACTTGGGAAGAACTACTATGGCTTTTTTGTTCTGGCGGCTTTTTATGGTGTCGTAGCACTTGTGTCTTATTTATTGAGAGAAAAATGGATCGAGGAGCCTGTTACCAATGCCATCATCAAAAAAATGAATAAGCAATGATCGTCACTAATTCAAAGGAACTAAGGGAAGCAATTCTGAGTCTTGAATCGAAGAAAAAAATTCAGCAAAAAGAACTGATAGACCAATTTCATGTTACTGTAGAAAGTTTGAAGCCCGGCAACCTTATTAAGTCTGCCGTTAGCAAAATTATGCCAGTAGATGTGTTGGAAACAGTTTTGAAAACCGCAGGTACCGTAGGAATGGGGTTGCTTACAACGAAGCTAATGGGCGGAGCTGCTGTTGCCTCTAAAGGCAAGGCATTGTTAGGCGGCCTTCTCACTCAAAGCGCAACAAAAACGGTAGTGAATAACATAGATACAATTAAAGCATATGGCACCGCCATTATTCAAAACCTTTTTAGCAAAGCGAAATAATTTTTCGCATCAAAAATTCTGTCATAAAAAAACCCCGGCATTACCGGGGTTTTTTTATGACCTGCTGTTTAGGACTTGGCCTTAAATTTTTCAAGGGCATTCCTGGAGAAACTACTCAAGACTAATCGTCCACTGATAGCTGCCCGCTGGCTTAACAGTTCATCCCAGTGGCTGGCATCTTTCCAAAACATTTTTTTCATTTCAGCCATAGCCTCTGGGTTCGATTGTGCCAGATGTGCACTCAGGCGGCCAATCGACTCATCCATATTTTCAGTATTTTCATGAAGCTCTGCAAACAGACCTTTCGTTTTGGCCCACTCACTGTTTCGCCACATGTGCCCATCTATTGCCAGGGCACTAAATGCAGCACTGCCTATTTTTCTTTCTACTGCGGGGCCAACCACAAAGGGACCAATACCAACGGCAATCTCACTAAGCTTGATGTCGGCACCTTTTACAGCGATCGTGTAATCTGCGGATGCTGCAAGACCCACACCTCCTCCTACGCATTTGCCCTGCACTCGGGCTATTATAAACTTGGGGCACTTGCGCATGGCGTTGATCACCTGGGCAAAGCCCGAGAAAAAGGTAGTGCCTTGTGATTCGGTTTCAATTTTCATCAACTCATCAAAAGAAGCGCCCGCACAAAAAGATTTGTCACCCGCACTTCGTAAAATAATTACCCGGGTCTCCTGGTGTGTACCCGCAAAATGGATTTCGTGGGCAAGTTTCTCTAAAATTTTACTGGGCAGTGAATTGCTCTGCGGGTGATAAAATTCAATGCTCGTGATACCATGGTGAGTTTCTGACTTTACATATTCCATAAAAACTTTTTTCTGTACTGTATTAAATGATGTTATTATCGGTGACTAAAATGAAGGTCGGCACTTCAAAATACGGGAAGTAAAAGTAACACAAGGTTTATTTATTGTGTGGCTTATTTTTCATTTGCACCATCGTAAGAATGGTGGCCACACCTGCTATTTCGTCCATAGCGTCTAAGATTTCCACGTACCATTTTACAATACCTTTCGGAATATCCTGACCTTTTACAAAATCCACCTCAGGATTTCTTTCCTTTAACTCCTGCGCCGTTTTTTCTTTACAGGTAAAACGAATGTAAATACTGTTCCCAGGGTAAATTGGTTTTGTAAACCTCAAGTCATCGATGCCATAATTGAGCAACACCGGATTTTTTTCATAGCTGTCTACAAAAAGTCCTGCAGCAATGCTCATGATGAAATACCCATGTGCCACCTGTTGGTCAAACATAGTTCCTTCAAAATCTGTTTGAGGTAAATGGGCATAAAAATGATCGCCGCTGAGGTTCGCAAACCTGGTGATGTCTTCCGCCGTTATCAATCGTTTTGCTGTTACCAATTGATCGCCCACCAGCAGCTCTTCAAAATATTTTTTAAAGGGGTGAACTTCGCCAGTGATGCCGGCTGCATAAGGCTGGTAAACATTGGTGATAGCGGTGATCATTGACGGTGACCCCTGTATGGCCGTTCTTTGTAGGTAATGCTTTACGCCCCGCAGGCCTCCCATTTCTTCTCCTCCGCCAGCCCGGCCTGGTCCGCCATGCACGAGCATGGGTAGCGGAGATCCATGACCAGTACTTTCTTTGGCACATTCGCTATTTAGCACAAGTATACGCCCGTGATGAGTGGCTGCACCCAACACATAATCTTTTGCAATGCTGCTACTTGCTGTTATAATAGACGAACATAGGCTGCCCTTTCCTTTCTTGCTTAGCATAATTAAATCTTCCATAGACTTATAGGGCATCAGAGTGCTTACTGGTCCAAAAGCTTCTACGCTATGTGGTTCCTCGCTTGTAAAAGGAGTATAGTTTGTTAGTAAGATGGGACTTAAAAAAGAACCCGCTTTTTCATCCGCATCAACAACCGCCACACTATCCAGTGAGCCATAAATTATTTGAGAACTGGCGAGTAATTTTTGAACCTGCTGGCGTACTTCTTTTCTTTGTCCTTCGCCGGCAAGTGCTCCCATTCTCACCTGCTCATTTGTAGGGTTGCCAATGATTGTTTTGGCGAGTTCCTGTATCAATGCCTTTGACACATCTTCCATTTTATTTTCCGGCACAAATATCCTGCGAACGGCAGTACATTTTTGGCCAGCTTTTACAATCATTTCCCTTTTAACTTCTTTTATAAAAATATCCCACTCAAGTTGCCGGGGCACTACATCCATACCCAGTACCATACAATTCAGGGAGTCTGCTTCCATGTTAAATGGCACTGACTCGCCCAAAATAACGGGATGAGATTTTAGCTTTAAGCCTGTAGAAGCAGAGCCGGTGAACGTTACAACGTCTTGTGAGTTGGTGAAGCTGAGCATATCTCCTGCACTACCGCAGACCAGTTGCAGCGAACCTTCCGGCAAGATGCGGGAAGCGATAATTTCCCTCACCACAGCTTCCGTAAGATAAGAGGTAACGGTAGCAGGCTTTACTACCGCCGGCATACCCGCCATCAGGTTTACCGCAATTTTTTCCAACATGCCCCACACGGGAAAATTGTAGGCGTTGATGTGAATTGCCACACCCTCTTTGGGCACCAAAATATGATGGCCCATAAAACTGTTGCCTTTGCTAAGGTTTATGGCATCGCCATCCAGGCAAAAAGTTTCATCTGGCAGTTTTCTGCGCAAAGAGGCATTAGAAAACAAGTTACCTATACCTCCTTCTATATCTATCCAGCTATCTACCCTGGTGGCACCACTTTGGGTGCTGATGGCATAAAATTTTTCTTTATGTTCCATGAGGTGTAGCGCCAATGCACGCAGCATTCTCCCCCGCTCCTGAAAGGTCATTTTGCGCAATGCCGGGTTACCTTTTTCTCTTGCATATTGAAGCATGGCCTCAAAGTCTATACCGGCTGATGTTGCTATGCTAATGGGTTTTCCATCTATCGCATTGTAGAGCAACTGGCCTTCTCCATCGCCCTCTATCCAACTGCCTGTTATATAATTTCCTAATTTTTGCATGCTGCTATTTTGTAGCGTCAAATTTAGTCAATGAAAAGAAACAGAACTTTTTATATTGCGTAAGAAAATCACACACTTATCCGGAATTATAGAACCAGGGCAGGTTTTTTGTACACTATATTTTTAAAACAACCTGTATGATAAAATTATTTCTCGCATCCACTATTATTCTTGCAGCATGTGGAACCAGCAAGATGACTGATGACTGTAAAGGCGTGGCCAAAACAGATTGCATGTGCACCATGCAATATGACCCGGTATGTGGCTGTGATAAAAAAACTTACAGCAATGCTTGCGTAGCTGGCTGTGCTGGTGTAAAATCTTTTGTAAAAGGAGAGTGCCCGGTAGAATAATTTAAGGCATTAGGGAAAACTGCCGGCAATGATGTGTTACATGTTTGTGGTGGAGCAATATCCACTCCTCAAAATTAAGTGACCCAAATACAGGGTGAATCGTCTGTTTGCCTGGCTGGTCTTTAAAATATTTAAAAAAATCGTTGATGGCTTGTTGCAGTTGCTGCTTAGCCTCCTCTATGCTGCTGGTTCTTGCCGATAATGGCTCCTCTCCAATGATTTCTGGAGGCGCTTTTGTATTCTCCCTAAATTTTTTGTCGCTGTATAAAAATTGTCTGTAAAGGGGGAGTTGCTCTTCTGGGGTTACAAGAGCATAAAGTTTTTTTTCAATAGAAACATTGAAAAAGTCTTGTAAATGCTCCAGCATTTGTTGGGCATTCATTTTACCCCAACCGGCAGGAGTATCTGTTGATAAATTTGTTAGAGCAGGCAGTACTCCAAATTCTAAAAACGATCGTTTCTCCTCGTTCATGTGCTGTAAAATAACGGCTTTGCGGATTCCAAACATCGACCCTGGTTTTAACCCAGGCGAGCGTCAATCTCTTTGCCTAGTGCCTGGAAAATATCATCTATACTTCCCTCTCCCTTCACCATTACTACCTTATCAAATTGCTGGTAATAATCTGCTACTGCAGCAGTTTTGTTATGATACTCAGTGATACGGGCCCTGATAACCTGGTCGTTTACATCATCACTTCTTCCGCTTGTTTCGCCTCTTTTTATCAATCTTTTTACGAGTTCTTCTTCACTCACATCCATAGCCAGCATTACTGCAATGGAGGTTCCTTTAAGTTCCAATAATTTATCAAGTGCTTCTGCCTGGGTGGACGTTCTGGGAAAGCCGTCAAACAAAAATCCTTTTGCCTGGGGGTTTTCATCTAAGGCAGAACTTATCATACCTATCACTACTTCATCCGGAACGAGCTGGCCTTTATCCATAAAACTTTTAGCTGCCATGCCAAGAGCGGTTTGCCTGCTTATTTCAGATCTCAGCAAATCGCCGGTACTAAGATGCTTCAAACCATAGCGAACGATCAGTTTCTCGCTTTGCGTTCCTTTGCCACTTCCGGGAGGACCAAATAAGATTAAATTGAACATATCTTATATCTCTTGTGTTTTAAGTTTTGGTTTTAATTTTCTATCACACTGATTCCAAAGATAACTAAGCATTTGTAATTCGTGTTTTTTTAGTGTTAGTGTGCAAAAATTAGTACTCAGTTATTGTTTCTGCCTTATTTGTAGCCAGTTCATGGTAGTAAAGTGCTTTACAAGTATTTTTGCAAAACAGAACTCTATCTAATCATATATAAATACTTTGTATGGCCTCCAACAAACTCAGCCATTTGGCAGAAACACTTATCGGATCAGAAATAGTAAAGCTGGGCGGAGTCATTAAAGAAAAAATTAGTAAGGGAGATCACATTTATAATTATACGATCGGTGATTTCGACTCTTCACAATTTCCGATACCTCAGGAGTTGCAACAGGAAATCATCACAGCCTATCAAAGCGGCTTTACAACTTACCCGGCTGCTGATGGGGAGCTGGACCTCCGTATAGCGGTCAGCAATTTTATCAATAGCAAAGAAGGCATCGACTACAGCCCCCAGGAAATTTTAATTGCTGCAGGTGGCAGACCGCTTATTTATGCCATCTACCGGGCTATTGTAGACAAGGGTGATAAAGTAATATATCCTGTGCCAAGTTGGAACAACAATCATTATGTGCATTTTACCGAAGGAGAGCATATCATGATAGAAGCCAGCCAGGAAAATAATTTTATGCCCACAGCGGAGCAAATGCGACCTCACGTACAGGGCGCATCACTGATTGCTGTTTGCTCGCCATTAAACCCCACCGGCACAACTTTTTCCAAACCAGAATTAGAACGTATTTGTGACCTGGTGATAGAAGAAAATGAACGGAGAGGGGCTGGCGAAAAGAAGTTGTACCTCATGTACGACCAAATATATTGGACACTTACATTTGGAGATACGGTGCATTACAACCCGGTTTCCCTGAGGCCAAAGATGAAGGACTATACCGTTTTTGTAGACGGCATCAGTAAGGCTTTCGCCTCTACCGGTGTAAGGGTAGGTTGGTCCCTGGGCCCGGCAGAACTCATTGCAAAAATGAAGGCCATCAACAGCCACATAGGCTCCTGGGCTCCTATGGCCGAACAAAAAGCAGTTGCAAAATTTCTTAATAATGAAACCGCTGTAGATGCCTATTTGCTTTCGTTCAAAAAAGAAATTGAAACCAGGCTTTTCAGGATATTCGAGGGTATCCAGGATCTTAAGAAGGCAGGTCTTACTATAGATGCCATTGCTCCGCAGGCTGCTATTTACCTTGCAGTGCAATTAAACTTAGTGGGAAAAACCACGCATTCGGGCCAGGTACTGGCAGCACAGGAAGACGTAACGGCTTACATATTAAACGAAGCCAAACTTGCGTTGGTACCTTTCTATGCTTTTGGTGCAGATAAAAAAAGTAGTTGGTACAGGTTGAGTGTGGGCTGCTGTAAGAAAGAAGATATAGATACTGTGTTGGGATTGTTGGGGGAGGCACTGACCAAATTGCGTTAGTTCAGGTTATTTAAAAACACGAAAGGTTTTTCTTTACCGCTACGCAGAAAATTTTTTATTTGGAACGACTTTGATATCACTTTGAACCTGTTGAGGTCCAGTAGCTCGTGGGCAGTTACAAGATTGTCTAACTTCTCAACAGTATATAGCAACTCATGCAACATAGATACCTGCCGCTCCATGGCTTGGGGAGTCATCAGTTCCTGCTTCAACAGCACTAAAATGTCTCTATTGGGGTTGTGCATTATTACAACTTTTTTGCCTGCTATTTATAACCTACCATTCCTTGCTTATTTGGACAGCCACAACCCGCCTTCTTTGACGATGAGCAACTTGCAAGCAGTAAACAGATGGCTACCAAGAGCAAAGCGGATATTTTTTTTAATTGTTGCATAATTTTCTGGATACAAAATAAACTATTTTCACCCATTATTATTGTTCCCCGTAAATGAATGTAAAAAAAATTAACAATCATTCAAAAGGTATAAAAATTTTAGTGGCTCCTTTAGATTGGGGGTTGGGCCACGCTACCCGTTGTATACCTATCATTTACACATTACTAGAATCAGGAGCTACCGTTCTAATTGCGGGCGATGCTGCAACTGAGCATCTACTTAAAAAAGAGTTCCCAACACTTCAATTTCTCCATCTTAGAGGCTACCATGTTACCTATTCACAAAATAAACAGCAGTTTTTGTGGAAACTTTTAAGACAAATTCCCCGGATTAGAAAATCTATACAATATGAACAACAATGGTTGGATAAAGTTGTAAAAGATCATAAAATAGATGCTGTAATTTCTGACAACCGCTTTGGGCTACATCACCCCGGCATTGCCAGCATTTACATTACCCACCAGCTAACTATTGAAACCGGAATAAAGTGGCTTAATCCATTTACGCAAAAAATCCATTACAGGTTTATCAACCGCTTTAACCGGTGCTGGGTGCCTGATGCGGCCGGAACGGTAAACCTTGCGGGGCGATTGTCACATCCTGTAAAGCTGCCCCTTGTGCCGGTTCAGTACTTGGGTAGTTTATCGAGGTTTATTAAAACTGAGGAAACAAAAAAAATTCCCTTGCTGGTTATATTGTCGGGCCCGGAACCACACCGAAGCATTTTCGAAAACATTATTCTCGATGAAGTCAGGCATCATAAAATTGAGGTAGTTTTAGTGAGAGGGTTGCCGATGGAGCAGGTAACTCCTGAAGCAGCCAATGTTACTTTCTACAATCATCTACCTGGGGAAGCATTGTGCAAGCTAATCTTACAGTCAGACATGGTACTGGCGAGGGCCGGCTACTCAACCATAATGGACCTCGCAAAGCTGCAACAAAAAGCCATCCTGGTGCCAACGCCTTGCCAAGGGGAACAGGAATATCTGGCAAAATATCTAGACAGTTTAGGTATGTTTTATACCTGTATCCAACAGCAGTTTAATTTGCCAGCTGTTTTGGATGAAGCTGCAGCGTTTTATTCAAAACATGCACCTTTTGCTATAGCATATCATGAAAACGTTGTAACGGAGTGGCTGGAAGACTTAGGGAAATTTAAAGCTTTGCAATAAAGATTCCCCTGGCGTTTTTCTCGTTGCTGCCAATTATGCTGGTACTACCTGCTGCATAAAAAAGAAAGTTGACCCTGCCCCTGAGATCTTCTACTTTCAAAATGATCTCCCTGAAACTTATCTCCTCTTCACAAAAAATTAATTGGTCTATTTTATAATGGTGAATGCATTGTTTGATATCATCCAATTTGCCGATTGCCGGTTCTCCATCTGGTTGCAATGCAATGCGCCCTGCCAATAACAGCCCTGGGCTGGCATGTTGCACAAGGCGAATACAATTTTCGAAAACAGGCTGGCTGGCAACTATGGCAGTGTTTAACAATCCTGAGCTTCTTGTTTGTTTCTCCCTTTTTTTAAAAGATGCCAATAGCTTACTAACCGCAATAGCCTTTTGCATTAAAAAAACCGTAGCCTTTTTTTCGCTGTAATGTTTTTTTACAAAAAGCAACATTGCACCATAAAAGTGCCGGTTGTAGTCTGTAGATAATTTCTGCGTGCTTTCTCCTTTAAAGTGCAGTATGGTTGTGTCTGCCAAATAGTAGTTAGTCATGCCTGCCTGCCTGATGCGATAACTAAGGTCTACATCTTCGCCATACATAAAAAAGTCTTCATCAAAGCCACCCGTAGCAGCAATAGCATTTTTACTCAGCATCATAAATGCACCCGATAAAACCTCTACTTCTGCATTAGTATGCTCAGACAGTTGGCCTGCGTAGTAGCGGGCGAATAAGGGAGAGGAGGGAAATAAATCTGCAAGGCCTGCCATCTTAAAAAATGACGTAACAGGGGATGGAAATCCTCTTTTGCTTTCTTTTAAAAAATGCCCGCTGCCATCCAGCATGCGAACTCCCAGCGCACCTACATTTTTCTTGGATGCAAAAAATGCTAAGCATTTTTCAAAACAATCTTCCGGCACAAGTGTATCCGGATTTAAGAATAAAATATAATCGCCCTTTGCTTCTTTTAAGGCGCTGTTGCTGGCTTTACCAAAACCATCATTGCTGCCCTGCCACTTAAAAAGAACCTCCGGAAATTTAGCCGTTAAATATTCCCTACTCCCATCAGTAGAAAGATTGTCTACCACTATCACTTCGGCATCTACCTGCCCACATGCTTTTTTTACCGAAAACAGGCATTGCTCCAGAAAGTATTTTACGTTATAATTTACTATGATGATGGAAAGTTGCAAACGGCTTTTTGTTTGTACGAATTACGAGGATTTACAGCAGTCAGCAAAATCTGATAAAGAGTAGTAAAACTTTAGCCCTCCACATTGGTGCTGAGATTGACAATTTTTCAGTATCGTTTTACCGAGATCACTCGGGGTTTACGCTTGCTTATTCTCTTAAACCCCGCTTCCTTATCTTTGCCGCATGCTAAAAACAACCCTACTAAATGCTATGCAGGCCGGAGCTGCACAACTACAACATTATTTTAATGGTGAGTTTAAAATTTCCAACAAAGAGGGCATGAACAACCTCGTTACGGAAGCAGACCATGCCGCAGAAAAGGCCATCATTGAAGTGATTCAAACAGCTTACCCCGATCATTTTATCTTAAGTGAAGAAACGGGCGAAATAATAACCAGCAGTGAGTATAAGTGGATCATCGACCCTATTGATGGTACGGTTAATTTTGCCAATGGTATTCCGCTTTGCTGTGTAAGTATTGGTTTAGAGAAAGATGGAAAAATGATCATGGGTGCTGTGCATGCACCTTTGCTCAATGAATTGTATGTAGCCGAAAAAGGTTGTGGTGCTAAGCTCAACGATAAAAAAATATCCGTTAGCAGCAAAACTGAATTAATAAAAAGTTGCCTAGTTACCGGTTTCCCTTATACTTATTTGAACAGCCCAAACGGACCCCTGGAGGTTTTTGCTAAATTGGTAAGGCAGGGAATTCCTGTAAGAAGACTTGGAAGTGCTGCCATTGATCTTTGCTGGGTTGCTGCCGGAAGGTTTGATGGTTTTTATGAACACAAGCTTCAAGCATGGGATAGCTCTGCAGGATTTTTATTAATTGAAGAAGCAGGCGGTAAGGTAACCGATTTTGAAACCGATATTTATTCGCCCTACCAGCCACATATATTGGCTACGAACGGACATATTCATGAAGAATTGAGGGCGGTGGTGAATGGCGGGGAAGTCATAATCAATTAAGAATTATGAGTGACGAATGACGAATGGGCGAACAGGAGGCGGCAAAATTTATAAAGTATTAGTTAAGGTGATTTAGAATTTATACTTTGGTTAAGAGGTTATTTTTCACACTTACAACTTGTATTCATGCCTGTCGAAAATATAAAACTAAGAACAAAGAATTTAAGCATCAGTATCGGACATCTTGTTTTGTTACTACCCTACAGTCCGGTGAACAAACAATACATTGCGCAAATCGTTAGGAGTTCCGGATCGGTGGCTGCGAACTATCGTGCTGCATCAAGGGCTAAATCTGATGCGGACTTTATAAACAAATTAAAGATTTGCGAGGAAGAGGCGGATGAAACCCAATTATGGCTGGAACTCTTGAAAGAATTTAATGCGGGCTTTGAAGAAAAAATAATTGCATTGCATAAAGAATGTGACGAACTATTGGCCATTTTTGTAGCATCTATTAAAACTGTAAGAAAGAGAATTGAAGAAAGCAAGAAGAAATGACAAATTACGAGTGACGAATTACGAATAAGCGACCGGAAAGTAGCTTATAGAACTAACTAAATGAATTAGCTGTAACGTCCTGAACACATTCGTCATTCGTCACTCCCAATTCGTAATTATAGAACTAACTAAATGAATTAGCTGGAACGAACCAGACACATTCGTCATTCGTTACTCCCAATTCGTAAATTATAACAACCATGGAACAAAGAACAGAAATATCATCATTAGGAGAGTTTGGTTTGATTGACCATTTAACCCAAAACAATGAAACCAAAAATACATCTACGATTGTATCGGTAGGCGATGATGCCGCCGTGATCGATCATTTCGGCAGGCAAACCGTTGTTTCAACAGATCTGTTATTGGAAGGCATTCACTTTGATTTGTCTTATACACCATTAAAGCATCTTGGTTATAAAAGCATCATCGTAAACCTGAGTGATATTTATGCCATGAATGCCATACCCACGCAGGTATTGATGAGCATTGGTTTTAGCAACAGGGTTAGTCTGGAAGCATTGGAGGAATTTTATGCAGGTGTATATGCCGCTTGCGAAGAACATGGCGTAGACCTCGTAGGTGGCGATACCTCCACATCTCAAAAAGGTTTGGTGATAAGCGTTACTGCAATTGGAGAAGTAGCACCCGACCGTTATGTAAAACGCAGCGGTGCACAACCCAACGATTTAATTTGTGTAAGCGGAGAATTAGGTGGCGCATTTCTCGGCCTTACACTATTGGAAAGAGAGAAAAAAATATTTGAAACTACCGGTGCCCAACCCGACCTGGAAGGACAGTCTTACATAGTAGGCCGGCTGCTAAAACCTGCAG
>JBKJKD010000210.1:0-2690 GCA_046597635.1 Ferruginibacter sp. | reverse complement strand
ACAGCTGGCAATGGCAGCGCAAACTTTACGTGGTTGTTTGATGATGTAAGATTGACAACAGCAGGTGGTGGCGGTGGTGGTTTAACGCAAATGAACCTACCGGTAACTTTTGATGATGCTACGGTGAACTATGATTTGGTAGGTTTTGGTGGTGCAGAGCAGTCAACTGTTGTGGTTGATCCTACTCTTGCAACCAACAAGGTTGCAAAAGTTATTAAAACCAATACGGCAGAGTTGTGGGCAGGTACTACTGTTACTGCGGTAACCGGCGGTGCACAAACCGGCTTTAGTAGCAACATACCATTTACAGCCACAGAAAAGAGAATGAATGTGAGGGTATGGTCTCCACATGCCAACATTCAGGTGAGACTAAAAGTAGAAGACAGAAATGATCCTACAAAATCTGTAGAAACAGAAGCTACGGTAACTACTGCAAGCGGCTGGCAGATACTGGAATTTAATTTTGGCAACCAGGCCGCAGGTACAGCAGCATTGAACTTAGGTTATGCTTACAACAAGGCATCTATCTTCTTCAACTTTGGTGTAACCGGTGCAGTAGCAGGTGAGCGTACTTATTATTTTGATGATGTTAAGTTTGGAGCGATTCCTCCGCCAGCAGCACCAGCAGTTACGGCTGCCGTTAATTACTGTCAAAATGCAGTAGCTACTCCACTTACGGCAACTGCTACCAGCGGTAATACATTGCGGTGGTACACAGTTGCAACGGGCGGAACAGGCATTGCTACGGCTCCTACACCTGTAACGACTAATGCAGGTACTACCAATTATTATGTAAGTCAGGTAAATTCTTCTTCTGTTGAAGGACCGAGGTCGTTGATTGCAGTAACTGTAAGTGCAGCTCCGGCAGCACCAACAGTGGCAACACCAGTTGCTTTCTGCCAGGGCAGTAGCTCACAAGCGTTGACTGCCACACCCGCTGCTGGCAATACGCTCAGCTGGTATACTGTTGCAACAGGCGGTACAGCGATAGCTGCACCAACACCAGCAACAAGCACGGCAGGAACAACCTCCTATTATGTAAGCCAAATAAATACCCAGGGATGTCAAAGTTCAAGGGCGGTTATAAGTGTAATCGTGAATGCAAAACCGGCAGCTCCGGTACTAACTGCAGCACCTTACACCAGGTTATTCCCGGGCTTAACCACTACAATCACCGCATCAGCCGCAACAGGCACTGGCAACACCTACGAATGGTTTAAAAATGATATTATACTTGGGTCACAAACTGCCAATTCTATTAGTGTAAATGTGAACGGACTTGGTGCTTACAAAATGCAAATCACCAATGCTTCGGGTTGTTCAAGCATGTCTAATGTGGTTTCAATCACTGATTCAACAAATAGCAGGTTATTTGTTTATCCAAATCCTTCTAACGGTAAATTCCAGGTTAGATTCCTAAGCGATGTTAATAATCTTAAACCAAGAACACTGGTTATTTATGATGCAAAGGGAGCTTCAGTTTACGAGGCAAGGTACGTGATGTTCGGAGCCTACACATCCATGTTTGTAGACCTGGGTAACAGGGCATCGGGTATCTATACCATTTATCTATTGGACAGTGATGGCAAAAAGTTGAATTCCGAAAGGGTACTTATTTACAGGTAAGTATTAAGGTGTAATAACTAAAAAAAGATGGAGCTATCTCAAAAGGATAGCTCCATTTTATTGATTAGCTAATGACTGTCATCTTTGAACGGGTTGGAATGAGGAAAAGGCCATTAAGCATTTTATGGGCTAAACATTTTTCCCCGTGTTAAATAGTTGCTGAGTTGCGATTTTATAATAACAATCGGAATTTAATTGAAAAGCCCGGGGAAATTGAAACTATGGCAGCTGCCGATTCGCAAAAAGCCTTAGGATAAAATGGAATAAAAAATCATTTGAAGCTGCAACAGTAAAAGCCTTTTGAGTTTAACCTCACCGGTTCTTTTAGTGTTTTTCTTTTCGTCTTAAAGTGATTGCTGCATTTTTATTCAGATCTCCGGAGAACCTGATTTCATGTCGTTTGTTATCAAACTGTAATAATAGCAGACCCGTATTAGGGGGTAACGATCCAAGATTTTCTGCATACATTACTAACTGGATAGTATCCCCAAGTTCGGGTGTGATATATATTGTTTTTGTAAAGGCAGTGGTACTTAAAAGTTGTTGGGAAACAATGGTTTTACCATTCAGGATAATACTTACAGAATCGCCATCTACATCACCATTATCATATAGAGTTAATACAAGGCTATCAGATGCAATAAATAGCTGGTCTATGGTTTCTATTTTTCTCTTTGCAAGATCTATCGCAGGAGCAACTTCAATATTTTTAGGAGCTGGTTTTATTACGGCAGTACTTTTTGCTACCACAGCGGGAGCTTTGGCTACGGTTGCAGCAGCTGTTTTTGCAACCGTTGATGGGGTAGCATTCTTGGCTACAACAGTTGGTTGAACAATAACAGGTTGTTTCGTTACAATCGTTTTGGCAGGTATCAAATTTTGAATAGCTGCAAAAGCACTGGTAGAAGGATGTTTTACTGTTGTAACTTTATAAGTATTACTCTTTTGTCTGGTATAAATTATTCTTTGCTCCTCCCTTAGAGGAAGACGTTTTACAGATACAAGAACCTTCTGTTCGGCTTCTATTGCTTCTTCTGTTGGTACCATTGCCTGCGGCACGGGGG
>JBKJKD010000100.1:0-2692 GCA_046597635.1 Ferruginibacter sp. | reverse complement strand
CCGCGAAGTAGAGCAGCGGTAGCTCGTCGGGCTCATAACCCGAAGGTCAGAAGTTCGATCCTTCTCTTCGCAACCAAAAAGAGAAGCCTGGGATTCCGGGCTTTTTTTATTTTTCTTAGCATACAGAAGTTGCTATAGAATTGATTATCTCCTCTTCATTCAAGACGCATATGTGGTAATCGATTTTAAGTACACTTAAAAATTGATCACGCAATGAAAGTTGGTTTCGTAAATATTTTTGGTAAACCTAATGCTGGTAAAAGCACTTTGCTCAACGCACTCATGGGCGAGAAGATGGCAATAGTGTCGCACAAAGTGCAAACTACCCGTCACCGCATCAAAGCAATATTAAATACTGATGAGTACCAGATTATTTTTTCGGATACTCCGGGCATTATTGATCCCCGGTATAAGCTTCACGAAAAAATGATGTCTGCCGTAAAAGGTAGCCTGGAAGACGCAGATGTTGCGCTGTTAATGGCAGATGCGAGGGAGCCGGCAGATTCAAGCCACGAAATTTTTAAAAGCTTGAAATTAAAGGCGCCCGTAGTGGTTGTGCTAAATAAGGTGGATGCAGTGAAGGACGAAGCAACCATTTTGCGTACCAAAACGTTTTTTGAGGCTCAAACCTATTGTAAAGAAGTAGTGCTTATTTCGGCCTTGAAGAAGACCGGTATTGCTGAGCTGTTTGAACGTATCTTGTTTTACCTGCCCGAAGGACACCCTTTTTACGAAGGTGATGACATCAGTGATTTACCCACTAAGTTTTTTGTAAGTGAACTGATCAGAGAGAAGGTTTACCAGCTATATCAGGAAGAATTGCCCTATCATACCGCCGTGCAGGTAAGAGAATACAAAGAGAAAACGACCCTTATTAAAATATCAGCAGATATTATTGTGCAGCGGGATACCCAGAAAGGAATTATTCTAGGAGATAAGGGGAGTATGATTAAAAAGTTAGGAACCTTAGCCAGGATTGATATTGAGGAATTTTTGGGAAGCAAAGTGTTTCTTGAACTTTTTGTGAAAGTGAGACCTAAATGGAGGGATAACGATGTTCACCTAAAGGAATATGGGTATTAAAAGCCCCCTCCGCCCCCTAAAGGGGGAACTTGCAACATTTCGAGAATTAGCAATAATTTTCAGTCAGTTTCAATTTAAATTAATTGACTGGAATAATTAATAACCAATAAAATTAAGTTCCCCTTAAGGGGACAGGGGTATGAGTTTCACAGTAGCAATAACCGGAAGGCCCAACGTGGGCAAGAGTACTTTTTTCAACCGTTTGCTTGAGCAGCGTAAAGCCATCGTAGATGATATGAGCGGTGTTACCAGAGACAGGCAGTACGGCGTTGCAGAATGGATCGGAAAAACCTTTAACGTAATAGATACGGGCGGTTTTGTGCCACAAAGTAATGATGTATTTGAAAGGGAAATCCGCAAGCAGGTGCATATCGCCATTGAAGAAGCCAATGCTATCATCTTTATGGTAGATGCTGCTACTGGCATCAGCAACCTGGATGAATCAATGGCGGAAATGCTGCGTCGCAGCACAAAACCTGTTTTTTTAGTGGTAAACAAAGTAGACAATCATAATCGCCTGCTGGAAGCGAGTGAATTTTACAGCCTTGGTTTTGAACATATTTTTTTCCTTTCTTCTATCAGCGGAAGTGGTACCGGGGAACTGCTCGATGCATTGGTAGCCCTGATTCCCGAAGATAATGTGGATGAAAATGCTGCCCTGGAAGGAATTCCAAAGTTTGCCATTATTGGTCAGCCGAATGTGGGCAAGTCATCCTTGCTGAATGCCTTGGTGGGTAAGGAGCGTACGATTGTAAGCGATATTGCTGGCACTACAAGGGATACCATTCACACCCATTATAATTTATTCAACAAAGAGTTTGTACTCATAGATACTGCTGGTATACGCAGAAAGAATAAGGTAAACGAAGACCTCGAATTCTACTCTGTAATCCGGGCTATCAAAGCCATGGATGAAGCGGATGTTTGTTTGCTTTTGCTTGATGCTGGTAAAGGTATTACAGCACAGGACCTGGCTATTTTTTCTATGGCCACCAAAAAAGGCAAAGGTATTGTTGTACTGGTGAACAAATGGGATTTGATAGACAAAGAAACCAACACTGCCCGAGATTATGAAAAGGATTTGAAACAAAGGCTTGCACCTTTCTCCGATGTTCCGATCCTGTTTATATCGGTTACAGAAAAGCAGCGGATTTTTCAATGTATAGAACTTGGCTTGAAAGTATATGACAACCGAAACCGAAAAGTACCCACTTCTAAATTGAATGAAGTAATGCTAAAGGCAGTGGAAAGTTATCATCCGCCGGTTGTGAGAGGCAACCAGGTTAAAATTAAATATGTAACCCAGCTGCCTACCAATACTCCTAGTATTGCATTCTTTTGCAATTATCCGGATGACATCAAGACTCCTTATAAAAATTACCTGGAGAATAAGCTTAGGGAAAATTTCGAGTTTAGCGGAATACCCATTCGATTATTCTTTAGAAAAAAATAGATCAAAGACAAATAAAGTAAGCTTCTGCAACAAGCACTTATTTTGTGTTCAATGTTTAAGAATTGATTTAGATTTACCGAAATGATGTTAAAGGAATTTATAGCTTCAGGTGTTATCGAGACTTACTGCCTAGGGTTTGCTTCAAATGAAGAAAAC
>JBKJKD010000250.1:0-29143 GCA_046597635.1 Ferruginibacter sp. | reverse complement strand
GCAATTCGTTTTTACCAGCAGCTTTATATAGTTGTCATAATCTTCTATACTATCATAGCAATCTGGTATGCCCGTGCGGGGAAATTTATCAAATACTTTGGTGCGAAAAGATTTGTACCCGGTAACCCGGCCCTCCCAAAAAGGAGAGTTGGTACTAAGTGCAAAAATATGTGGTAAAAAGTACCTTGCACTGTTGGCAATATGAATGGCCATTTCCCTGGTTTCCATGCCTACGTGAACGTGTAAGCCAAAAATAAGATTACTGCGGGCCGCTTCCTGTAGTTCGTTTACAATTTCGTTGTAGCGTATGTGTTCTGTAATGAGCTGGCGTTCCCAATGGCTAAAGGGGTGAGTACCGCTGGCACCAATCCAAAGGCCGAGGTCGCCCGCAATACCGCTGATGGTTTTACGCAGGGTAGATACGTCCACAAAAGCTTCATCCACATCAGCGCAAATATCTGTACCTACTTCTACCACGGCCTGGTGCATTTCCGCCTTTACTTTCTCCTTTAAAATTTTATGGCCTTCTTCTACAATTCTCTGTTCGTGGCTTTTTAGTTCCCTCGTTACCGGGTCTATCACCATGTATTCTTCCTCCACGCCAACTGTAAATTTTTTATAGTCTACTGGTCCCATATGATGTACTTAATAATTGATAATGGAATAACTGATAATTGATAATGAAATAAATGACAATTGATAATTGATAATGGAGTAACTGACAATTGATAATTGAAAAACTGATAACTTATAATGGAATAACTGGTCTAGAACTGCATTATCAATTTTTCATTAAAAAATTATCCGTTAATAAATTTTCCATTAAAAAAATTATCCATTAATAAATTTTCCAATAAAAAATTATCCATTGGTTAGTATAGTTTTTCCTGGTTTGCACTTCTCTTAACGTATTCTCCCCAGGTGAGGTTGTCTGCACCTTCTACATGATTCTGTGCCCGCTCAATGGCGTAGTTGGCAGATGTTTCTACCACCCAGTCAAAGTTTTCCTGCCCCACACTGCTTACTTCGGCATCGGGTGCAGGGTTGCAAAAATCGATCGCATATGGCACACCATCTCTTAGAGCAAGTTCTACAGTATTGAAATCGTAGCCCAGGTAACGGCAAATTCTTAGTACGATATCTTCCATCTCTTTGTGGCGTTCGGCAGAGGGAGAAAAGTCTGCCACATAACGCAAGTGTGGCGGGTTGCGGGGTTCGTAAGGCATGATGCGCACATGTTTACCGCCAATGCAATAACAACGGTAGTATTCGTCAAACTTTATCTCTTCCTGTAGCATCATCACCAATTGTTCGGTTTCTGCATGTTTTTCAAAAAACTCATCCAGGTTGTTGAGTTGGTAAACACTCTTCCAACCGCCGCCTGCATGTGGTTTCATGTAGGCCGGAAAGCCAATGTATTTTGTAATGCCATCCCAATCCAGCGGGTAAGCAAGATTGCTGAAAGATTCTGCGGTGGTGTCTGTAGGTAAATCCCTCGAGGGCAGGATCACTGTTTTAGGAACCGGCACACCGATTTTGGTAGCAAGGCAGTTGTTGAAGAATTTTTCATCTGCACTCCACCAAAATGGATTGTTGATGACTGCTGTACCGCACAACGCTGCATTTTTTAAATAGGCACGATAGAATGGTACATCCTGCGATATGCGATCAAAAATAACAGCATAATCTGTCGCTTCACCCTGCATCACCTTATCAATTTTTACAGGCTCGGCCATAATGCCTTCCACATTTTTGCTGTTAACCCTTGCAATCAATGCATCGGGGAAACTCCTTTCTTTTCCGTGTAATACGCCTATTTTCTTCATAATATATTTGTTTTGAAATGTGAGTAGATGGGGTAAATTAACTGTTCTCAAATATATTTTTAAGCAGGCAATAAAACAAATTATGTTTTAGATGAGAGCCGTCGGGTTTGTGTGCAGGTGTTTTCTTAATTTTGCCGCTTATGTCCGCTGAAAAAATATCTTTGGTTAAAGTAGAGCAACATCTTTTTGTATCTAAACATTTGAAACGTACGGTAATTGTAGACTGTTACCTGCCCGCCGGGGGCTTATCCTCACAAGAGGTAAAACTTTTACTGGTAAACGATGGGCAAGACCTGGTGAAGATGGAGTTTGAAAATATTTTGGATAGCCTGTTGGCCGACGAACTCATCAGCCCTCTTTTTTGTGTAGGTCTCCATTGCTCGGCAGACAGGAAAAATGAATATGGTACGGCCCGGGTATTAGATTACAAGGGTAGGGGCGCCAAGGCATTGAATTATACAAAATTCATTATACAAGAATTGTTGCCATTCTTAAAGGAGCAATACGAAATCAATTCTTTTACAGAAAAAACGTTTGCAGGGTTCTCCCTGGGAGGTTTATCTGCCATGGATATTGTTTGGAACTACCCGCATGAATTTAACCGGGTGGGGGTATTCAGCGGTTCTTTTTGGTGGAGAGATAAAGACCAGGATGACAAAGATTTTGATGAGCATATAAACCGTATTATGCACCGACAGGTGCAGGAGGGGCACTATGCGGATTGGCTTAAGTTCTTTTTTGAAGTGGGCACGCTTGATGAGACCGCAGATAGGAACAACAATGGTATTATTGATGCTATTGACGACACACAAGGCCTTATTGCAGAATTGGTAAAAAAAGGATACGATGAGCGCAAGGATATTTATTACCTGGAATTGCAGGATGGGCGACATGACGTGCCTACATGGGCAAGATCTTTTCCTGCATTTTTAAAATGGGGTTGGGGTACCAGTGGGCAATAGACAATAGGGCAAAAGGAGAAATTCGTTATACTAAAAAAGCTATCCAAACGGATAGCTTTTTTAGTATAATAAACATTAAAAAAATTAGAAGTTCAAGCGAAGGCCAAGGTTCATCCTCCACGTATTAGCAGCTGTGATATTGCTCTGGAAAGATCTTGTAGGTAACTGACCGTTTACGAGGTTCATTCTGTAAGTAGCAGGTGAAGTTGCAGTAGGTGCAGTGGCCACAGCCAAAATAGCTCCGTTGTTATACGTTGTTCTGCGAGAAACTCCCCAATCGCTGCTGATGAGGTTGGTAAAGTTTTCGATTTCCATGCTAAACTGCAAACCGTAGTTTCTTTTACCTTGTAAAGGAAGAATGTCTTGTAAAATTCTTAGGTCCAGGTTGCTGAACCAAGGTAACCTGGCTCCGTTTCTTTCTGCATTTTGTCCTTGACGTTTGCTAAGGTATTTATCCTGGGCAACATAGGCAAAGAAAGCGTCGCTCTGCTGCTGAGGTGTAAATGCACCATTATTAGCAAAAGTGATCTCGCTTGCATTTTTAGGAATATAGATCAGATCATTCGTACCCAAGCCATCCTGGTTGTAATCGTTAGAATAACGGTAGCTGAAGGTCGATTGCTCAAATCCAGTATACACAAGTGAAAAAGTTGTAGAAAGGATCTTAGCATAATTAATCTTATAAGAACCGTAGGCTACTACACGATTGGGTGTACCAAAATCGCTGTAAGTAAGATCGAGGTTGTTGTTACCACGTACGCTCTGCACAAGGCTCCAGGCGCTTGCTGCTTGCGAACCAGGGTTGCCACTTACATCAAATGATTCTGTGTGGGTATAGGCAACTGAGAAATCCCAGTTTTTGCTGAAGCGTTTAGAAAGTTGTGCTGTTATGATACCTGCACCACCCTTGCTTGTGTTAGTTAATACCATTGCTTCTGCAATGCCAGTGTTTATTCTCCTGGTTGCAGAGCTATTGCCAAACAGGGGTCTTCCAACGGCTCCTGCGGTAATACCAACTGGTTGTCTCTGGTTGGCATTATACTGTAACAAAGCGTTAATATCCTTATTGTAAATACCTTCCACTGTTAGTGTCCAGGTTTTGCTTAATTTTTGATCTATCGCAGCACTGATTCTTGCTACCTGCGGCATTTTAAAATTAGGATCTACAATAGCCAATGAACTAGGCAATGGTGGAGTGCCGGGTACACTTGGGATTGAGCTTACATAAGCGTAAGGATCTGGGTTGAACAAATAGTTACCCAATGTACCAGCTGGTGCTTCAAAAGGAACTACTGAGGTGCCACTATTAGAAGGTTGGTTTGTAAACCATACAAAAGGGAATCTACCGGTAAAGATACCAGCACCACCACGAATGATTAGCTGCTTGTTGCCATAAACGTCAAAGTTTACACCAACCCTGGGGCTTAGGTAAGTCCTTTCTTTTGGCCATTTGGAAACGTCAAACTTAATTGGTTGACCATCTAGGTTGGCAAAAGTAAGATTGGAAATAGAAGAGTTTGGTAACAGGTCGTTGTTGAACAGGGCTCTGTCTCCTCTTAAACCTACTGTTAATTTCAATTTATTGTTGAGACTTATTTCATCTTGCGCATACAAGCTAGCCTGGCCAAAATCTAACTCTACAAAAGGATTTCTGCCTGGTGCAGGGTAGGTAATTGCGAAAGCGTTAGGGGCAGCATTATTAAGGAAATCATCTACAGATGAGAACCTGTAGTAACTGGTACCATAACGAATGAAATAATTTTTTACGTAAATTTTCTCATACGCAGCGCCGGCAGTTACAATGTGTTTTCCTGAGGTGTAAGTAATGTTATCATTAAAAGTAGTGGTGTTATTTTGAACATCATTACCAAAAGAAAACAGTTCATATCCTGCAGCAATATAATTGTCTCCACCTTTTTGGATATCTATGAAAGGAAAAATAGCAGACTTAGAACTTCTTTTAGGATCGTTTGCCTGTGTGTACGTAGCCAAAAACTGGTTGGAAAATTTATTAGAAAAGTTGCTTTTTAATTCGAAAGCATAGGAAGAGAGTTCATTGGTATTTGCATAGTTAGAGTTTTCATAACTCATACTATTTTGACTCCATCTGTTGCTTGCACCTCTTGGATTGGGTGCACTTGATCCATTCAACAATTGATCATCATCTGTTTTAGAGTAGTTGTACCTAAAACTTGCAGAATGCCTGGTATTGATGTTCCAGTCTAAGCGGCCAAGTATTTTCTTATTTTCAGTAAGGAAGTTACCCAGGTTTTCGTAAGGACCTGTTGCATAGCCATATTTGGTTTGCAAGTAATTGCTAACCCTGTCAAGGTCTGCAGCTTCGGTTCTGGAGGTATTGGCATCTGTAGCAACGCCTGGCCTTGTGGCTTTCCAGTTTACACCAGGTTGGTCTACAGTTACTTTTTCTGCGTTTACAAAAAAGAATAATTTATTCTTGATGATTGGTCCGCCAATTTTAGCACCATAAGTTTTAGAACTTGATTTAGTAAGCGTAGGAATATCTTTCCCGTTTGCTTTTCTGCCGATAAAACCTTCATCTCTGTAGTAACCATATACACTACCAGTAAATTTATTGGTACCACGGCGTGTTGTAGCACTGATGCCGGCACCAGTAAAGTTGGCTTGTCTTACATCAAATGGACTCACACTCACAGAAATTTCGTCAATAGCGTCCAATGAAATAGGCGAAACAGCTCCACCTGGTAATGGGTTGCTGCTTAGACCAAAGTTGTTGTTGAAGCTGGCTCCATCTATTTGGATATTGTTGTACCTGCCATCACGACCACCAAAACTGTTGCCACCACCTGCTTGTGGTGTAAGCGTAGTTAAATTGGTAATGCTTCTGCTAATATTTGGAACAGTGGCAATTTGTCGCTCTCCGAAATTGGTAGAGGTACCAGTTTTGAGCGTTCTGTTGCTTCCTACTGCAGTAACTACTACCCCTTCCAGCTGTGTGGTCGCTCCTTCGGCAAGGAAATCTACCTGCTCCGTATTACCAAGTTGGAGATAAATATCTTCTTTGGTTTTAATTGTTTGCCCTACAAAAGTTACTTCCACTTTGTAAGGTCCGCCTGGGTTGAGGTTGGTAAGGTCATACCTGCCATCGGCCCGGGTTACCGTCATACGGGCATAACCTGTAGAAGTATTAGTGGCTTTAACGTTGGCGCCAACTAATCCCTCATTGTTGCTGCCAGTAACTACACCGGTAATGTTACTGGTAGTTACCTGGGCCATCATTGCAAATGGGAAAAGTAAAAGTGCAAATAGCAATCGCACAATCTTTTTGAGTCTCATAAATGTTAATTTTTTTTCGGTGCAAAGAAACATAATAATTGCTGAAAGGAGTCAAATATTATTAACAAATTGTTAGGCAAACAAATAACCGGCATCGCTGCATTAACTCCCTAATTACCTGTTATATATGCTGTTTTAAATTTATGTGTATATTTTCGAGAAACGAAAACTTGCTAATGCAGTATTTGAAACTAGTTAACTTTGCGTTGAAAAAAATAACCTGCAATGCTTAACAGAATAGAGGAAGCCCTTGAAGATCTTCAACAGGGGAAATTATTGATAGTGGTAGATGATGAAGACCGTGAAAATGAGGGCGATTTTATTGGAGCGGCCCGCAATGTTACCCCGGAAGTCATCAATTTTATGAGTACCCACGGCCGCGGTCTCATTTGCGCAGCCATCACCGAAGAAAGATGTGCCCAGCTGCAGCTTCAGCCCATGGTGCCAGACAATACCTCGCTGCATGAAACAGCTTTTACGGTAAGTATAGATTTGTTGGGAGACGGTTGCACCACAGGAATCTCGGCGCATGACCGGGCAAAAACAGTTCAGGCATTGATCAACCCTGCCACCCGCCCTGAAGATTTGGGCAGGCCGGGCCATATTTTTCCACTTA
The DNA here is from genome assembly GCA_046597635.1 of Ferruginibacter sp. Classification (GTDB taxonomy): domain Bacteria; phylum Bacteroidota; class Bacteroidia; order Chitinophagales; family Chitinophagaceae; genus Ferruginibacter. Next base: position 22,424 of record JBKJKD010000250.1, on the reverse strand, counting down.
AAGCAAAAACCGGTGGCGTACTTCGCAGAGCCGGTCATACAGAAGCTACCATCGACCTTGCCCGCCTGGCTGGTTTTGAACCTGCAGGGGTATTGGTAGAAATAATGAATGAAGATGGTAGTATGGCCAGACTACCACAACTACTGGAAATTGCAAAGAAGTTTGATTTAAAAATCATCTCTATAAAAGACCTGATAGAATACCGCTTGAAAAAGGAATCCCTTATTGAGCTGGAAGTGAGCGTTACCATGCCCACCAAATATGGCAATTTTGAATTGTTGGCTTTTAAACAAATAAATACCGGCGATATTCACCTGGCTATGAAGAAAGGCGAATGGAAAATTGATGAGCCCGTCCTTGTAAGGGTGCACAGCAGTTGTATGACGGGAGATATTTTGGGCTCTCTCCGCTGCGACTGTGGAGAGCAGCTACACCACGCTTTGGAAATTATTGAAGCCGAGGGGAAAGGAGTGGTGCTGTATATGAACCAGGAAGGGCGGGGTATCGGTCTTGTAAATAAACTGAAAGCATACAAGTTACAAGAAGAGGGTATGGATACGGTGGAAGCCAATCTTCACCTTGGCTTTGGTATGGACGAAAGGGATTATGGTGTGGGCGCACAAATTTTGCGCAGCCTCGGTATTACCAAAATGACATTGATGAGCAACAACCCCCGCAAACGTGCCGGGCTGCTGGGTTATGGCCTGGAAGTAGTAGATACGGTATCTATAGAAATGAAACCCAACCAACATAACTCGAAATACCTGTATACCAAGAGAGATAAAATGGGTCATGAAATTTTGAACGGACTGTAGGGAAGGAGGAAGGCAAAGTCAAAAGTCAAAAGTCAAAAGGCAAAGGGCGAAGGGCAAAAGGCAAGCGGGAGTTGGTATGGTAAATACTGCAACATCAATGCGTCAATACAAATCTTATCCTGGAGACTCGAAGCAATCTGAAATCACAAATCCTACATCATAAATCCTACATCATAAATCCTGCATCATAAATCAGACATCATCTTCAATTTTCCTCCACTCTTGTAATCTTGATGGAATCGGTGGCGGGTGGAACTGCTATGATGGGTTGCTTTCTTCTTCTAAAAATATCAGATAGCTTGTCAAAATCTTTGCGGTAGGAAAGCTGTAGCCCCGAACGATTGCGTTGGTTGCTGGTAAAATCAGCACTGGTTTTACTAAATCCAATTACTCTGATGCTGCCATCTTTATTTACGAGCCACTCCAGCCGCACATCTGGTGTGAGCAGGCCAGAACGCTGTAAGAAAGGATTATTGTAATCCAGGTTGCCACCAACCACTACATTAACACGGCTGCTCAAAAAGAATTTTAAACCTGCCCTCACATTTGCCTGCAACTGTCGGGCTGTATTTTGTAAATCCACCGTTGGGTTAATGTCAATATAGGTGGAGATAACGCCATTGGTTGCCCGCTCCAACTGTTTGTTGAAAACAGAAGTTAAGAAACCACTCAATACTCCACCAATGGTACTTGTAGCAATGTTGAAAGTACTGCCTGCTGTAAGAAAACCTCCACCATCAGTAATAAATGCGTTCACCAGTAGTAAACTTGCTACCTGCTTGAACATTTCGTTTTCGTTGTTCTTGTAATCAGCCAATTTGCGGGTCGTATAATAGTCTCTGTTCAATTCGCTATTTTCTGGCAGGCGAAATTCAAAAGATATCACTGGCTTGGCAAGGTTACCGGCGAGGTTAGAGATGATGGTGATATCTTCTTTTCTTTTCACTCCGGTGGTTTGTGTAATACTACTTACATCTACATTTTTAGCCAGGTATTCTGCATCAATGTCAATGATGGCTAGCAGAGGATCACCGTTCCAGGTGATAGAGCCCCGGCTCAGGGTAAATGGCTTTTGCACAAAGGTTTGAAAGTTGAAAGTATATTCTCCCCTGGTGATGTCATACCTGCCGCGGATGCTCAATGGCTCTGTTGTTCCCACCCTGATGTTCAGCTTACCATTTCCCTGGCCTTTAATAATATCGCCTGTTTCTTCATCCAGTATCACATCTACTTTACATGCCGGGTTACCTGTAATGTTCATATTCACGGATATATCTGCGGCCTTGTTGCTGCCCGTAGCTTTGTCCATTTCGGTACCAAACTGTATAAAATCTATGTAGTCTATCTTGGAACTTTCTCTGCTGCTTGCATTGGTGTTCAGGTAAATATGACTACTATCAAAAACACTCGGCTGGCCATCTATGTTCATTTTTAAACTGGTAACCGGGCCCTCCATTGTCATCAGGGCACTACCAATTACATTACCATAAAAACGGCTGTTGTCTTTTTTGGTCGTATTCAACACCAGCATTTTTTGGGTCTCAATGCGTATTTTTTCAAACCTGAAATCTTTAAAAAAGCGGTGGTACATTTTACCGCTGGCAGTACCTGTATTGTTGAGTGTATCTTTTAGCCGAATAGTACCAAGGTCTATAAGGTCTTTGGTAAAGCTGATGGTCTCGTTGGCTATAAGATAACGGCACTGTGTAAATGCTACTTTAAAGCTCCCGGTATCTATAAGCATATCACCAATAACCGTCATCTCTCCGTTGGTTTCGGCGAGTACAATTCCCTTTGTTTGGCCTATGCCGTCTATCTTGCTGAAAATGGTGCCGAGGTAAGGCTCCAGTATATTTAATTTTATTTTTTCTGCTAGCACAGTGGTGCGCATGCGGTTCCCGGTGCTGTCTTTGAAATTGTAGAAGCCGTCGATGTTAAAGGCATTGTCTGCTTCATTGGTGGACACTTTATAGTCTATCAGCCCGGTGATGGTGTTTACAGATGCGGAGAGATTGGTTTTGCCGATGTAATGGTTATCCATAGAAAAACTATCCACTACTCCGGCAAAACTTATTCTTTGTTTTCCCAATGGATCGCTGATTGTGGCCGTACCTGTGAGTAAGCCTTTGAGAGCTGGCTTGGTCACAAAGAACGGAAGGAAATCATCCATCACCAGGTTCTTTAATTTTGCTACCAGGTGAATGTCGTCGGTGAGTTCATCCATTTCTGTAGAAAGTACAATCTCTTGTTTTTCACTCACAAATTTCACTTCGCTGGCATCCAGGTAATTCTTGCGCAGGGTAAGCTCTCCATCATTTTCCAGCGTCCAACTCTTGTTGTTTATTACAAAAGAAGAAGGAAAGAAGTGGATGCGAACACCGTCGTCCAGGCTTTGAATGCTTGCATTGAGTTCGGCATTGTTCAGCGTTTTGCTTGCGCTGGTATTTAATTTTATGAGCGATAAATTATTGTTAGCAGCCAATTTTAATTTTGTCCCAGGAAAATGTAGGCTATCACTTAATATGATATCATCCACAGCAATGTCCGCAAAAAGCGTGTCCCGGTTACCGTTACCAACAAGGTTGGTGTTTATAAATTGCTTGCCAGCATAGCTAAACTCCGGCACGAAGGCATTTATAAGCAACTCATAGCGGCTCAGTTGGAGGCTACCATCGAGCTTTGCATTATTGAACCCTTTTAATTTTTTATCAAAAAGTTGCACGTACTGGTCGATATTGTTGGTTTTGATATGGAATGTGAAATCCTGGTTGCTTACAGCCTGCTTGGGGGGTTTGATGTATGTTGGGTAGTACTTAGCCAGGAATACTTTAAAAGCATCTGGTAATTCCATTATTTGAAACTGCCCTTGCAGCACAGCATCCAATTCGTTGGATTGTACACTAAGTGTTTTTTGATTGTTTACAATATAAGATTTCAGCAACAAGGAATCAAAGGATAAGCGGGTGCTGTCATGTTGCAGGTTGGCGCTGTAAATACTGGCAGAACCCAAAAAGTTATCAATGTTGTTACCCGTAAAGTTCAGGCTGAACTTCCCTGATAAAGTAAGAAGGTCTTTACTAAGCCCCAGGTTCTTAAAATTGATGTATTGCAAGTCGGCATCTGCATTAAAAGCAAGGTCTTTACCATTTAGGCTCACTTCTCCATCAAGCCTGTCAATTTTTATATTGGGATCGTTGATGGAAAGATTGCCTCTGAAAACTTTATTTTTAAAATCACCATCCAGAGTGATGTTTCGGTAATTGTAGCCTGCGTAATCTAACCGTTGAATGTTACCATTAAAATTGGCTACCAGCTGATCCAGTTTAAAATTCCGACCGTTAACTTTTCCATTCAACGCTATAATTCCCAGCTGTGAATTGTCTAAAAACTGACCAAGGTTAAAACCAGAAGTTTGCAGTTTTCCTGAATACGTAGGCTGGCCCCCCGTGGGCAATTTCATATTAAGGTCTGCCGTAATGTTGCCAAGGTTGGTCTGGATATTTCCGAAAGCAACAAAGTCATTTAAGAACCCTGTAAAATTGCCGGTGTATTTGATATTGCCGAGTTTACTAAGTGCAGGTTTCTTTACGCTTCTCAAGGAAGGTATAATATTTACCAGTTCGTTGTAGTTTGTTTGCAGCAAGTTAGCTTTTAAGTCTATAAAACTTGTGTTGATATCGGGCAGACCTCGAATAGCAATGTTGCCATCAAAGAGACTATTGCCGGTGCGCAGTTTCATGTTGCGACCTGTAAAATTACTTACCGTACCCTTTGCTTCGCCATCAATAAAAAAGGTGCGTTTCATTGTTGCCATGCTGGGCGCAAAAAAAGCCAGGTCATCTGTACTCAACACGGTATTTTTAAAATTGGCCTGCAGATTTACGTTGTTTACAAAACTGCTCATATCCTTGTTAAACGAATTGTATTGCATGGAGTAGTAATTCCCCAGCTTACTTTTATTGGTCTGCAGGTTTAGTGTTTTGAACTCCATCAGTTCGGGGCTGAACTTAAGGTGGCTGGTAAATTCTTTAATATCCAGGCCGCTGCGCTCCTTTGCTTTAAGGTCTATATCTGCCTGTAAGGTATCGTTCAAAAACACCACATTCGTAAGGCTGCCGTTGATAGATGAAAAGGAAGTATGTTGCCCATCAAAGCGACCAACAAAAGGCAGCCTTTCTGTAAACTTATCGTTGTTAAAAGTTCCGTTAAAAACCTGTAACTTTTCTAACTTCACTACCCAGCCAGATTTGTTCCATTTAAAAGCAGATACCACTGGTATTTGCGCAAGTATGGTGGTGAGGTTGGTCACTTTCGGCTTATTTCCATCATAAGTATTTTGAAGAAAAACGGGCTTTTCCAGGTAAATATCTTTTATCAGAATCTGTTTGCCGCTTATGTCCAGCTTGTCCATGGTCACATCTAATTTTTGGAGAGAGGCTACCATGTTTTGACCCACCCACTTGTCAACCTGGTTAAATCGGATGTTTTTAAGATGCACTTCCCTGATGTCTATCTGAAAGGCGTTTTTTTTCTTTTTATTGGAGGAAGGCGTAGCAAAATAATCCAGCAGGAATTTATAGTTCCATACAGAATCCGTTCTATTCATGTTGATAATAGCATCTTCCAGGCCTACGTTATTTAGCGTGATGGTATCTTTTAAAAAAAACCAGTCCGTGATATTTGCGCTGGCGGTGCCTGCATACAGCAAAGTATCTTTCTTGCGATCCTCTACCATCAGTTCCTTTAGCAAGAGTTTGTCGAAAAATCGAAAATCAACTTTTTTAAGGGTAACCCTTGTTTCTAATTGCTCGGATAAATTATTGGCAATTTTCTTTACCAGCCAGGTTTGTACGCCAGAGAGCTGCAATAGCCCGTATAAAAGCGCTACCAGTAATATGAGTACCAGGAAAAACCACTTTAATATTTTAAAAAATTTACGCAGAAAAATAAGTTGTTTTCAAAATTAGGTATTAGGCATGCGTGGATAAGCTTGAGCAAAAAAATTATCAATTAATTGTAACAAAGCGTTGCGCAGCAGGTTGGATTTATGGCAAAGAATCCTGTGACTGAAGGTGAACCTGGAAATAGGAATTGCCATAAAAAACTAGCTGGATTAAAATTTGTTTGGCAAAAATATGTTATATAAAGTATAGTTAGTATCCAGCTGCTGCATCATCTCCACGTTTGTCTGCAATGGCCGTTATCTTTCTGCCTCCCTCTTGAGTTATGCGAATCAGTTCTGTACGTCCTATTTCTGAACGTATAGTAATTTTATAACCCATTTTTTTGAGTTCTTCAGCCACGGCACCAGGAAAATCTTTTTCAATAAAGACTTCATCGGGCAACCATTGGTGATGAAACTTGGGTTTATTCACTGCATCTGCTTCGCTCATATTGAAGTCCAGTATATTCACCAGTGTTTGATACACGCTTGTGGGTATAGTGGTACCACCCGGTGTGCCCACCACGATGTAAGGCAGGTTGTTTTTCAAAACGATAGTAGGCGTCATACTGCTTAACATTCTTTTGCCGGGCGCAATAGCATTGGCAGCCTTGCCCACAGCGCCGTACATATTTGGTGCGCCGGGCTTCACACTAAAATCATCCATTTCGTTGTTAAGTAAAAAACCTGCTCCTTCTACAACCGTGTAACTGCCGTAACCGCCATTGAGGGTTGTAGTTACAGCCACTGCATTGCCTTCAGCGTCCACAATGCTTAAGTGAGTGGTTTCTTCACTTTCTTTAATCATTCCTTCTTTTGTTTGCTGGCTGTTGCCAGCTACTCCTGGCATATAGTCGGCCATGCGTTGCCGTAAGTAGGCATCGCTCACCAAAGTCTTTACTGGCACTTTTGCAAAGTCAGCATCGCCCATGTAAGTGCCCCTATCTGCAAAAGCCCGGCGCTCTGCTTCTACCATTAACTGCACACTTGCTGCGGTTGAATAACCCATTGCCCCAATATTTTTTGCCTCCGTCATTTTCATCAACTGGTTGATGATGACGCCGCCGCTGCTGGGCATGGGCATGCCTACTATTTCGTAGCCCTTGTAATTAAACTTCAACGCTTTCCTTTCTATGGCTTTGTAGTGTTTCAGGTCATGCCGGCTGATAATGCCTTTACCTTTTTTCATTTCGGCAACAATTAAATCTGCTGTGCGGCCGCGGTAAAACCCTTTGGCTCCTTTGCGGCTGATGCGTTGTAGCGTTGCGGCTAGTTCCGGTTGACGCAGGATGTCGCCTTGCTGCCAGGTGCCGGGTTTTACAAAGGCAACGCTATGGTTATTGTGCCGGGTAAATTCTTCTTTACTATTGTTGAAACTGCTTGCCTGCGCTGCGGTAATGGCAAAGCCTTTTTGGGCGAGCGCTATGGCCGGAGCCACCAATTTTTTAAACGGGAGTTTTGCATATTTCATGCTGGCAAACAAGCCTGCCACCGTGCCAGGTATGCCGCTTGCAAGTGGGCCCGCAAGGGAGAGTTCGGTAATGGGGTTACCGGCCGCATCCAGGTACATATCTTTAAAAGCCCGCTGCGGCGCAGCTTCCCGGTAGTCCAAGGCAATTGTTTGTCCGTCTTGCATGCAAGCAACCATAAAACCGCCCCCGCCTAAGTTGCCGGCACCGGGGTATACCACCGCAAGTGCAAGTTGTGTAGCAATAGCAGCATCAACAGCATTGCCTCCCTGTTGTAAAATTTGCAGGCCTACCTTGCTGGCAAGTGGATGCGCAGATACAACGGCTCCTTTTTCGCCCACAAATTTTTTGGAAATATCGTAAGGCAGCGGAGACTGAGCCTCGGCCCTTGACAGAAAAAATACCAGGAATACTGCGACAGAATATTTTACATACATGAGAATGACATTTTGCCAAAACTAATTTTTTTTAACAACAAAGCATTCTTTAGCAAAGCCTCTTATGGCATTGTTAAAAGCTGATATATGTGAGCCCTGTAAGTACAAGTGGTAATGCCTGTAAATAACATTGCCTTACATTCGTATCCTAAAAAACGTGAATGAAACAATTATTGCCAGCTTTTCTTAGTCTTTTTTTTGCAAACAATGTCTTAGCTCAAACTCCCCGATCGTACTCTTCTGCCGATATTATACAGCAATTAAAAAAGCTGGAAGTGTTTGGGTCTGTGTTGTACATAGCCGCTCACCCCGATGACGAAAATACCCGCTTACTGGCCTACCTGGCCAACGAACGAAAGTTTAGAACCGGGTATCTGAGCCTTACCAGGGGTGATGGCGGACAGAATTTAATTGGTGATGAACAAGGAATAGACCTTGGATTAATAAGAACCCAAGAGTTGCTTGCAGCCCGAAGAATAGACGGCGCTGAGCAATTTTTTACCCGGGCCTACGACTTTGGCTTTAGCAAAAGCCCGGAAGAGACGCTGCAAAAGTGGGGGCACGATAAAATACTAAGCGATGTGGTTTGGGTGATCCGCAACTTTAAACCCGATGTGATCATTAACCGTTTTCCTACTACCGGGGAAGGCGGGCACGGGCATCACACATCTTCTGCTATCCTGGCTGCCGAAGCTTTTGATGCAGCCGCAGACGCTTCTAAATTTCCGGAGCAATTAAAAAACGGGGTAACGGTTTGGCAGGCCAAACGTTTGTTATGGAACACTTTTAATTTCGGCGGCAACAACACAACAAGAGAAGACCAATTGAAGATAGATGTGGGTATGTACAATCCTATTCTTGGAAAAAGTTATGGAGAAATGGCAGCCGAAAGCCGCAGCCAGCACAAGAGCCAGGGCTTTGGTGTACCGGCGCAAAGAGGCGAAAGTTTCGAATATTTCGCTACCATCAAAGGTGAGAAGCCGGTAAAAGATTTAATGGATGGCGTGGATGTTAGTAGCACCAGAATGAACCAGCCAGGGTTTTCTGCCTCAGCAATAACAGTTTTAAATAAATATAAATCAGATGAACCCTCGTTGACTGTGCCATCCCTGGTGAGTTTAAGAAGGCAGTTGAACAAATGGCCTGCAGGTTTTTGGAAGGATCAGAAGCTAAAGGAAATCGATCAATTGGTGGAAGCCAGCAGCGGAATCTTTTTGGAAGTTACTGCACCTTCACCCTACGCTGTAACAGGCGACAGTTTGAGGCTTACTTTTACCATCAATAATCGTTCAGGCATACCTGTAAAAAATGTTTCCGTTCATTTTGGGGATACTTATATTGTTCCTAAAACCGCAGAAAAAAATACGAACAGTGTAAACGTATATTCAATACTAATCCCCGAGGATGCGCCCTTGTCTCAACCCTATTGGTTAAAGGAAGGAATGCCCAATGGAAGTTTTACAGTGACTGACCAAAAACTTATTGGAAAGCCCTGGAATGAGGAGATGGAAATAGCATTTAATGTTGAGATAGAAGGAGAGCAATTTAGCTTTGAGAGACCCATAAAGTTTAAATACACAGACCCGGTAAAGGGAGAAATTTACCAGCCTGTGAGCATTGTGCCTAAAATAACGCTGCAAATTGAACCTGAAATAAATTTAATAACACAACACGCAGAGGAAAACAAGTTTACCGATAAAAACTATCGGCTGTTTGCTGATGGGGCCCGTCTTAGTACCAAGGAGGAGTCTTATGCTAAGTTGAAAGATTTAAAAGCCGGTGCGCTTTACAGCCAGAGAGAAATGATCAATAAAACTGCCAGGACCAATGCGGCGAACTCAGCTGAAATAATTACAGTAAAAGATGCGGCAGGAAAACCTTACAATGAGATCAGGGAAATAGCATACGATCATATTCCCGCTATATTGTATTTCAAACCTTCTACGCAAAAGTTGCTAAAGGCAGATATTGAAGTGGCAGGAAAAAATATTGGTTATATACCCGGAGCCGGGGACAAAGTTCCGCAAGCGTTGGTTCAAATGGGTTATCGTGTAACGATACTTTCCGAGAAAGATATTACTGCTGCCAACCTCAGGCAATTTGACGCTTTGATGGCAGGCGTGCGGGCTTATAATACCAATCTTTGGCTAAGCAATGCGTCCCCAATACTAAATGACTACGTGAACCAGGGGGGCGTTTTCGTGGTACAGTACAATACCAACAACAATGCAGGTCCGCTGCGGCAAAAAATGGGACCATATCCTTTTACCTTGGGCAGAAACCGGGTAACCGATGAAACTGCCGCGGTTAATTTTTTAATTCCCAACGATCCTGTTTTAAATTACCCCAACAAGATTACCCAAAAAGATTTTGAAGGTTGGATACAGGAGCGTAGCATTTATCATGCAGAAAACATTGATAGCAATTACCGCAAAATATTCAGCATGAAAGATCCGGGTGAAGCGGCGAGTGATGGCAGTTTGATTGTGGCAGACTATGGTAAAGGAAGATTTATTTATACAGGAATTGTATTCTTTCGGGAGCTGCCTGCAGGGGTTCCCGGTGCCTATAGGTTGTTGGCTAATTTATTGGCAGCTCCTAAATCTGGCAGGGCAGGAGAGATAAACACAGGCAGAAAATAAACTTACCAAAGATTGCAGCGCACCATGTTTTAATTTTTAGAATTAACTTTTCACTTTCGCATGAGCTATATAGATTGGACGATATTGGTGGTGGTTTTATCGGGAATAATGCTGTACGGTGTTTACAAAAGCCGTAGTTCAAAAAACCTGGAAGGATACTTCTTAAGCAACCGTAGTTTGCCCTGGTACCTCGTTTTGCTCAGCATCATGGGTACGCAGGCAAGCGCCATCACCTACCTCACCGGTCCAGGCCAGGCCTATACAGATGGGATGCGTTTTGTACAGTATTATTTTGGCCTGCCGCTGGCCATGATTGTAATCAGTATTTTTTTTGTACCGGTTTACAGCCGCTTAAAAGTGTACACCGCCTATGAATTTTTAGAAAAGAGATTTGATGTAAAGACCCGCAGTTTCACTTCATTTTTATTTTTATTAAGTCGTGGTTTAAGCACCGGCGTAAGTATTTATGCACCTTCTCTTATTTTAAGTTCCCTCATGGGTTGGAATATTTATTATACGAATGTGGTGATGGGCGGCCTGCTTATCATTTATACCATGAGCGGAGGTGCAAGGGCCGTTGCCTACACACAAACATTGCAAATGATCATTGTATTTGTGTCGCTGTTTATTATTGCCTACATAGCGGTAAATATGCTGCCTGCCGATGTTGGTTTCAGCGGTGCCGTGCAAAAAGCAGCCGACCTGGGAAAGATGAATGTGATCACCACGGGGTTCACAGAAAAGGGTTTCGATTGGAAGGATAAATACAATATTTTTAGTGGCGTTATCGGAGGATTTTTTTTAGCGCTTAGCTATTTTGGTACAGACCACAGCCAGGTAGGGCGCTACCTTACGGCAAAAAATATTAAGGAAAGCCGCAAAGGGTTACTGATGAATGGTGTTGTAAAAGTGCCCATGCAGTTTGGAATTTTATTAATCGGGATTTTAATTTTTTCTTTTTACCTGCATTACAAAGCCCCGGTATTTTTTGACAATGCTAAAGTGCTGGTTGCCGAGCAAACTATTTACAAGGATACGCTTGCTGGCATTGAGCAAAACTATAACGCTGCATTTGCCGCTGGCGATATGCCCCAAGCCAACAGTTACCGTGCACAATACAAAGCCACTATCAAAAAAGCTTTGCCCGGCGATGAAGCCAATGATGCCAACTTTATCTTCTTACGTTTTGTAAAAGACAATCTCCCCATAGGGTTGATCGGGCTTTTGTTTGCAGTTATATTTTTATCGGCATGGGGCAGTATTGCTGCCGCACTCAATTCGCTGGCTGCCTGCACCGTTGTTGACTTTCATAAAAAGTTTTTTGTAAAAAATAATTCTGAAATACACGACTACAAAATCTCTCAATGGTACACTTTTGCCTGGGGGGTATTTTGTATTGTAATAGCCATGTTTGCCCATAACATTGGCAACAGCCTGATAGAGGCGGTTAACATCTTGGGCTCCTTATTTTATGGGGTGATACTGGGTATTTTCCTGGTAGCCTTCTGGATAAAAAAAGTTGGGGCCAATGCAGTTTTTGTGGCGGCAGTAATATCAGAGCTTTTGATCATTACCATTTACAGGGCAGATATTATTTCATTTTTGTGGCTGAATGTGATAGGTGCTTTGTTGGTTATTGTTTTATCAATCCTATTGCAGATAAGTTTTTATGCTGCAAACCCAGGGAATAGGTGGAAGGGGCAAAAGTTTGATGACTCAGGCTATTAAAGCGTTCGAATAACTTCCCCCTACAGGTAGTCGATGACCGTTTCTACGGTAGCAAAACTTTTAAACATGGCCATCACTCCGCAATATTTTTCCACAGAAAGCTGAACGGCTTTTTCCATTTTCACTCTTTCGGCTTCTGCCAATTTAATTTTATAGGTAACTTTTACCTGTTTGTACATTTTTGGATGTTCTTCTCCAAGGCTTGCTTCTGTGTCAATAGAAAGATCACTAAATTCAACTTTCATTTTTTGTAGAATAGATACCACATCTATACCAGTGCAACCTGCCAGCGCAACCAGCATCATGCGCTTTGGGCCTGGTCCCTCATTGTTTCCTTCATTGTCTTGGGTAGAATCTGTAAGAATCTCATGTTCGTTTATAGAAGAAACGAAGGCCATGCCGTCTTTGTGCTTGCTGCTAATAAAATGTGTATCCATGGGTGCTAATTTGCCTGTAATTTGCACGAAAATGAGCGTAAAAAACTTTTTTTATAACTAGAAATTAAAATTATTTCAAAATAGCACATTGAGTTCAAACATAAATCCTTACTTTTGCTCTCCAAAATTTTAGGACATGGCAAGAGTATGTGAACTTACAGGAAAGAGACCAATTACAGGTAATAAGGTATCTCATTCTAACATTAAAACTAAACGCAGGTTTCTGCCTAATTTGCAGACCAAGCGCTATTTCATAGCAGAAGAAGATAAGTGGGTTACCATGAAATTGTCTTCAGAAGCTATCAGAACCATCAATAAGAATGGTCTGTATGCTGTTGTAAAGCAAATGCGTGCTGCAGGATCAAAAATCTAAGGAAACGTTGGTTTTCTAACGGAAAAATTATAAAAAATACAAAATGGCAAAGAAAGGTAACAGGGTACAGGTAATTATGGAGTGTACAGAGCACAAAACCAGCGGAATGGCCGGTACTAGTCGCTACATCACCACCAAGAATAAAAAAAATACCCCAGAACGTTTGGAATTGAAGAAATTCAATGCAATCCTAAAAAAGGTAACTGTTCATAAAGAAATTAAATAATTAAACATTAGTTGGTAGGTTTACTAATTAATAAAAACACATAACAATGGCAAAAGCAGCTTCAAAGAACTCGAAGATTAAAGATACCAAGGCAGCAGCAGATGCGAAAAACTGGACAAAGGTTATTCGCACCGTTCGTAGTCCTAAGTCTGGATCATATACCTTTAAAGAGTCTATCGTTCACAAAGACAAGATTAAAGAGCACCTGGGTCAATAATTTGAGCCTGGTTAATTTATAAAAGAAGCTGTTCTGATCATTCCGGAACGGCTTTCTTTATACCCCCCAGCCCCAAAAGCTGGGCTTTACCTAATATGGTTAACTTCCCTTAATTTGGGATCTTTAATTCAACGATAAAAAAGGGGCATGGGAATATTTGACAAGTTATTCGGTAAAAAAGAGCAGCAGGAAACCATCGACCAGGGCTTACAAAAAACCCGGGAAGGATTCCTCGGCAAAATAACTAAAGCCATTGCCGGAAAAAGTACAGTAGATGAAGAAGTGCTGGACGAGTTGGAAAATGCGCTCGTAAGTGCTGATGTAGGGGTAGAAACTACAGTGAAAATTATCGACGAAATTGAGAAGCGGGTAGCCAGGGATAAGTACCTCAACACTTCTGAACTCAACCGCATTTTAAAAGAAGAAATAACTAACCTGCTGGTATCGGCACCAGAAGACAGCAATTACATCAATTACGAATTGCCGCCCGGCAACAAGCCACATATCATCCTGGTAGTGGGCGTAAATGGCGTAGGCAAAACTACCACCATCGGTAAGCTGGCACATAATTTTTCCCTTGCGGGAAAATCAGTTTTGCTGGGTGCTGCTGATACCTTTAGAGCCGCAGCTGTAGACCAGCTAACCATTTGGAGCGAGCGAGCTAATGTGCCTATTGTAAAAAAAGAGATGGGCAGCGATCCCGCTTCTGTTGCTTACGATACTGTTATTAGTGGCGTAGCCCGAAACTCAGATGTTATCCTCATAGACACAGCAGGCCGCCTGCACAACAAGTTGCATTTGATGGACGAGCTTACCAAAATAAAAAGGGTCATACAGAAAGTTATTCCTAACGCTCCACACGAAGTGCTGTTGGTGCTAGATGGCAGTACCGGGCAAAATGCGTTGGAGCAGGCCAGGCATTTTACAGCGGCTACCGAAGTAACCGCACTGGCTATTACAAAACTGGATGGAACGGCAAAAGGCGGGGTAGTGTTGGCTATTGCCAGCCAATTTAATATTCCTGTAAAATTCATTGGTGTAGGTGAAAAAGCTACCGACCTGATGGTATTTGATAAGCACCAGTTTGTAGATGGGCTCATAAAGTTATAGGCAAAAAAGAGGGGCTACCTAAGAATAGATGCCCCGTTTACCAAAACTAACTGCTTATGAGAAATTTTTAATTACTTTATTTGTTTCACAAAGCTAAGAACTTCCATTTCATTCACTGTTAAGCTAATGCCAATAAATGGCTAACATTCCGTTAAAGCGCTGCCGCTAACTTCCTACAAAAATGTTTTAATAGATAGCACCAGTAAGCCATAGGCAAGCGTGGTAGCAAATATGCCTTTGGCAGTTTCATCTTTTCCTGAATTAATATAAATAGTAAACAACAGCGCATTGAGCAACAAAGAAAGGCTCAATGCCACCGTGAGTGTTTTAAAGCCGGGCTCCACTACCAGATACTGAAACGTTTCTGTGAAACTAAACACAGAGAACTTGTACATCTTAAAGATGAGGATGCCTATGAAGGGTGCAAACACACCTAGTACAAGGCCTAAAATAAAATTGTCTTTCTTGAAAATCATTTAAATAATTTGCTGTTTTCTAATCGTTTTTTTAGTTCGTAGTTGGTGAGGTCAAACTGCACGGGTACTGCACTCACAAAGCCATGCTCCAGCGCCCAAACATCGGTATCTTTTGCTTTGTCAAAGTTTTTAAAAGCTCCGGTGAGCCAGTAGTACTTTTTGCCGTGGGGGTCCAGTCTTTCAGCGAAATCCTCTTCATATTTTGCGTAAGCTTGTTTACAAATTTTAATGCCCTTTATTTTTGCTGGTGGAAGAGCAGGAATATTTACGTTCAGTAAAAAATGTTTATCCAATGTTTTTTGTTGCAAGAGTTCAATGACCATTTTACGCACCACTTCTTTAGCGGCAGTAAAATCTGCGTCATACGCATAATCTAATAAAGAAAATCCGATACTCGGGATGCCCTCAATGGCTGCTTCCATGGCTGCAGACATGGTGCCGCTGTAAATTACATTAATGGAATGATTGGCACCGTGGTTGATGCCGCTGAGGCAGAGGTCTGGTTTGCGGTGGAGAATCTTGTCCACGGCAAGTTTTACACAGTCCACCGGCGTGCCACTGGTTTGCCATGCTTCTACATCAAGGTCTTTAAATATATCTACTTTGCTCATGCGCAAGGGCGAGCCAATAGTGATGGCATGTCCCATGCCGCTTTGTGGAGCATTTGGCGCAACCACTACCACTTTTCCAAGATCTTTGACTGCTTCTACCAGGCTACGAATTCCTTTAGACGTCACATCATCGTCGTTCGTTATTAAAATTACCGGAAGCTCTTTTTTTGCTTTTGCCATTGCTGATTGTTTGGTTACTAGTAACGGTTTTATTACTAAAATATTCTTATCCGTCAAAGATACATTTGACAAGAGTTACGTTGAAATATATAATTGTAACCAATTCAATGTTTTTATAAGACCCTACCAGTTGAATTATTTTCAAATCGAGATGGCAATAGTATAAAAAAATTTATCCGTAAGACTTCCCTAAGATTTTATGCAGGGATGGAAGATTTAGAATGTATAAAAATAAATTTTGATAAACTAAGAATATTAGTATATTTGTACTAATCAAATTAGTTTACGCATGTCATTAGCAGGTTTAAATTTGAAATACCTCCGTAAGTTGCGGGGATGGACGCAGGAAGAATTTGCAGGTAAGCTCAACATCAAACGGTCGTTGCTTGGCGCTTACGAAGAAGAGCGGGCAGACCCACGCCTCGAGGTTTTAGAGATTGTGGCCGATGTTTTTAAGTTAAGTCTCGATGAGCTTTTACTAAAAGATCTCAGCAACCAATCTGCCAGCTATTTGATGAAGCGCCGCCAGCAAAAAATGATGAGCGCAGATAGGAACATTATCCATTTCGTGCCAGTGAAGGCAGCGGCCGGTTATATGGCAGGCTATGCAGACAGCGAGTTTATTGATGAACTCAATACTTTTACCCTTCCTATGCTTAGCGGTGGTAATTATAGGGCTTTCGAAATTATTGGAGATAGTATGTTACCCACGCCCAGCGGAAGTATCATTGTGGGAGAGAAGGTAGATAACATGGATGATATCAAGAGTAACCTTGCTTATATTGTCATCAGCCGAAACGAGGGAATTGTTTACAAGCGAATTGTAAAAAGCAATAAAGCAAAAAATAAAGTTTCTTTAGTTAGCGATAATCCAACTTACCAACCCTACCAGGTAAATACAGAAGACATTATAGAATTGTGGCAGGCCCAGGTAGTAATAGGAAAGGTAACAACCCAACAACGATGGGATGTAAACAGCCTCGCCAATCTCGTTAATAACCTGCAGGACCAGGTGAGTACTTTAAAAAAGAAAATGAATTAGCATTTAGTTTGTAGCTTTTATAACTTTAGCAAAACCAGATACATCGATTAATAAACAATCCTTTTATCATTTCTTAAGATGAAAATAGTAAAGGGGCAAAACACACAGTTATGATTAAATTACAAATCGTAGGCAATCTTGGCAAAGATTGCATCGTAAAAGAAGTGAACGGAAAAAACGTTATCAATTTTAGTGTAGCACACACCGAGCGCTACAAAGATGCCCAGGGAAACCAAAAGGAGCGCACCACTTGGGTTGAATGCGCTTACTGGACAGATCGAACGGCAGTATCACAGTATCTCACCAGGGGTAAAATGGTTTATGCAGAGGGTTCTCCTGAAGCAGACTCTTACACCAATAAAGAAGGCCAGGCTGCAGCAACACTTAGAATGCGTGTGCAAAATATTCAATTGCTGGGTGGTGGAGAGAATCAGGGTTCACAACAAGGGAACGTAACTAACGCAGGTGCAGGTTACAATACCGGCGCAACCGACAGGCCAGTGGTAAGAACTGAAGCGCCTCCGCAAGTGGCATCATTAGACGATGATCTTCCTTTTTAGTTTTAACATCAAATCATAGAAATAAAAATGCCCCTGTTAAAAGGGGCATTTTTATTTCTATGATAACCAAATCGATTGTTAACTCAGTGACTCAGTTCTTCCTAGCTTTCTGGCAAAGACAACTAAATGAACAGCTGCAAAAATTAGGGAGATATACAATAAAGTTCTGTCTGTGTCGAAACCTACCGTGTATTGGTGTAATATTCCAGCTACAATAAGCAGAACGCACAAAACCAGGCCTGTCATACGGGCAATTTTCATCCCCTTACGATTGTTAGTACCATTCCCAAGCAAACTGTTCTTTGCACCGTATACCAGGTAGATATCCATACCAATGAGCATCCACACGATCAGGCGAATCCATGTATCCATGGGTAGAAACACCATCATGAACAAACACACTACAATGCCTAAGATTGGAACAAGAGGAACCAGCGGGGTTTTAAATTCTCTTTTGAGTTCTGGCATTTTTACACGCATCACCCATACACCTACACACACTAAAATAAAAGCAAACAACGTTCCTATACTTGTCATTTCTCCCACCACCCGTGCAGGTACAAATGCAGCAAACAAACTTACGAATCCCATAAACAACAGGTTGCTCTTTACAGGTGTTTGTGTTTTAGGGTTCACTGTCGAAAAAATCCTTGGGATAAGTCCGTCTTTACTCATGCTAAAAAACACACGGGTTTGGCCCATCAGCATTACAAGAATAACAGAAGCATATCCTGCTAAAATAGCAACTACAATCGCTCTGTTTAACCATGGGTAATCTGGCGTGATAGTTCCAGCCGCATCGGCAGTGCCCATATGATCGATAGCAATGGCAACAGGAGCGATACCATCTTTTCCGGCAAAACTTGTATAGCTGGTAACACCAGTCATCACGTGTGCAAAAAGTATATACAATACGGTGCAAATAGCCAATGACCCCAGAATACCCCAAGGCATGTCTCTTTTTGGATTCTTAGCCTCCTGGGCTGCGGTACTAACTGCGTCAAATCCAATGTATGCGAAAAATACAATGGCCGCTGCTCTTATTATTCCGCTGAAACCAAACTCTCCAAAGTTGCCTGTATTGTCTGGTATATATGGAGTGTAATTGTCGTTATTGATGTATTTCCAGCCAAGGAAAATAAACACCATTACCACAGCAATTTTTAAACTCACAATTACAGCGTTTACATTAGCACTTTCTTTTGTGCCTTTCATGAGCAATAAACTCATCAACACTATAATAAGTACTGCGGGCAAATTAATGATGCCTCCATCCCATGGTCCTACGGTGAGTGCAGTCGGCAGGTGAATATCAAACCCTTCCAGGAATTTTACCAGGTATCTGCTCCAGCTAATGCCCACGGTGGCTGCACCCACAGCGTATTCCAACACAAGATCCCAACCTATGATCCACGCAATAAATTCGCCCATAGTTGCATAAGAGTAAGTGTAAGCACTACCTGCAACCGGTATCATGGATGCAAACTCTGCATAACAAAGGCCGGCAAATAAACAACCAAAGGCTGCCACCACAAAAGATATGGTAATGGCGGGGCCGGCATGATTAGCCGCAGCCATACCCGTAATAGAAAATAATCCTGCACCGATGATAGCGCCAATACCCAATGCAATTAGCCCCCACGCACCTAATGTTCGTTTTAAGGTGTGCGAACCTGTTTCCTGCGCTTCATTCATTAAAGCCGCCATTGGTTTTCTTACAAATAAACTCATACTGTTAGTAATTTTTGAGAAATGAATATTCTGGAAAAATACGCAATTAATATATAAAACAACGACCAGCTGTATATTTTCAATTTTATAGTTGCCATTGTTTCTGCTTTAAACGCCAGGCAGGAATCCGTATGATTTTTTTTTGTAAGGTGTATGCTAATTGGTTGTGATTGAAAGATTAATTGTTTATTTGCAAATGGAATTATTAGAGATCACTTTCAAAGATTTACTCAACCCAGAATTCTATATCGTAAATGGTGGCCTTTGGCTGTTTCTCTTCATCGTATTTGCTGAAACAGGTTTGTTTGCAGGCTTCTTTCTTCCTGGCGATTCTCTACTATTCGTTGCAGGAATTTATAGCAACGAATTGATCACAAAAGGCCTTGGCTTTGACATACACAACGATTTGCTGCATCTTGTGCTGCTTTCTGCCCTCGTTATAATAGCAGGGATATTGGGGAATACCACCGGTTACTGGTTTGGGCAAAAAGGTGGCCCTGCGCTTTACAACCGGAAGGATAGTTTTTTCTTCAAAAAAAAATACCTGGAGCAGGCTCACGAATTTTATGAAAAAAATGGAGCCAGCACAATTGTAATCGCTCGCTTTCTACCCATCATCAGAACCTTTGCCCCAATTGTAGCGGGCATTGTAAAAATGGATAAAAAGAAATTTGCCTATTACAATATAGTGGGTTCAGTTGCCTGGGCTTTTACCATGCTTTTTGCCGGTCACTATCTTTACCGTATTATCCTCGATAAGTTTGATTTTAATCTTAAAGATCATCTCGAAGTGATCGTACTAGGCATTGTATTTATAACAACTGCTCCTGTTATTTACAAGTTGTTTTTTGCCAAAAAAAAACCTGCCCAAGGCACACCTCAATAATATGACGCAGCACAAGACAGGTTCCCTCTTCAGTATTGCAGTACTGGTAGCGTCCCTAGGATACTTTGTAGATATCTACGATCTTCTACTTTTTAGTATCGTAAGGGTAAAAAGCCTTTCAGATCTTGGATTGTCTGAAGAACTCATTAAATCTGAAGGAGAGTTTATCGTCAGCATACAGATGTTGGGCCTCCTGTTGGGTGGCATTGTTTGGGGTGTAATGGGTGATAAAAAGGGGAGACTCAGTGTGCTGTTTGGGTCCATCATTTTATACAGCGTTGCCAACATTGTAAACGGATTTGTTCAAACTACGGGGCAGTATGCGCTCGTTCGTTTTATCGCTGGTGTTGGCCTCGCCGGAGAACTGGGTGCAGGTATCACGCTCGTAAGCGAAATTACTTCCAAAGAAAAGCGTGGGCTCAGTACCTCTTTGGTGGCAGGTATTGGCTTAACGGGTGCTGTAGCGGCCTATTTTATTTCGCAATATTTTCATTGGCGTACCTGTTACTTCATTGGAGGTGGTTTGGGAATCGGCCTGCTATTTTTGCGTATATCCGTTAGCGAAAGTGGCATGTTTAACCAGGTTAAAACAAATGCGGGAGTTGTAAAGGGCAACTTTTTTATGTTCTTCAATAATAAGCAACGGTTTAAAAAATATATGTTGGCCATTCTTATTGGCATGCCCACCTGGTATGTGATTGGCGTGCTGGTTGCCTTCTCCAATAACTTCGCCACGGCTTTTCATATCAGCGAAGGAGTAATGCCCGGCAAAGCCATCATGTTTGCCTACATTGGTATTTCCCTGGGCGATGTTTTGATAGGCTTTGTAAGCCATTGGTTGCGCAGCCGTAAAAAGGCGCTTTTTATATTTTACGCATTTACTTTAATTGCTATAGCCCTTTATTTTTCGCAGCAGGGAAGTAGTGCTGCCTATATGTATGGGGTCTGCGGCCTGCTCGGTTTTAGCACAGGCTTCTGGGCTATTTTTGTGACCATGGCAGCGGAGCAATTTGGCACCAACCTTCGGGCTACTTCCGCCACCACGGTGCCCAACATGGTAAGGGGATCGTTGCCACTAATCTTGCTTTTGTTTAACTGGTTGCAGCAATTTACCAGCTACGCTCAGGCGGGTCTCATCACTGGTGGTATCATAATGGCAATTAGTATTGTTGCAGCATGGTTTACCGAGGAAACTTTTGGCAAAGACTTAGATTATGTAGAGCAATAGAGTTCTGGCCGCCAAAATTGGAATTGTTGCCGCTTGCCTGGAATGATGCCGGCTCGTGTCTTCATCCTCAAACCTGCATTCCTGTCCAAACTGTTCGCAAATATGAATTGTTTCGCCTTTTGCGAACGAAACTGTCCCAAACGACCACACTTGACGGCCGGAAAGGTTATTTTTATGGAGTAAAATCCTTTGGCGAAAAAAAATAAAAATTTGTACCAAAATTTTCAAGTCGATTTTTTCTGGGACAACCTTTTAAGCTGTTCCCGAAACTCAACTGCAGATTTCTACAAGATATCCCCACCGCAACGGTTCAGGTCCCCACAAAGCGAAGTGCCGAATTGAATATAGGTTTGTGAAAAACTGATCATTAAATTTATAGGAAGTAAATGTATAGTTATGAGTCGAGATTTGTTTTGAATCAGGCGAAAGACGACACCACAACCCGTTAAGGCCGCCGTCCGGTGTCCCGATAGCTATCGGGACCGACGGCTCGACGTTTAGAGTGCAACAATTATTATTTGTAAATTAGGGTATGGATATTTTATACCCTGTTCAGTGGCCTCAATTCTATACTGCTACCTGCAATCAATGGCTGCCATTACTTGATAACGAAAAATATAAAAACATCATCGTTGACAGTTTACGGTTTTTAGTTCGTGAAAAAAGGATTGAGTTAAATGCCTTCGCCATTATGAGTAATCACCTTCATCTCATTTGGCAGGCACAACCAGGATACGATCCCTCACAAATTCAATTGAGTTTTATGAAGTACACTGCGCAACAGATAAAATTCGAATTGCAAAAAGATAATCCGGTACTATTGGAAAAATGTAAGGTAAATAAAGCAGACAGGCAATACCAGGTATGGAAACGGGACTCACTGGGTATTGAATTATTTACTGAGGCAGTATTTAATCAAAAGATTGACTACATTCATTTTAATCCTGTTAAAGCGGGGCTTTGCAAGTACCCTGAGGATTATCATTATTCATCGGCTTACTTTTATGAATTTGGAATGGATCACTTTAATATGCTGACACATTTCAAGGGATGAACATTGCTGCTTAAAAGTCAGTGCTGGTGGCCGATAGATGAGCCAGTAGCATTTCATGTGTAGAAGATATTCGGAACCCTTTGCAGGTCGATCGCCGGTGGTGATAACACCAGCCGGCGGCGGGCTAAAAGATCGGTGATAATTTACTTTTTAATCGCCGGGTATACTCACATCTTGATGGCATTAAAATTCCCACCTACCTTACGCAGTCCCTCAAATGCCTTCTGGTTTCGGGCAAGCCCAATGACTACGGTAGTTTG